>NZ_JCAXDT010000002.1:0-435705 GCF_059759215.1 Glutamicibacter sp. GQ173
TTCCTGGTTCAGCGCCAGCTCTTTTTATCGCCGTGGTTTTGCTGGGGGCACCGGGGCGTCCCTCCCTGGGCGGAAGGCAGAAACCGTCGGGTCACCTTTCAGCCAGAATCGCCAAGGATAAGCAGGCCCTCCTGCGACTCCGGCCACCCCGACACGAGGTCCTCTGGCAATATCACTGTCTGCCACTCGGCTTTGGACAATGTGAAATGGCTCAACCAGCAAATCCAAGCCGTCATGCGATTCACGGGTAATACCCAAAGCCGCCGCGAGATTGCCAGGTCCGCGGGCCAACTGCGCATCCTTGACGTAATTCGATGCAGGGCTCGGACTCTGCTTGGCATATCTTCGTTCCCGAGCCAGGTCGATCCCCTGGACAATCTCTCCTGAACGTATCAAAACACCGGAAGCCGCGTGTTCCTGCGAGCACACCAGATTCAACGCGAAGTGCATACCATAGCTGAAATACACATAGGCGTGGCCCGGTGGCAGGAACATCGAGGCGTTGCGGGCAGTTTTTCGATCCTTGGAATGGCTGCCCGGATCGTAGGGGCCGGTGGACCCGACCCCCAAATAGGCTTCGGTTTCCGTGATCCGCAGGCTTACCAGTCCCTGGGGAGAATTGACACTGAGAATCGAGCCCAGCAGGCGAGGGGCCACGCTGAGCGCATCAGGCATGAAGAAAGATCGGTCCACGACCCCAGTATGCCAGCGCGTCCACTTCCAGGCTTTCTTTCGCCCTGCATTCACACGGATACCGGCCATTCGTGAAGGCTTTGAAACATGCCGGAAACCGGTTCGAGAAGTAAACGTTACCCCGAAGCGCTCTTGGATACATTCCTGAAATGCGGCAGCGAGCGAACCGAAACATGGCTAGCGAAGAATAGTCTCAACACCGGGCCAAAGGACACCGCAAACCTGCAGCAGGGCCCGACTCGCCACCGATAAACCAAACACCTTGAGGGGAAGTGATCCAGATGGAGTTGGACGTAGCCAGCTTATGGATCCTGATAGCAGCCGCACTTGTACTGATGATGACGCCGGCACTGGGACTTTTTTATGGCGGCATGACGCGCGCTACCGGTGTCGTCAACATGATGCTGATGAGCTTCTCCGCCGCAGCAATCACCGCAGTGGTTTGGGTGCTATGGGGGTACTCGTTCTCCGCCGGCGAGCCAACCATCGCTGGAATCATCGGAAATCCAATCAGCGATTTCGCCATGCACAATACCGAACAGGCTGACCTGCTTTCGGCAGGATTCGCTGGCACCTTCGCCATGATTTCGGTGGCCATCATCTCCGGCGCCATCGCCGACCGCGCACGCTTCGCCCCATGGCTGTTCTTCATCCCGCTGTGGGTCACCCTGGTCTACGCGCCGGTCGCCTTCTGGGTATGGGGCGGCGGCCTGCTGTCCGCAGATGGCTTCCTCGGCAAGGTCTTCGGCGAAGCCATCGACTTCGCCGGTGGTGCTGTGGTCCACACCAACGCCGGTATCGCGGCCCTGGTTCTCGCGCTCAAGCTCGGCCAGCGCCACAACTTCCACGATCGCCCGCAGCCGCACAACACTCCGCTGGTCATGCTTGGCGCAGGACTCCTGTGGTTCGGCTGGTTCGGCTTCAACGCTGGTGCGGCCACCACCATTGAGCAAGCTGGCTTGATCTGGATCAATACTTTCGCAGCACCAGGTGCCGCAGTTCTCGGCTGGATCCTCGTTGAAAAACTGCGTGGCGAGCGTGCAAGCTCGGTAGGCGTAGCATCCGGTCTCGTTGCAGGCCTGGTAGCAATCACCCCTTCGTGTGCAGACGTAGCCCCATGGGCAGCACTGCTGCTGGGAGTCTTGGCTGGTGCCGGTGCAGCCTGGGCAGTGAACCTGAAGTGGAAGCTCGGCTACGACGACTCGCTTGACGTGGTTGGCGTTCACCTTGTCGCCGGCATCATCGGCACCCTCTTCCTTGGATTCTTTGCACTGCCTAACGAGGAAAGCGCAGGCGGCCTGTTCTACGGCGGCGGTCTCGCACAGCTCTTCGCACAGTTCATGACGCTTCTTGTGGTTCTAGTCTTCTCCGCCGGCATGACGTGGATTATCGCCACGGTCATCGGCAAGTTCAGCCCATGGCGTGTATCGGCCGATATTGAAATCGCCGGTATCGACGAGGCTGAGCACAACGAGGCCGGATACCAGCTGGCATCCAAGTAAAGGGGTGGGAGCTGAAAAATAACAAATACATCATCAAGGGGTAGGACACGATTTCGGTGTCCAGGAGGCCGCCGGTGGGCCATGCAGCCACCGGCGGTTTCCGCTTTTAAGCGGCGTATCCAGGGGCAGATGTGTAAACCTTGGGAATCGCTGGAACGGCTGGAGACCGCGAGCCGATGGCCTCTAGCGTGGAGAATATCCAGCCAGATTTCCCGAGAAGCCAGGAGAACGCCATGGCCAATGAGCCGAAGCATCCAACTGACCAAGGGCAGCAGCCGGAAACGGTGCCGGGCCGGGACAGCGATATCCTGACCACATCGCAAGGCGCGCCGGTCAGCGATACCGACCATTCCCTGAAGACCGGTGAACGCGGTCCGACCTTGCTGCAAGACCACCACCTGCGCGAAAAGATCATGCACTTCGACCATGAACGCATTCCAGAACGCGTGGTCCATGCCCGCGGTGCCGGTGCCCATGGCTTCTTCACCAGCTATGGCAACGCCGAGGAGCTGACCCGTGCCGACTTCTTGAAACCCGGGCGCACCACCCGCGTTTTCGTGCGGTTCTCCACTGTGGTTGGCTCCCGCGGTTCCATGGATACCGCCCGCGATACCCGCGGCTTCGCCACGAAGTTCTACACGGACGAGGGGATCTTCGACCTGGTGGGGAATAACATGCCGGTGTTCTTCATCCAAGACGGAATCAAATTCCCCGACCTGGTGCACGCTGCCAAGCCGCATCCCGATCGGGAAATCCCGCAGGCGCAATCGGCCCACGATACCTTCTGGGATTTCGTCTCGCTGCATACCCCGGCGCAGGCGCATGTGATGTGGCAAATGAGCGACCGGGCGATCCCGCGCTCCTACCGGATGATGGAAGGCTTTGGCGTGCACACCTTCCGCATGGTCAACGCGCTGGGCAAGTCTTCTCTGGTGAAGTTCCATTGGAAGCCAAAGCTCGGCGTTCATTCGCTGGTTTGGGAGGAATCGCAGTTGGCCGGCGGTGCAGATCCGGATTTCCACCGCCGCGATCTGGCCGAAGCGATTGATGCTGGCGCTTTGCCCGAATGGGAACTGGGTGTGCAGATCTTCGAGGATGACGGCACCTCGAGCTTTGAGGGGATCGACCTGCTGGATCCTACGAAGTTCGTCCCCGAGGAACTGGCTCCAGTCCAGCCGCTTGGCAAGATGGTGCTCGACCGCAATCCGGAGAACTACTTCGCGCAGACCGAGCAGGTCGCCTTCCATCCCGGGCACCTGGTGCCGGGCATCGACATCACCGATGATCCTTTGCTGCAGGCACGGCTCTTCTCCTACCTGGACACCCAGCTCACCCGACTCGGCGGCCCGAACTTCGCGCAGATCCCTGTCAACCAGCCGCAGGCATCGGTCAACGACATGTTCCGGGATGGGCTGCACCAGCACCGGGTGCCCGAGGGAATAGCTCCCTATAAGCCGAATTCGCTGGATGGCGGCTGTCCGTACATTGCGCAGCTCGGATCCGGGCAGCTGCCGCCCCTGGAGTTCCCGCAGCCAATCGATGCCGGCAGGAAAGAACGCTGTGAACCGGCCAGCTTCTCGGATCACTACAGCCAGGCCCGCTTGTTCTACCTCAGCCTTTCGGGCGTTGAGCGGGCGCACGTGCAGCAGTCCTACACCTTCGAGCTGGGCAAATGCACCGATGTCCAGGTGCGCCAGCGGCAGGTGGATTGCCTGGCTAACATCGACACCGGGCTGGCCGCTGGCGTGGCGAGGGCTCTGGGCCTGCCGGCACCGGCGGCACAGGAGCTTGGCGAACCCGAGCGAAGCCCCGCGCTATCCCAGATCGGCAGGAGCTGGCCGGTGGATGGGCGAAAGATCGGGGTCGTGTTCGACCGAGAAAACTACGATGATGTGCTGGCCATCCGATCGGCGCTGCGCGAGCGCGGCATGGCCCCAATGCTGGTTTCGGCCAGGGGCGGAGAAATCGCTGGAGGAGTGGCAATTGACCGGACCTACCTGACAGCTCGGTCCATTGAATTCGACGCGCTGGTGCTGGTCGGGACGCTGCCTCCGGCCCCGGATGCCGAGGCGCCGCTGGATGCCAAGGCCGGGGATGCCGGCAACGATGGGGATCTTGTCGATCCGCGGGCGGGCTTGCTGATCAACGAGGCCTACCGCCATTGCAAGGCCATCATCTGCCTGCCTGGACAGTCCTCTGGCCTGCTCCGTTCCGTGGGCCTGCCAGATGAGGCTCCGGGAGTCAGCGTGGTCGAGGTCTCCGCGGTGGCCGACAGTGCCGCGCGGCTGCTATCCACGCATCGTGCGTGGGAACGGTTCCCGGCTGCGCGCTAGGCGCCGGTGTTCAGCCGGGACAATTGATAACTTGCTTGCCCCGGGCATCCGGTTTCTGCCTATGGCCGGCCAAGGCGCAGTCTTGCGCGATAGGCGCCGATAGTCGGGAACCGGGTTGCTGCAGCCAGCAAGCCACCATCGAGGAATCCTGGATGTGCCGGCTAGGGCCATTCAACCGCTGAACTACCGCGCATCGGTCGTGCTGTCCTGCAGGATGGGAACAGGGGATAGCGCCCGTGAAAACTCGCTGAACACAAAGTTGCGTCCCATGGAAATCATTCCATGGGACGCAACTGGGTCAGCGAATCTTAGGAGAGATCATCCTTGATGTCCTTGGCAGCATCCTTGACATGTTCCCCAGCCTGCTTGGCCTTGGCTGCGGCTTGGTCCTTGGCGCCTTCGGCCTGCAGACGCTCGTTGTCGGTGGCATCTCCCAAGGCTTCCTTGGCCTTTCCAGATGCTTCCTGGGCCTTGTTCTTGATCTTGTCTCCAATACCCATGGTTCCTGCTTTCTGAATTGATCTGATACTGACAATTTGAACTATAGAACGGACTTCGCCACGGGTTATTTTGGCTGGACGATTGCTGAGTGGTTGCATGGCGCAGCATATGAATCTCGTCCCGGATTTGGCGTGGTGTCCCGTCAACGCAGTGGAACCTGCAGTCGGAGCATCTGTGTTGCCGTGAGGATCCCGTGTGGCGCGCACATGGCTGGAATTGGCCGAAGCGCTCTGCCCTGCCTCGGGGCAGGCAGCCGTGGCCTAGCCCAGCTCCGGGCGGGCAATCATGCGTAATTTTTGCCACGTAGCAGTAACGCAACCAGGAAGCAACCGCGGTTGCGACCAGGGGCAGAAAATTTGATTCCAACCACCGATGGTTGCTGCTTATGCTGGTCCAATTCCTGATCCCAGCAGGGAAACAGGCTGGTGGTAGAGCCAGCGCATGACAGGGCAAGCAGGTCGAGACGAACCCCAGCGCGCCGATTACGCTTCCTGCCAGGCCGCATTTCACCGGTCCATCAGCGGCTGTGCCCATCGCCATCATGATGTTCTTGCGGGGCAAAGCGATCGGCCCAGGTCTCGTCGCTCAATGCCACGAGCTGCTTGATCTGCGAATCGGCCCGGCGCGAAAGGTCCTGAAGCAGTCCCCGATCCAGGCGCTGCTCGTGAGGGAGCATGAGCAGCAGCGTCTGCCACATGCGCAGCTTGGCATTGAGCAATCCGGTGAGAACATCCAGTTGGACCTGTGCAGCGGCCTGCGTGTGCTGCCGCAAGGGGTTGAAGGGGTTGGCCTTCCCGGCAAGCCGGGCCACAGGAGCCAGGAGTTTTCCGATTGGGCGCGGGCTGCAGCCGAGCGTGGCCATGATCTTCTTCAGGTCCTCTTGGTCCGCCTGCACTTGCTGGTGCAGGGATTCAAATCGTTCTTCGAAGGCAGTTCCGGCCCAAGTGCCGTGCGCAGCCTTGAAATGATCAAGCCCGGATTCGGAGCCCAGCAGATGCCGGTCGAGGTAGCGATGCAAAGTGTCCTGGTCGATCGTCGATGGCGCCATGGCTTCGATTCTCCAATTGTTTCGGGAATTCCTGGTTCGCTTCGAAACCCTAGGGCACCGCCGCCACGCAACCAATCCGCGTCTACGGATCTGCAGGTGGCGTCCAGCTAGCAACGGTGGCCCTGCCTGGGCCTGTTGTTCTTCGCAGCTAAGCAGTTAAACGGGCCAGCTTGCCCAGGCTTCCGGACTTATCCCTCGTGCACAGCGGATACCTGCAGAGCTTGGAAACCAAGAGTTGGTTTCGCGGAGGTTTTTAATAGTCAAGACGAACTATGGTCATTGCATGCTTCTGGGACTATCCTGAGAGCCTGTTGTTGATTTGCGGTTTTGGGGGACTGGCAAGTTATGAAGCGACGTCATCACGATTTGGATATTTCTGTGCCTTTAGAGGCGCCGACAACCACTCATGGATTTGCATATTTTGCTTTGGGGATCGCAGCGGTTGTGGGACTGAGCAGCGCGACGGCGCCACCGCCAGCTCGCGTGGCCTCCAGCGACTTGGCCATTGAGCAAACCTCCATCGCACCGCCGGGCCTCTTGCTGGTGACTGCACCTGAGTCGCAGAAGCCACTGCTCGGCGCGGTCGGCACACTCAGCTCGGCTATCAAGAGCGCAGCGATTGGGCAGGCCAACTCCCGATTAGCCACCGGTGGCATCCGCCCGCAAGCTTTAGACAACCAGCCCGCTGCGGCAGCGCAGGCGCAACCGGCTTATCGGGTAGCCGCAAGCAATGCGCTGATCAGGCCAAACCTGTTGTCTTTCCAGCTAATGCGTCCTGTGTCTACGAGCATGATTTCCAGCCCCTTCGGATGGCGCGGAAATCCGACGGGTCCTGGCCGGCAAATCCACATCGGCCAGGACTATCCCATAGCTTGCGGCTCACCGGTGAGAGCTAGCGAGGACGGTATTGTTGCGGTCGCCTCATGGGCTGGCCATTCAGGAAATCGCGTCACCATCGACCACGGCAATCGGATCCAGACCGGATACAGCCACAATTCCCTGATCCTCGTTGGTGTAGGGCAAAGGGTAAGCCAAGGCCAAGTCATTGCCTTGGCGGGCACCACCGGCAATTCCACTGGCTGTCACGTCCACTTCGAGGTCATCGTCGATGGCCAGTGGCAGGACCCGAGCAAATATCTGGCCATGGGCCCAGGGCAATTCGCTTCGATGTTTCTCCCGGATGCTCCGGCGGTGGCGGCCAGCCGATTCCTTGCCGGCCAAAGTCCCCAGCGTCCACCAGCTCGCATCTCGCATGCTGCAGTGCAGCACCCCGCAAAAGCACCGTTGCACGAAGCCAAGCACGCAGCAAAGAAGCCGGTTCGCGCCCAAGGTTCATCGAGCTCGAAGCCCGCGGCATCGCCAGCCTCGAAGCACCGGACGGACAAGACGAAAACTACGGCTCCAAAGGTTCGTCAGCCACAGCGCACGGCGCCAACCAAGCAGGCCGAGAAGCCACGCCCGATAAGCACGCCGCCAGCAACGCCCACACGGCCTGTGGCACCGAGCGCTTCGCCGTCGCCGACGGAGCACGCACAGACAATTACACCGGTGCCCACGCCAAAACCGAGCACGGCCAAGCCCACCGCATCTCCGAGCCTTGTCGCGACATCCAGCCCGAGTGCCACGCCAACCGCTGCGGCAAGTGCAAAGCCTTCGCTGACTCCAGAGCCGACGCAAGAATCCAAGCCGAGCATTGCGCCATCGCCATCGCAGTCGGTGCAGCCATCATCATCGCCTGAATCGCCGAAGCCCGTACCGAGCACATCGCCCAGCGTGCCGCCCACCGAGGCCAGCCAGGCGCCAATCGCTGATTCCCAGCCAACCGAAGGACCAGCAGGGGAGCCTTCGCCTGATCCAACAGCCACATTGGAAGTGATCCTCAAAGTTCCGGAAAAGGCGCCAACAGGAATCTTGCCTAAGGCCGAGCCATCACATGAGGACCCAGCCAAGAAAACGCCGCCGGCAACCAAGTTGACCGCTGGGAAAATAATTGAATCCGAGGCACCGGCCCGCCCTGTTGCGCCGGAAGCCAAGCCTGCCACGAAGCCCGTGAAGAATAAGCCTGCTCAAGCGGCCACCGCCGCGCCGGCAAAGAAGCCAATGGCCAAGGCGGCTGCCTCCTCATCCAAGGCGCCAATTGACGAGGCCAAGGCTTCAGTCGCCAAGTCCACGGTGCAGGTCGCTAAGGCCAAGGTGCCGGCTGCTAAGGCCAAGGCTCCAATTGCCCAGGCCAAAGCCCCGGCGGCTAAGGCCAAGGCTACTGTTGCCAAGCCCAAGGCTCCTATTGCCAAGGCCAAGGTGCCGGTAGTGAAGGCCGCTCCAGCTCCGATCCCGCCTAAGAAGCCTGCAGCAGCTGTACCGCCGGTCAAGCAGGCCGCTAGCAAGGCCCCGCCGAAGCCAGCCTCCGGAGAACCGCGCAGTACAGCCGTGGCCACCAAGCCAGCAGTGAGCGCTCCGTAGCAACCGCCAGCTGCGCGCCCGTCGCCCAGGACACCCCTTGGCTACGGGCACGCACCGCGAGGTGATATGGAACTGGTTAGATCGTGCCGTGATTCTTGATATTCTTATAAGTCGAGTCCTGTGCGTTTTTGACGCGCACCACAAGACCTATCGAAAGAAGTGCCCGGCACGTGTTTAATTCACTTTCCGATCGCCTGACAGCAACCTTCAAGAACCTGCGCGGCAAGGGCCGCCTGACTGAAGCAGACATCGACGGTACAGTCCGCGAAATCCGCCGTGCCCTGCTCGACGCTGACGTTGCCGTCTCGGTGGTCCGCGCCTTCGTGGCCCAGGTGAAAGAACGCGCACTGGGTGCCGAGGTTTCCGAGTCCCTGAACCCGGGCCAGCAGGTCGTCAAGATTGTCAATGAGGAGCTTGTTGGAATCCTCGGTGGCGAAACCCGCCGCCTGAACCTGGCCAAGAACCCTCCAACGGTGATCATGCTCGCCGGTTTGCAGGGTGCCGGCAAGACCACCTTGGCCGGAAAGCTGGCCAAGCACCTGAAGTCCGAGGGCCACACCCCGATGCTGGTGGCCTGCGACCTGCAGCGCCCCAATGCTGTCAAGCAGCTGCAGATCAACGGTGAGCGTGCTGGCGTTCCGGTCTACGCACCGCACCCGGGCGTCTCCTCGGAGTTCGACACCCCAACCGGCGACCCGGTCGCCGTTGCCCGCGACGGCATCGCCGAAGCCAAGTCCAAGCTGCACGACGTGGTGATTGTCGATACCGCCGGCCGCCTGGGCGTGGACACCGAGATGATGGCCCAGGCCGCGAATATCCGCGCCGCCATCAACCCGGACGAAGTGCTCTTTGTCATCGATGCCATGATCGGCCAGGACGCGGTCAACACCGCCCAGGCCTTCCATGAGGGCGTTGACTTCACCGGCGTGGTGCTCTCCAAGCTCGATGGCGATGCCCGCGGTGGCGCCGCCCTGTCGGTAGCCTCGGTGACCGGCAAGCCGGTCATGTTCGCCTCCACCGGCGAAAACCTGGACGACTTCGAGATCTTCCACCCGGACCGCATGGCTTCGCGCATCCTGGACATGGGCGACGTCATGACGCTCATCGAGCAGGCCGAGAAGAACTGGGACAAAGACGAAGCCGAGCGGATGGCGAAGAAGTTCGCCGACCAGGAAGACTTCACCCTGGACGACTTCCTCGCCCAGATGGCCCAGATCAAGAAGATGGGCTCGATGAAGAAGCTGCTGGGCATGATGCCCGGCGCGCAGATTTCCCGCCAGCAGCTAGAGCAGTTCGACGAGCGCCAGATCGACCGCGTGGAAGCCATCGTCCGCTCGATGACCCCGCATGAGCGTGTCGCGCCGAAGATCATCAACGGCTCGCGCCGCGCGCGTATCGCCAAGGGTTCGGGCGTCTCGGTCTCCGAGGTCAACCAGATGCTTGAGCGCTTCACCGAAGCGCAGAAGATGATGAAGAAGATGGCCGCCGGCGGCGGCATCCCGGGCATGCCAGGTGCAGGCAAGGGCGCTGCCCGCAAGGCGAAGGCCAAGGCCAAGGGCAAGGGCAAGAAGCAGCAGAAGTTCGGAAACCCGGCCAAGGCCGCACAGGCCGAGCTGGAGGCCAAGAACAAGAAGTCTTCGGCACCAGCCGGGGCCTCCTTCGGACAGGGCGCCAACCAGGACTTCGATCCATCGAGCCTGAACTTGCCAGCCGGCTTCGAAAAGTACCTTGGCAACAAATAGTCACGAGTCCTTGCAGGGCGGCGACCAGGAGCAAACGCTGGTCGCCGCCCTGACTCTTATCTTCGAAGAACCGAACGCCGGGCAGGCCGAAGCCAAGGTCCGGGAGCTGCTGGCCGCCCGTGAGGTTATCTCTGTGGTCTCCATCCCAGTGCCCTGGAATGGACTGTCCATTATCGAGATCAGCATCGCGGTAAATCCCGAAGGCCTGTTGTTTTTGGCCAACGCGGGAGGCAGCCTGAGGCTGGGCCAGCAGGTCGAGGATTTCGCGCTGGCGTTGAAGCTGGGCACCGGTGCGCTATATGTCGACCAGGACGACGTCGAGGTGCAAAGCGGGGAACCCATCGACGATCCGCGGCTCGAGGCCATGCCTTCGGGGCGGACCCTGGTCATCGGCGCGCTGAACGAGCCGGACATGGGCGTGTGGGCGTCCGCGAGCAGAACCAGCTGGCAGCTTCTGCCGCCGGGGCCCGGGGCCGCAGCAGTGGCCGTGCACGAGGGCTTTTTGGTGGGCGGGGTTATTTCGTCGAGCCAGCATCCGGCGATTATGCTCAGCCGCACCGGAGCCCGATTCACCGCGAGCTTCTGGTTCCGCAAGCAGGCGGTTAAGCTCGGCGGGCTTCCAGCCTGGGTTCATATCTGGCCAGTCGCAGCCAGCCCCGCTTTCTGGCCGGCGGAGCAAAGTCCCGCCAGAAGGGAATTGGACTGGTTGATAGCCAACCAGGACAGCATCGATGAGCAGGAGCTTGATGAGCTCGCTGGGCTATCGGTGGGCGCCCAAGAGATCGAAAGGCTTAAGCAGGTGCTGGCCGGCACCGGCAGCCTGGAATCGGTGCAGCGGGTGCTGGAAGCCTTTGGGCATGAACCAGCGCTGGCCCGCTACCTGGAGGATGCAGTTCTTCCCGAGAACGCGCGGCAGGTCGAGCCGGTGGGCATGGCCAAGGCCGTGGTCCGAGCCATGATTGCCGAATTCAGAAAGATCAATGCCCGGCCGCGGTGGTACAACGCTTCGTCGTGGAAGCCTGTGGCGCAGCTGGCGCTGGGCCTTGCGGAGGCATTGGTGTTCTCGCTGATGCTGGCAGGAACCAATTGGCAAGAGCCTTGGATGCCGCCTTGGGCCATCGTGCTGCTACTGGTGCTTGGCTATGCGGACGCCGCCGGGAATACCGCCTTCGGAGCGCTGCGCTGGTTCCGCACCCGTCGCCGACGCTACCGCTAGCGTTGGCCCGTACGTTCTCTTCCAAGTGGGTACCGGTTACCGCCTATGATTGACATATTGCCATCTTCAATTGACCAAAGGGGCTACTCTTCGTGGATTCAACCGAGTTCAACTACCTCAACCTAGAGTTCATTTTCATGGGCGATAAGCCAGATGCCGCCGAAGTCGTGCGCACCGCATTGGCCGACCGCCGATTGCTGGGATTCGTTGGGGGAGCCGTCGAGCGAGAGAACTCCACCGAGGTACTCGCCGAGGTCGCAACTGTCAGCGAAGCCCGGGATGCGGTGCTCTACCGCATCGATGCCAAGGGCAAATTGCGCGAAGGTTCCCGGGTCACCAAGCTGGTGCACGAATTGAAGAACTCGACCGAGGCCGACTACGTGCTGGTCGACGGCGACGAGATCGACGGACCAACCCCCGATGATGACATTCTCGGGGATCTCGGGGCCACCAATGAGCTGCTTCACGGGGCAACGCTGAAGGCCTCGGAACTGGTGCTCGCCGCCGGCTTCGACGATAACCAGATCACCGTATGGAACACCGATTCCGGACTCATGGCAATGCCTGCCCAGCCGGTCTTCTCGCCTGGAATCGCTCGCTCCAACCGCCCATTCCTGTCGCTGGCCCGCACCGGCAATGTCATCATGGCCACCGTTGAAGCCAAGCGCCCTCGGCGCGAGCTCTATGGCCCGTCGTTGATGATGGTTCTGGATCTGGAACGCCAGGTCATTCTTGAGCCCGAGACGGATTCTCCGGCCGCGCAGCGCCTGAAGGAACTTGATGGGCTGCTCTTGGGCATCGATGACGAGACCGTGCAACTGCTGGATGAACTGGTCTCTGACCCAATAGCACGAGACGAGGCTTTGGGCCTGCTGCAGGGCCCGGTTGATTTGGCGGGCATGAAGCGCTTTGTCGCCTTGCTGGGCTTCGATCCGCGGAGCGTTGACTATCTGACCGGCCGCCCGATTCCGGAAGACCGCCGTGTCATTTCCACCGGCGGACCTTTCCGGAGCTTGCGCGCCGCCTTGAGCGAGCAGGAACGCGAAGCCACCGGGCTCAAGCGGGTGCTCTTCCGTGCCGGGTGGAACCCGCAGGCCTTGATCGGCTCCGGCGCTTTCGTCTTGGCCTCTGGGCTGGGCGTTCATGCAGTATTGGCCAAGAGCGAGAAGTTCGCATGGCTTCCCAAGCCAGCCCGCCAGCTGCTGATGTTCGCTTGGTACGCTGACGGAGCGTTCTATCTGGGCAAGGGAATTGTTGATGCCGCGAAGGCCAAACGAGATTTCTGAGCCATAACTGGCAGATCTTCATAGGGCACCGGCGGGGAGCAGCTCAATCGCGCTGTCCCCGCCGGTGCCCTAGTGCATTGAATGCACCCAAGCATCGCAAGCTGCGATATTTCAGTCCTGGAAGTCGGTATCGCGGAATTCATTGGGCGGGACTTTGCCGGCCGCATGCTGCTCTTCTTCGGCCAGGCGCAATTCAACCCGGCGGATCTTCCCGGATATGGTCTTGGGCAGATCCGAGAACTCCAAGCGGCGAATCCGCTTGTACGGGGCCAAATGCTCACGGCAGAACCCGAGGATATCTTTCGCGGTGGCGGCACTGGGCTCATAGCCGGAAGCCAGAATGACAAAGGCCTTGGGCACCGAAAGCTTCAGCGGATCCGGTGAAGGGACAACAGCAACTTCGGCCACGGCGGGATGCTCCAAAACCACGGACTCCAGTTCAAAAGGACTGAGCTTGTAATCGCTGGATTTGAAGACATCGTCAGCCCGCCCGATGTAGGTCAGGATCCCTTCCTCATCGCGTTCGGCAATATCCCCGGTGTGGTAGAGCCCGTCGCGCATTGCCTCGTCGGTCTTCGCCTGATCATCAAAATAGCCCTTCATCAGGCCCACCGGACGTGGATCCAAGCGCAGGCAGATTTCGCCAACCTCGGCCAGCTGGCCGGTAGTTGGATTGCGCAGTTCGACATCATATCCAGGCATCGGGCGGCCCATGGCACCCACCTTGAGCGACTCCCCGGGTGAATTGGCGATTTGCACGGTGGTTTCGGTCTGCCCATAGCCGTCGCGGATCACCTGGCCCCACGCATTGCGCACCTGGTCGATGACTTCGGCATTCAGCGGTTCGCCAGCCGAAACCAATTTGCGCGGAGGGCTTTTCAGTATGGCAAGATCCGCCTGGATCAAATAGCGCCAGACCGTCGGCGGCGCGCAGAAGCTCGTAACGTTTTCCTTCTGCATCTGGCCCATCAGCGCCACCGGGTCGAAGCGGTCATAGTTGAAGACAAAGACGGTGGCCTCGGCGATCCACGGGCCAAAGAAATTCGACCAGGCGTGCTTGCCCCAGCCGGGTGAGGCAACGTTCAAATGAACGTCGCCGGGTTCCAGCCCTATCCAGAACATGGTTGCCAGATGGCCTACCGGATACGAGGAATGGGTGTGCTGCACGAGCTTGGGCTGGGAGGTGGTTCCGGAGGTGAAATACAGCAGCAAGTTCTCGTCGGCACGAGTTGGTGTATCCAGCGAGAACTCGATGGGTGCGTGATGCGAATCCTCGAAATGCAATGTTCCAGTCTCGGGGACGCCGCCCACCTGCACGATGGTGCGGGACCCTGGAACTGCGTGGAGCTTTTCCAGCTGGCCATCTCCGGCGATAACCCATGACGCGTTGCCGCGTTCGAACCGGTCGGCGAGATCCTCGCTGGTGGCCTGGGTGGTGGTAGGGATGATCACGGCACCCAGCTTCATGCCGGCCAGCATCGTTTCCCACAGCGCCACCTCGTTGCCGAGCATCACAATGATCGCCTCGCCGCGCCGCAGCCCGTGATCGCTCAGCCAGCGGGCCACCTGGGTGGAACGCGCGGAGAGCTCGGACCAGCTATACCGGGCTGTGCTGCCATCTGGTTCAGCCAGGATCAGCGCCGGTTCGCTGGCGCGCTGCGGATCCTGCGCGATGGCGTCGAACCAGTCGTAGGCGAAGTTGAAGTCGGTGAACTCTGGCCAGGCGAACTCAGTCCGGGCCCTGCGGTAGTCATCGCGGGCGTCCAAAAGCAGGTCGCGTGCGGCTCGGAACTTCTCGGTATTGCTCATCGCAGTCCTTTGCGTCGGGGCGACATCGCCAGCAGCCGTCATTGTTCGTTGCCACCCAATATACGGTAGCGACCAGCAGGACGAAGCGCCGCCTGACCGTGTGCATGAGGCGAGATCCAGATGCCTGGTTTTCCCTTGATGCCACCCTGATCAATCCAGCAGTGAGGCCCTTGATGCGCAGTGGGAGAAAGAATTGGACGGTAATGGCTGTGATGGTCTAGCGTCTGAAATATGCCAAAGGAACAAGGTCCCGCCAAGAAACAGAATCCGCTTCTTGTGCTGGGAAAAATCAGCGCCATCCTTGATTCCTTTTCCTTGCGCCAGCCGGTTCTGACCCTCTCTGATTTGCGCGAGGCCACCTCCATGCCGGCCTCCACAGTCCAGCGGCTGGTGGCCAACCTGGTGGAGCAGGGCTTCTTGGACCGCGAGGGGGATGGGTATCGCATTGGTATGAAGATGGCGTACTGGGCTGCCCCTGCCACGCGCGGCAAGGAAGTGCTCGACGTGATCAGCCCGCTGCTCGCAGAACTCCGGGATAGCACCGGGGAAACGGCCTGCCTTTTCCGTGCCGAAGCGGTGTACCGGGTCTGCGTTGGCATCGCCGAAACCCGCCACGTCCTGCGCCGGGAAATGCACCTGGGGGAGCTGGCACCGCTGCATGCCGGCTCTGCCGGGCGTGTGCTGCTGGCCTGGAAACCGGAGCTGATGCAGCGACTGGTTGAGGGCTCGCTGGAGTCCCTGACCTCCTCGACGATTACCGGCCTTGACGACTTGCAGGCGGCTGTAGAGGCGACCCGCGCTGATGGTTTTGCCATCACCATCGGAGAGCGTGAAAGCGGCGCCTCCGGCTTGTCGGCACCGGTTTTCGACTCGGCGGCCCGATTGGTGGCGGCCGTGACCATTAGCGGGCCGACCCTGCGCATGCCGCAAGCGGTCTGCGAGAGCTGGGTTGAGCCCTTGCTGGAAACGGCCGAGCGGATGACCCGTTTGATTGGCGGGCGTTTCCCCGGGGAAACCCACCGCCCCGCATAGCGGCGAGGCGATGGGCTGATCGTTCGCGGTTCCTAGGACCGGGCGCTGTCCATGGCGCTGGGCTCCGAAGCGATGACCCATTCGAAGGCCTTGGCCTTGGACCGGGCTCCCTGGGCCGACTTCGACCGGTTTGGCTCGCCCAGCTGGGCCAGCAGCGATTCGGAAAGCTGCACCAGTTCGCCAAAGCGTTCCGGGGTCAGCCACTGGGGACGGGTAGCGAAGAGGATATCCTCGCTCGACGTATTGCCGCTGGCCCCTGGCGCGAAGGGGCATCCGCCCAATCCGCCCAACGCGCCGTCCACCACATCAGCCCCGGCCGCGATGGCAGCCAAGGTATTGGCCACTCCCAGTCCCCAGGTGTCGTGGCCGTGGAAGACGATGCGCCGCTGCGGCGAATTTGCGCGCACATTGCTGATCAGCGAGGCCACCTGGGCGGGGACCGCCTGGCCCAAGGTGTCGCAGATGACGATGTCGCAGGTTCCTTCGGCCCGGGGGTCATTGGCGATCTCCAGCACCCGCGACTCGGGAACCTGGCCGTCAAAGGGGCAGGTGAATGAGGTGGCCAGGCAGAGCTGGATTCTGCCGTTGACTGCCTGCGCGTACCTGATGGCCTCGGGCAGGGCCTCCAGGCTTGCTTCTGTGCTGCGCGAGATGTTGGCCTGGTTATGCGCGTCGGACACCGAAAGGCAGTACTGGAAGTTGGTGATTCCGGCCTGCGCCGCCTTGGCGACATGTCCGGGCGTGGCCACCCAGATCCAGCAGTGGGCCAGTTCCTCCGCGGTCAGCGCCTCGGCCACGGCCAGGGTATTGGCCATTGGAGGCACCAGGTCGGCGCGGGCCATCGAGCCCAGCTCGATTTCCTTGACGCCCAGGCGCAGCAGTTCCCGGACGGTCGCGATTTTCTGCTCGGTGTCCAGCAGCTTTCCGGTCAGCTGCAGGCCGTCGCGCAAGGTGACATCGCGCAGGGTCGCTGCCGGGGAGAAGGAGTAGCTCATGCTTGGCTCGTTTCGCTGTTGGTGGCGTTGATGATTTCTTCCGGGCTATAGCCCAGCAGGGTGCCCAGGATTTCGCCTGTATGCTCGCCCAGGTCCGGGCCGAGGCTGCGGATGGGCAGGGAAGCGGATCCCATCACCGGCACTATTCCGGGGAATCCAACCTCGGGCAGGATTTCCTCGCCGGTGGATACGCTGAAGTTCTGGATCATGTTGCGGGCCTGGTACTGCGGCTCATTCACAATGTCCGCGGCGGTGTAGATGGGACCGGCCGGCACTCCGGCGGCGTCGAGGATTTCCAATGCCGCCGTGGAGTCCAAGGTGCTGCTCCATGCGCCGATGGCCTCATCGAGCATTTCGCGTTGTTCCCACCGCTGGGCGTTGGATTTCAAGGATTCATCGCTGGCCAGGTCGGGGCGTCCGATGGCTTCCATGTACCGGCGGTAGATTCCGTCGCCATTTCCGGCCACGACGATGCTCGCTCCGTCGGCACAGAGATAGGCGTTGGAGGGAGCGATGCCTTCCATGCGCCCGCCGGTGCGGGTGCGCGATTCACCATAGGCGCCCTGGTCGGGGATGAGCGATTCCATCATGGAGAACATGGCCTCGTGCAATGCCACGTCGATGATTCGGTGATCCAGTGGCAGCGGCTGGGTTGTGGTGCTCTTGCGGTCGCGTTCAAAGAGCGCCATCACTGCCCCGAAGGCGGCATAGAGTCCGGCAATGGAGTCTCCGATGGATACGCCCACGCGCACCGGCGCCCGGTCCGGGTCGCCGACCAGGTTGCGGAATCCGCTGAAGGCCTCGGCGACCGCGGCAAAGCCGGGGCGTTCGGCCAGCGGGCCGGTTTGCCCGAAGGCGGAGATCCGGGTGATCACCAGATTCGGGTTGGCGGCGCTGAGCTGCTCGGGGCCCAGGCCCCATTTTTCCAGGGTGCCGGGCCGGAAATTCTCCAGCAATACGTCGCATTCACGCACCAGGTCGAGCACGGCGGCCCGTCCGGCATCGCTGCGCAGATCAAGCACCACCGATTTCTTGTTCCGGTTAATGGTGCGGTAGAGCATCGACACGCTGCCCTTTTTCAGCCTCCAGTTGCGCAGTTCGTCGCCGGTTTCGGGGCGTTCGACCTTGATGACTTCGGCACCGAAGTCCGCCAGCAGGCGCCCTGCGGTGGGTGCGGCAATGTAGTTGCCCAGTTCCAGAACGCGGATGCCTTCTAGCGGGGCGATAGCCGGGGTGTTGGCCTCTAAGCGGCTCATGGATAGCTCCTTGGATCTGCTGGCTGGAATTAGATAAAGATGCTCATGACCAGGACAAGTCCCAGTGCGATCACCGATGCGACGGAGACGCCGACGGTCACGGATTTCAGGGCGCCCCGGACGGTTTGGCCCAGCAGGGATTGCAGGAGCCAGAAGGTGTTGGAGGTGACGTGGATCATGAACAGCGAGCCTGCTCCGGCGGCCAGCGCGATGAGCACCGGATCCAATCCCAGGGCCGGTGCGATCGGGGCGAGCATGCCTGCGGCGGTGATGGCCGAGAGGGTGACCGAGCCTACCGCGATGTGCAGAACCGCGGCGATGACCCAGACGACGACCAGGGGAGCGACGGCGCTGGCGCTGAAGAATCCGCCGAGGATATCGCCCAGGCCGGCGGCGGCCACGGTGGCAGCCAGTGAACCGCCCGCACCGGTGAGCAGCAGGATCTGGCCGCTTTCCTTGAAACCGGTGGTGATGGCTTCCTCGACGCCCTTCTGGCCGATGGCGCCGCGTCCCACAATGGTGGTGCCGATCAGGCCGATGAGCAGCGCGACCACCGGGTTGCCGACCAGTTCAAGCACGTCATTGTGGATCTTCGCAATTTCGGTCACCGCGCCGATGGCGATCAGCAGCAGCGACAGCAGCAGTGGCGCAAAAAGCAGCAGCAGCGAGGTTTCCTTCTTGCGCTCCTGGCCCACCGCGAGCTTCACGGCGCTGGCCTGTTCGTCCTCGTTGGCGAAGGGAGTCCGGGCAATCTGCCCGGGGCCAGTTGGGTTGGCCTGCGGGAAGTCGTCTTCTTCGAAGACACGCTGTTCGTCGCGTTCGGGCTTCCAGAACCCGCGGCGGAAGATGAAGGACATCACCATGGTGGCCAGCAGGACCGTGGGCACTACCAGCAGCAGCCCGCAGATCAGCATGGTGCCCAGCGGCACGCCGAGCACGCCGGCCACGGCCAGCGAGCCGACGCCGGGAACCATGAAGATGATGCCGCACTCCAGCGAGATGGCCATTGCGGTGGCCAGGCGGGCGGTGCCCATGGGGCCGATCTTTGGCGCCATGCGCCGTGCCAGCGGGGCGGAAATCACCAGCAGCACGTCGACAAAGATCGACTGCAGCACGGTGCTCATGGCTACCGCCATGGAATACGGCAGGTATTTCGGGCCAAAGACGCTGAGCAGTTTTTCAACTAGGCGCCGGATGGCTCCGGCCTGGTTCAGGATCGACCCCATGAGCACGCCGAAGGCGATGAGCAGGCCGACTTCCACCATGATGTCGCCGAAGCCCTGGGTGATGGTTTCGATGGTTTTGGTGATTCCCAGCTGGGTGCTCAGCCCCAGATACAGGGAGCCGAGAATCAAGCCGATAACGGGATTGACCTTGAATTTCACGATCAGCAGCACCGTGGCGAGCACGGCCACGGCGGTGTTTATCAGAATCGCTGTATCTGACATGGGGTTCCGATCTTCATTGAATACGGGGGCAAAGTGAGCTGGGTCACGAATCTCTGATTCATAGTATGGGTCGTAACTCACAATGTAAACTTCGTGTCGTGCTCGAGTCACAAGTCCTTTGGGGCTTGTTCCTTAAAAGGAAACGGGTCCCGCAGCCTATGGCTGCGGGACCCGCCGGGACGCGGAATTTCCGAGGCTAGGATTTCAGCGAAGGGAAATCGGTGTCCTTGTATTCGGTGCCGGCCGGATCGCCACCCTGGAAGCGGCGCTCCTCGGCCTGGCGCAGTTCCACGCGGCGAATCTTGCCCGAGATGGTCTTGGGCAGCTGGGCGAACTCGATGCGCCGCACCCGCTTGAAGGCCGACAGGTGCTCGCGGCAGTGCGCGAGGATCGACTCGGCAAGTTCGGGACCGGGCTGCGCGCTGCTGGTTGGAACAATGTAGGCCTTCGGCACGCTCAAGCGCAGTTCATCCGGCGCCGGGACAACTGCCGCCTCGGCGACCCCGGGGTGCTCGATCAGCACCGACTCCAGCTCGAATGGGCTGATCTTGTAGTCGCTGGATTTGAAGACGTCGTCCGCGCGCCCGACATAGGTCAGCACCCCTCGCACATCCCGTTCGGCGATATCGCCGGTGTGATAGACGCCGTCGCTGAACACCTCGGCAGTCTTCTCCGGGTTTTCGAAATACCCCTTCATCAGCCCCAGTGGGCGCGGTTCGGTCACCAGGCAGATTTCGCCCACGTCGCCAACTTCGCCCGTGGCCGGGTCGCGCAGGATGATGCTGTAGCCGGGCATTGCGCGGCCCATGGCGCCGATGGTGATTCGCTCGCCCGGAGGATTGGCGATCTGCACCGTGGTTTCGGTTTGGCCAAAGCCATCGCGGATGACCTGTCCCCAGGACTTGTGCACCTGGTCGATGACTTCCGCATTCAGCGGTTCGCCGGCCGAAACCAGTTTTTGCGGCGCCGTCTTCAAGGCGCCCAGATCCGCCTGGATCAGCAGGCGCCATACAGTTGGCGGCGCGCAGAAGCTGGTGACCTTTTCGGTATCCATCTGATTCATCAGCGCGATCGGGTCAAAGCGGTCATAGTTATAGAGGAAAACGGTCGCCTCGGCGATCCATGGCGCAAACAGGTTGGACCACGCATGTTTTGCCCAGCCGGGCGAGGCGACATTCAGGTGAACATCCCCAGGTTCCAGCCCGATCCAGAACATGGTGCTCAAATGGCCCACCGGGTAGGACGTATGGGTGTGCTCAACCAGCTTGGCCTTGGAGGTGGTGCCAGAGGTGAAGTAGCGCAAGAGGGTTTCATTGGCGCGCGTGGGGGAACCGAGCTGGAAACTGGCCTCGGCCTGGTGGGACTGGGCGAAGTCGAGATTTCCTTCTGGGACGCTGCCGCCGATCTGGATCAGCGTGTAGTGCCCGGGCACGGTGTCGAACTTCTGGATCTCGGCCTCATTGGTGATCACCCATTGGATGTGCCCGCGATCGATCCGGTCGGCCAGATCCGTGGGCGTCAGCTGCGTGGTGCACGGGATCAGGATGGCGCCGAGCTTGATTCCGGCGAGCATCGACTCCCAGAGCTCAACCTGGTTGCCGAGCATGATGGCAATGGAATCCGAGCGGTTCACGCCCTGGTCGGCGAGCCAGCGGGCCAATTGGGTGGAGCGCTCGGAGAGCTCGGACCAGGTGCGCCTGATTGAGCTGCCGTCTCGTTCGGTGATGATCAGCGCCGGCGTATCCGCCCGCTGCGGATCCTTGGCAACCTGGTCGAACCAGTCAAAGCCGAAATTGAACTCGCTGAACTGAGGCCAGCGGAACTCGGCCCGCGCCTGTTCGTAATCGTTGCGCAATTCCAGAAGTCGATCGCGGGCAGCTCTGAATTCATCGGTAACGCTCACAACTAACCTTCTGTTCCTGGGAAGATCTTCGCCTTGGTGCCTCGATATCGCAAGGATGTGAGGCGGGTCACCTAATAATCTACTTTGAAGTCCTAGTAAAAGAAAGCGTTGGCGGCGTGGGCAGTGCAGTTGAGTTGAGCCTGGCGTCTTCGTCATCGCAAGCAGTCGTTCTGTCGAAAATCTTCCAGTGCTCGGCGCATTGGAACGGATTCACGCACTGCTACTGCCGTGCGTGAATCCGTTCTGAAAGCAAAGCGACCTCTATGCTATTGCTTTCAATTGCTGCTAGCCACAGGGCTTCCAAGTTTTACCGCCAGGGGCGTAGCATCGAGGCCCGTTGTAGTTTTCAGGCACCGACTGTTTCCTGGGGGATTGAACATTTGGAGCTTTGGGTTTCGGTGCTACGTATTTTGGCCTGTTGTACTTGGGCGCTGTTGTCTTCGGGCGCTGAGCTGCTTTTTGTCGCGTTTCCCTTTGCTCGGCTTCCCGTGCTTCAGCAGCTCGTTGTTCCGCCTCGCGCTTGGCTATTTCTTTAGCTTTGCGCGATTCATCCGCTTCGCGTTTCGCCTTTTCTTCGGCCGCCTTGCGTTGTTCCTCTTTGGCAATGAGGTCGTCAAGGCGTTCCCTGTGCTTGTTTGCAAGCCGTTGAGTTTTGTCGGTATTTTCACGTACTTCGGCAGCCGAGTTTTTGAATTTAGTAGCCAGTAGCGCGGCTGTCACAGGATGACTCTCAGGTGTTATCAATTCCAACGCTTTGTTGACGGCGACGCCGGCTGCGCCCGCTAATGCTGCCTCTTCGGCGAAGGATTCGGCTTCCTCTATGGTCGACGCCGATGCGTTGGGTACTTGGTTCATTGTTTCCAAAGCCTCAGTCACTTGAGCCGGGATGGTGCATGCGATCTGGGCACTGAAGAGTCCGCTGGCATTGCGTTCGGCGGAGCGTTGGGCGTCAAGGATTTCTTGGTAGAACCACGTGTTTGGCTCGAATTTTACGGCAATTCCCATTCCTGCTGCTGCGATTGCCCGGTTGATGAATTCGTCATCTTTGTAGACTGCAGCCAGAGTTCTTCCGTAACGATCTTCTCGCTCGACATCGTATTTCAAATCAACTTTGTCGCCAGCGTGAAGCAAGGATTCTAGGTGTTCTGAGGCTTCTGGGCCCATGCATTCGACTGGCTTGTTTGGGTCGACCGTTTCCGGCGTATCGATATTCAATAGCCGCACTCGCGTTTCTTTTCCGGCAATGCTCATGTCCACCGTATCGCCGTCGACTACTCGCGTCACGGTTCCGTGAGCGTCAGAGTTGCGAGTGCTAGCGTAAACGACAGTGCCTGTCGCCAGTGTGCCGGCGAGAATTGCTGATGTCCAGACAGCTGTTTTGTTCATTATTGAGTGGATCCTTGAAGCGCAAGTGATGATTCCCCAATAATTTGATTGAGAAATCTAGTGACTTTCTTAGAATATACGCATTCATTGCAATTTCAAGTTGCTCGCTTATTAGCATTTTATCTCTATTTTAGAGGGCTCGCTAAAAAGGAATTCGAGTCCTTGTTTCTTTGTCGGTTTTTCAGCAGGATCGAGTGTGTTCGGTTTTTGCAACCCCTATCCAGCTTGTGGCCGGGGTGCATCCGATGCGCTCAATTGCGTGATCGCCGGAACACCAGAATTTACTTGAAGCATCAAGTAAATCGTAGTAGTGTTATGGCCAACAGGAAGTCCTGATTGGAAAGAAGGCGCTGGAGATGACCATGCTCAAAGAAGACAAGCTCGCCGCAACCACCCACATGAACGCCGTGCAGCTGAAGGTTGGCGACATGAAGGTCATGAGCGAGTACTACCAACAGGCATTGGGACTGGCGGTTTTGGATGAAACTGCGGAAGGCACCCGGCTGGGTCGCGGGAGCCGGGAGTTGGTCAACCTGCGCAACGCCCCCGGGCTGAAGCTTCCAGCACGCAGCGAAGCAGGGTTGTTCCACACGGCATTGCTCTTCAACAGCCAATCCGACCTGGCCGCTACCGTGCTTTCGGCAGCGCAGTTCGATCAGGGGAAATTTGTCGGAAGCTCGGATCATCTGGTCTCCGAGGCTTTCTACTTCACCGACCCCGAGGGCAACGGCATCGAGTTGTACTTCGACCGGCCCCGCGACACGTGGACCTGGAACAACGGCGAGGTGCGCATGGACACCATCTATCTTGATCCCAACAACTACCTCGAAACGCACCTGAGCGAGCAGGCTGCCAGTTCCCTGCAATCGGCCAGCGCCGAGGTTGGCCACGTCCACCTGCAGGTTGGCGATGTTGCCACCGCACGGCAGTTCTACGTCAACACGCTCGGCTTTGAGCAGACCACCGCATTGGGCAACCAGGCGCTCTTCGTTTCCGCTGGCGGCTACCACCACCATATGGCGATGAACGTCTGGAACTCCCTCGGCGCCGGTCCCCGCAAGGACACCCTGGGCCTGGGCGAAGTGCTGATCAACGTGCCCACCACCGAGGAAATCGGCAAGCTGGCACAGCGCTTGGGCTTTGCAAAAATCGCCCACCATCACACCGGGGCCGAACTGCGCTTCAAGGATCCGTGGAACAACCAGCTGCGCGTCACCGTCGCCTAGCCGGGCATCGCGCCCAGGGAATCAGCCCGCGGCAGCCGTGGTGTCCAGATGTTCTGAAATCACCCCGGCGGTCAACGGCTGTGTCTGCAGCGGCTGGAACTGGCCATGCTCGCGGCCGCGCAGCACCTGCGCCGCAAACAGGTCCGGGGACCTGGCATCGCATCGCGTCAGATCCTCCGAAGCCAACTCCCACCACGCCGAGGCCTGCAGCGCTTGCACCGTTTCGGGCTCAAAGCGATCGCGGATCACCCGTGCCGGGACGCCGCCCACCACCGTATAGGGCACCAGATCCTTGGCCACCACCGAATTCGATGCGATCACCGCGCCATCCACGATGCTGATCCGGCGCGCGGTTGAACGTCACCACGAACGCCCGGCCATAGCGCTGGGCGAACAGCCCGGCGCGCTGGGTGCACACCGTGGTCATGCCGCCGAATTCGCGTTCGAGCTTCCACGTCACCATGTAGGCGTCTAGATGTTCGCTGGGTGATGCCACGGGTCGATCCTTTGGCTTAACTCAATGGGCGGTGCTGGCCAAGGCCTGATCCCCGGCCGGGGACCGCGCTGGCCGCTGCCACCGAGTCTAGCCGCTCGCCGATGCGGGGCCAGGGCCGCGCACGCATTTTCCCGCCAGGTGGCAGCGGCTTCGGTGCCCCGGCATAGCTCGCGCACAACCGCAAAAGCCCCTTGGCGCCGGCCCGCGAACGGGTCGAGGCCAAGGGGCGCACTTCCGGAGGGCTACGGCAGCTGCGGATCCACGTCGAAGTGCTCGGCAACCTGGGTGATCACTTCATTCGCTCCCTGGATCGAGACCGAGGACAGGAAGATGGAGTCGTCGACCGGAACCACTTCGCCCTTCAGCTTCTTCCACAGCGGGTTGGAGGTGAACTTCTTTTCCTGGTCGCGCGAGGCATCGCCTTCAGCGCCTTCAGGCGACCAGGTGGACTGGAAAATCACACCCGCGTCGGCCTTGAGGATTTCCTCGGGCGAGAGCGGCACGAAGATGGATTCGGTGGTATCCGGCGAGCCTTCCGGGCGCGGGATGGCCATATCCGACATGATCTCGCCGATGAACGAATCGCTGGAGTACAAGCGGGCGGTGTCTTCCCCGGCAAATCGCACCAGGGAGTAGGTGGCAGCGGCATCCTTGGCGAGGATTTCCTTGCCGACCGCGGCTGCGCGTTCTTCGTAGGCTGCCACGGCCTCCTGCGCTTGTTGCTTCTTGCCCAGGGCCTCGCCGAGCAGGACCACGTTCTCCTTCCAGGTGGGCCCGGTGGATTCGGAGAAGATCGTCGGTGCGATCTTGTTCAGCTGGTCGTACATGGCGCCTTGGCGGACATCGGCGGAAATGATGACATCCGGTTCTGTGGCCAGCAGCTTTTCCAGGTCCGGCTCGGTGGTGGTTCCGATGTTGACCGCCTCGTCGGTCAGCTCGGAGACATCGCCGAGGTATTCCGGGAAGGGGCTGCCCGAGGAGCGGTATTCGGTGTAGGCGACCAATTCGGCGCCCAGCAGCATCGTGGCATCAACATAGGAGGGATCCAGCGCGGCCACGCGCAGCGGGCGTTGTGGCAGTTCGGTCGTGCCGCGGAAGTGCTTGATGGTTGCCGGGAACTGCCCGTCGGAGGCCGAGGTGGCGTTGGCCGAGGGCTCGCTGGTGCTGGCGCCGCCGCAAGAGCTCAGGGCCAGGGCGGCAGCGGCCAGGGCCGCGGTGAGGGGGAGAATTCGTCGAATGTGCATGCGAGTGCTTTCCGTGATGAAGATTTATTGATTGCGGCATTATGTAATTTTGCACCCGGAGGTTAGGCAAGGGTAAGCTCAATGCGCAGGTTGAACAGTAGCATGGCCCAGGCCACTGCGGTCAACCCCGCACGACATAAACCCGCATCCCTGCCATATGACAAAGAGCGCCGAGCCATTCCACGAACCACATTGCGCACCGCCAGCCTGCTGGCCCTGGCCCTGGGGCTGTTCGCCGTCGTCGCACTGAGCCTCTGGGTCGGAAGCCGCACGTCCACCCCGGCCGAACTGGGCCACGCCCTGTTTGCGCCCGACGGCTCAGCCAGCGACATCGCCATCCGCGAGATCCGCTGGCCGCGCACGGTCACCGCGCTGGCCGCCGGCGCCGCCTTGGGCATGGCCGGAACGCTCATCCAGGGGCACACCCGGAACCCGATCGCCGAGCCTGGCCTGCTGGGCATCAACCAGGGCGCTGCGCTGGCCATCGTGGCCGTTGCGGTCTTCACCGGCCCGCTGGCCCCGTGGACCCAAGCGGTGCTCGCCCTGGGCGGCGCGCTGCTGGCGGCCCTGGTCGTGTTTGGCATCGGGCGGGTGGACGGGCGGGGCAGCTCGCCGATCACCCTGGTGCTGGTCGGGGCCGCGGTCACCGCCCTGTGCGCGGCGGTGGTCTCGGCGATTGTGCTGCTCAGCGAGGCGGCGCTGGAAACCCTGCGCTTCTGGCAGGTCGGCTCCGTGGTCCAGGGCTACGATTCCTTCCTGGCGCTGTGGCCGCTGCTGGTTCTGGGCAGCGTGCTGGCCCTGGCCAATGCCCGCGGGCTGAATGCGCTGACCCTGGGCGAGGATTCGGCGCGAAGCCTCGGGGTCACCGCGGCGCGTGCCCGCACCCTGGGCCTGGCCGCCATCGTGGCGCTCTCGGGTCTGGCGGTCACCCTGGCCGGGCCGATCGCGTTCCTCGGCCTGCTCGTCCCGCACGTGGCCCGCCGGATTTTCGGTGCCGACTACCGCTGGGTGATACCGGGCTCCGCGGCCTGCGGCGCGCTGCTGCTTTGCCTCTCCGATGTGATCGGACGGGTGCTGGCCCGCCCCGGCGAACTGCCGGTCGGAGTGGTGGTCGCACTGATCGGCGCCCCCTTCTTCATCTATGTGGCCCGCCGCCGCAAGCCGGTGTCCGTATGAGCACCCGCTTATTCATCCACGACGCTGCTCCGGCGGCCCGGCGCCGATCGCGGCGCGCCATGACCACAGCGCTGGGCCTGCTGGCCGTGGCGCTCGGGGCGCTGTGCCTGCACCTGGCCATCGGTGGCACCCCGATCCCGATCCGCGATGTCATCGCCAGCCTGCTGGGCGCGGCCCCCGATCCGCGCACCGAACTGGCGGTGATCGAATTCCGCCTGCCGCGCACGGCTGCCGCGGTGCTCGCCGGGGTGGCCTTCGGGGTTGCCGGGGCGCTGACCCAAACCGTCGCGCGCAATCCGCTGGCCAGCCCCGACATCCTCGGGGTCACCAACGGGGCCGCCCTGGGCGCGGTCAGCGTGCTGGCGCTGACCAGCCAGGTTACCGGCCTGCCCGAATTCTTCCTGCGCCACGGGCTGGTGCTCGCGGCCACCGCCGGGGGATTGCTCGTCTCCGCCCTGGTGTTCGCCCTGGTCTGGCACAGTTCCCTGGAGAGCAACCGGCTGGTTCTGGTCGGGCTGGGATTCAGCGGATTGTGCGCCGCGGCCACCTCCTGGATGCTGACCCTGGGCGAGGTCTACAACGCGCAGCAGGCGCTGACCTGGCTGGCCGGAACGGTGAACGCCATCTCCTGGTCGGATCTGCTGCTCGCGCCGGTGGCCATCGTGCTCTGCGTGGCACTGGCCGGGATGCTGCACCAGCAGCGCCAGGTGCTGGCCCTGGACTCCGACACCGCCCGGGCGCTGGGCATGAACCTGGGGCGCGAGAGGGTGCTGATGCTGGGACTGGCGACACTGCTGGCTATTGCGGGCACCGTCATTGCCGGCCCGCTGGCCTTCGTCGCATTGGCCAGCGGACATGCCTCCCGGCTCATTGCGCGCAGCACCATTCCCACGGTGCTTCACAGCGCGCTCATCGGCGCCATCTTCGTGCTCCTGGCCGACCTGGCCGCCGCCCGCAGCTTCCCGGTGGTCCTGCCGGCCGGCGTGGCCACCGCGGTCATCGGCGCGCCCTATCTGATCTTCCTGGTCCTTCGCCAATCCCGGGTGCGCGCCGCTAGCTAGCGCGGCGCCGGATCGGCACTTTCCCACAGCCGGACTTTTTCTGCGCCCGATCTGTGCGCCGGCGCCCATCATGGGTCCATGGGAATTCACCAGCTGGCCGGCACGCTCACCGCGTTGCGCCATACGATCACCGGGGGACCGCCGCGCGGTGCGTGCGCGGTGCTCCTGGAGATCATGGCTGCCTGCTGCGCCCTGCTGGGGCAACTGTCCCACGCCCTGCGCTCCAGCGAAGACCCGCGCGCCGCCGCCGCCCACGCCCGGCTCATCGAAACCCTCTTCCGCTACACCGTGCGCGAGCAGCTGCAGTGCGCCATCCACCTGGAATCCACCGCCGCGCACCTGCTGGCGGACGAGGATCTGGCCGCGGCCCGCGAGGGCACCACGGACTTCAGCCGACCGGCCAACCTGCATTCGCAGCGCGCACACTATCGCGGCACCGCGGATTTCATAGCCAGCTGGCTGGGGCTGAACTTCCACGAAGCCGATCACCGCGTCTGTGATGCCCACCTGCTCATCGCCCGTCGGGCCATCGACGGCTCCACGATCGCCCCGCGCCTGGCCAAGCTGGCCCAGCTCTACACCGGCTCGCCGGTGCTCGACCCGCGCACCGTGGCCCGCGCCGCCCGCGCCCTGGATAAATTCGAACCGGCCGACACCGCCTTCGAAGGCCTGCCGCTGGATGCCACCGCCACCCACGCCGACGGCCGCACCTTGGAGGCGCACATTGTCGAGCTGTTCCAGGAGCCGGACCTGGCCACCGCCCAATCCCGCGTTTCCGAGCTGATCGCCGCCGAGCGCCTTGCCCGCAAAACCATCAAGTCCCCGCAGCCCGGCTTCTACCCGCGTGGCACCATCGGGGAATGCGACCGCTACGAGCTCATCGTCGCTGGCGCCCAGCGCGAGGAAATCCGGTCGGTGATAGGGCAAAGCGATAACCCGCGCACGAATGCCGGCAAATCGGCCCGCGGCGCCCAGGACTCGTCGGCGGCGCAGGAGGATCGCAGCGGCGATCGCCCAGACGACCGCCCAGGCGAGCACCCAGTCGCCCGGGACGACCTGTTCAGCAGTGATGAGCCCATGCCACTCTGGGCCCAGGAACCAGCAGGGCAACCTCCGGAAGATCAGCAAACCATCTTGCCGCAGGGCGAGCAGAAAGAGCAAGACAATGCTGACCCGGATACCGCCGATACCGGGCAGCAGCAGCCTGGCGATGCCGGTCCGCTCGCGGATTTGGAGGTGCCAGTGCCCCAGCGCCGATTGAACGCGTTGATCGCCGCCCTGAAGAACCGTGGATCATCGCGCACCGGAAAAACAGTGGCCCCCAGAATTGCCATTCATATCAAGCTTGGCTCCCTGGCCGACCTGAAAAACCCGGACAACCTCACCTCCATTTCGGAGCACGGCGTCAAGCTGGGGCCGGCGGACACCGGCCAGCTGATCTGCCAAGGTGAAATCTTCCGGGTGATTTTCGGACCCGACGGGCAACCGCTGGATCTGGGCCGATCCGAGCGCTTCTTCACCGAAGCGATGAAGCGCGCCATTTTTGCCCGCGATCGAGGCTGCATTGTCCCGGGCTGCACCGCAGGTCCGGAAATGCTCGAGTACCATCACGACACCTGGTGGGAGCATGGCGGTTGCACTTCCACGCGCAACGGAAGCTGTTTGTGCCGCGCGCACCATCACGCCATTCACGCCAAGCTGCTGACCCTTGTATCGATTGGCGGATTGGCGCACATCATCCTGCCCAATCACTTGGATCCGCTGCAGCGACCGCAACGAAACCGGATCCATTTGGCCGCATAGCTGCAGGCTCGAGGCACGTTGCTGAGCCGATCGAAGGCTGCGCCAGATTCATCCGGCGCTGGACTACGAGTTCAAGGGAACCATACTGGCCGCAGACGATCGAAATGGATCTGCGACTCAGTCCGCGACGGCCGGGCAGGTCGATTCGGGGTGGCTTTTCGTCGCGATCAGGTATCAGGAAGTTGAATAACGCGTTGTTCCACTGGGCGGGAGTGGTGTCCCGCCGCGGTCCATTGCCAAAGGCGCACTACGACCGGATGCAGGCTCAAAGCTGGCGCCGACCCTTGTTCGGCGGTGAAGAACAAGCTCAAGTCATTGTTGAACCGGTGGCATTACCAATGGCCCGGAGACTCGCCGGATCGAGGTTCGGTAACGCGGGGAGGCACCGCTCAGCCAGCAAGGCCCAGCGAACGCGGGCTCCGACGAAACCGCCGGAGTCAGGAATCGAACAGCTGCTGGCCGAGGTACTGTCCTTGGCCGATGCCGGGCAGGATCGCGTAGAGGCCCGAGGAGGTATGCCGCAGATACTCGCTCATGGCATCCGTGGAGCTCATGGCCTCCTGCAAGGGCACATAATGCGTGCGCGCATCGTTGACAAAGGCGATGAAAAAGAGCCCGGCATCAAGGCGCCCTAAACCATCCGAGCCATCCACATAGTTAAACCCGCGACGCAGCATCTGCACACCGTCGTGTTGGGAAGGATGCAGAACCGCTACATGCGAATCCACCGGAATCACCGGCCCGGCAGAACCGGCCATGGCAAAGTCGGGTTCGCTGAATTCTTCGCCGCCCGATAATGGGGCACCGGTGGACTTCACGCGTCCGACCACGTTTTCCTGCTCGCGCAACGCGGAGCGATCCCAAGTCTCCACGTGCATGCGGATCCGCCGGGTCACCATATAGCTTCCGCCCGCCATCCACGGCTGATCGGTGGAATCTTTTCCCACCCACACGTGCTGATCGAGCAGTTCCTGGTTATCCGCCAGAAGGTTGGCCGTGCCGTCCTTGAAACCAAAGAGGTTGCGCGGAGTCTGCTGGGCTCTGGTGGTTTTCGAGGTGCGCCCGAATCCGGTCTGGCTCCAGCGCACTCGTACCGTGCCAAATCCCAAGCGTGACAGATTGCGGATGGCATGCACCGCAACCTGCGGATCATCGGCGCAGGCCTGCACGACGATATCCCCGTCGCTGCGCCCTTCCTCGATCTGGTCCCCGGAAAAGTGGGGGAGTTCGATCAGCGCTTCGGGCAGTTTTCCGTCCAGGCCGAAGCGGGCCTTGCCGTGCGTTCCCACAAACAGGCTGCGCCCAAATCCGATGGTCACGCTCAAGTTGGCGGCGCTCAAATCTGCTGCCTCGCCGGTATCTGACGGCGGTGCGTCATAGGAACCTGCCGCCGGATCATCGGCACCCACCTGCTGGCCCTGGGTCATGGCAGCGATGGCATCGGTCCACGAGCGCAACATGGAGATCAGCGCCTCGCGATCATCGCTGGTCACGTCAAAAGCTGCGGTATGCATCCGGTCTTGGGCGGCGGTGGTGATTCCGGCCTGGTGGGCACCGTAAAATTCCACGGTGTCCACCACCGTGGCAGCGTGGCTTCGTCCAGCCAGCCCGGCATGGGCCAGCGCGCCGACAGCCAGGCCGGCAGTTCCTGCCCCGGCACTGGTGAGCAACAGGCGCCGGGACAGCCCGCGGCGCGATTCCTTCGCGCCGGTCTGAGCAACATCTGACGGCTCGGACGTGGACGTGGAAGAATTTTTGGGCACGATGCTGATCCTTGGTCTAGATGGTGCTGATGCAGGGGCTACTTGATGACAGCGGCGGTCAGTTTGGACAGCGGCTCGGAGAGCGCGTCTACACCGGCCGCCAGTTCCTGCACCTGCTTGGTGCTCAGCTCGTCGTAGTACTTGAAACCCTCGCCGTCGCGGTACTGATCCAGCTGCCCCTGTAATGAGGTGAAGTTCTTCTCAAGCTGGGCATCCAGCTTGTCGTCGGTTCCTTCCAGCAGCGGCTTCAAGTCCTGGTAGGCGATCTTGGCCCCTTCCATATTCGCCTGGAAGTCCCAGAGGTCGGTGTGCGAGAACGTCTCTTCCTCGCCGGTGACCTTGCCGGTGGCAACTTCGTCCAACAACGACTTTGCGCCGTTAGCCAGCTGGTCTGGGGTGAAGCTGAGCTTGAGGGTGCGATCGTGGAGCTTTTGGGTGTTTTCCACCATGCCGTCGGCAATTTCCTGGCGCTGCTTCCCGGTCATCTTGGTGTACTTCTCTGGTGCCCACAAATCCTTTTCGGCGCGGTGCCAACCTGTGAACTGGTCGCCTTCGGCCAGGTCTGCCTCGCGGGCATCGAGGATCGGATCAAGGTCGCCGAAGGATTCTGCCACTGGTTCAATTCGTTCCCAATGCATGCGGGTTGACGCGTAGAGCTGCTTGGCGGTTTTCTCGTCGCCGGCGGCAAAAGCTGCAGCGAAGTCCTTGGTGCCGCGCAGCAGCTGTTCGGCCTGGTCCTTGACGTAGGCGGTGTACTGGTCTGTTGCGGTTTTTTGCAATGTGGCGCGGTCTGCGGAGACCTGCTGCCCATCGGCCGCCGCTGTCACAGTGAAGGCCGAACGGATGCCGTCGCCGACCATTCCTGGCTTGCAGGCGGCAAAGTAGCTGCCTTCCGGTGCCAGCACTACGAGATCCCGGCTGACCCCTGGCCCAACGTTTTCGACTTCTCCCACGATGCGCAGCCCGTCATCGGCAAGCAGGTAGAACTCGTTGATCTTGCTTCCGTCGTTCTTCACATTGAACTTCAGTGTCCCACCGGGCGCGTTGTCGGTGGATACGGTGCACGAATCGTCGGTGGCCACCACGTTGATGGAGCCGTCGGAGGCGGCTGAGACGTTGTTGTCGGTGCAACCGGTCAGAACCAGGGCGCCGAGCGAGAACAGCGCGGCGGGTGCAAGAAGTTTCTTCATGTGGGTGATTCCTTGGTCGGTGATGAAGCGTGAAGGCGAGTTCACGAGGTTGGGTGTGAAAAATTTCGCTGCCGCGGCTTAGCTGGCCGCAGCTGCTTTGGTATTGGCCGCACGTGGCGGGGAGGCGGTCTTGCGCAGGTAGAAGAACATCACTGGCACCAGGTAGGCCCACCAGGCGATGGCCGCCAGCCATGGGGTGGCAGGGATGAAGTTGAAGACGCCCTGCAACACCGTGCCCAACCAGCCTGACGGCGGGATTGCGGCGCTGAAATCGTAGGCAAGTGCGTGGATCCCGGGAAGCACTGCGGCTTCCTGCAGATCGTGCACCCCGTATGAGAAGACCCCGGCGGCCACAACTACCAGCAAGGCACCGGTCCAGGTGAAGAACTTGGAGAGCTGAATTTTCACGATGCCGCGGTGGAGCAGCAACCCGATGGCGATTGCGCCAACCAGCCCCAGCACCGCTCCGAGCAGCGGCTGCCAAGTTTCCCCGGTGCTTCGCGCTGCGGCCCAGATGAACAGCGTTGTTTCCAGCCCTTCGCGTCCGACCGACAGCGCGCCGACCATGACCAATCCCCATGCTGAACCGGTTGCCGCCTTGTCGACCTGGTTTTTCAGATCTTGATTGAGCGTTTTAGAGGCGCCGGCCATCCAGAAGATCATCCAGGTCACCAGGCCGGCGGCGATAATCGACAACCCGCCGCCAATGATTTCCTGCGCCTGGAAAGTCAGTCCGCGCGGCCCGAACGTCAGCAATGCACCAAAGCCCAATGACACGATGACCGCAAACGCCACGCCAGCCCAAATACGCGGAAGCAAATTGCGCCGATCGGTTTTGGTCAGGTAGGCGATAAGCAGGACGACGATGAGGACGGCTTCAAGTCCCTCGCGCAGGCCGATCAGGAAGTTTCCGAGCATGGTGTGTTGCTTTCTCGAAAGTGTGGAGACCGCGAAGAGGCGTTCCCTTCATGGCAGTTCTTGCACTGCGCGCACATCCCTTGATGAGGCAGCGGGCGAGCACTCAAACCTCAATAAGGTTAGCCTAAACAAACGCGTGCCAATACCGGCCTGTCGGTATTGGCTTAAGTATTTCGGCGTTGGTTAGCCTCGGCATGCAAAGGCTCCCTGCGGAGGACTAAAAAACAGCTAGACAAGTACGATCTTTTCCCCTCAAGCAGCTTGTGAAGAAAATACACGGTTACGCGAAGATTCCTGGCACCTTGTTTCGGCAAATCCAAGCGCGCAGGCCAGAGTATCCAGCGCCCAGCGACCGGAGCTCTTTGTGTCGGACATTCCGCAATGCAGGGGCCGCTAGTAGAATTGATTCACCACGGATTGGCGCACAGTCCAGCTCATCACGCGCTACGTGATCAAGCTCATGGGCGCAGGTCGACTCGCCAGCAGAAAAGAGTTGGCCAGCAACTAAGCTCTCTGGCATAATTGCAGGGTACTCGATTTGTTGTGGCCCCTCTCTCCGCTTCGAATCCTGTCCTTTTTAGAGCGCGAGAAGTAAGGCCTGCCCCACAGGTGCCAAAAATCGTGCTCGACCATGTTGAGAAACAGGAGTGACCACTACAGTGGCCGTTAAAATTCGTCTGAAGCGCTTCGGTAAGATGCGCGCACCTTTCTACCGCGTTGTTGTCATGGACTCCCGCGCCAAGCGCGATGGCCGTGCCATCGAGGAGATCGGCAAGTACCACCCGACCGAGAACCCTTCGATCATCGAGATCGATTCGGACCGTGCACAGTACTGGCTGTCCGTTGGCGCTCAGCCAACCGAGCAGGTACACGCACTGCTGAAGATCACCGGTGACTGGCAGAAGTTCAAGGGCATCGATGGCCAGGAAGGCACCTACAAGGTTGCCGAGCCTAAGCCAGCATTCGTTGCTCCTGAAAAGGGTTCGGTGATCCTTCCTGAGGCCATCACCAAGAAGGCTGAGAAGCCAGCTGCTGAAGAGGCAGAGGCCGAAGCAACCGAGGCTGAGTAACAGTGCTCGTTGATGCGCTGGATCATATGGTGCGCGGAATCGTCGAGGAGCCGGAAGACGTCAAGGTTGCCTTGAAGTCCACCCGCCGCGGCGATCTGCTCGAAGTTCGGGTCAACCCTGAGGATCTCGGTCGCGTGATCGGACGCCAGGGACGCACCGCACGAGCATTGCGTATCGTCATGGCAGCGCTGGCCAAGGAATCGGTTCGTGTTGATGTTATCGACACCGACCGTCGCCGCGGCTAAGCAACTGCAGCCCAACACTTCGTTGGCTTCATCTCGAAAGGAGTTTCCGTCCCACTGGTGACGGAAACTCCTTTCGTGTTTCACCCCCACACAATGCAGAAAGAGCAGCAGACTATGCGATTGCAGGTTGCCCGCATCGGCAAGCCCCACGGTATCCGTGGCGAAGTTACCGTTCAGGTCCAGACCGACACCCCCGAGGAGCGCTTCACCGCAGGCGAGGAGCTGATCGTGATCGACGGTCCGGTCAAGAGCCTCACCGTGAAGAACGCCCGCTGGAACAAGACCATCCTGCTGCTTTCCTTCCAGGAGATCAACGACCGCAACCAGGCCGAAACCCTTCGCGGGGCCCGCCTTGAAATCGAGGTTTCCGACGAGCCCGAGGACGATTCGGATGAATGGTACGAGCATGAGCTGCTCGACCTGAAGGTCATGCTCGAGGGCAAGCAGGTCGGCGTCATCACCGCACTGCGCACCAACCCTGCGCAGGATCTGCTGGTCTTCGAGGACACCGAAGGCAACGAGGTGTACCTGCCTTTCGTTGACGAATTCGTGCCGGAGGTCGATCCGGAATCTGGCATCGTGGTCATCACCCCGCCAGCCGGACTGCTGACCCTGAACAGTGACGACGACTCCAACGAGGAAGAGCACTAAACCATGCGCCTAGATGTCATCTCGATTTTCCCCGAGTATCTGCAGCCGCTCTCGCTCTCGCTGATCGGCCGGGCCGCCGAAGACGGCATCCTGGATTTGAAGGTCACCAACCTGCGCGACTTCACCGAGGACAAGCACCGCAAGGTGGACGACACCCCGTACGGCGGCGGCGCCGGCATGGTGATGATGCCCGAGCCGTGGGGCCGGGCCTTGGACTCCGTGCGCCCTGCCGGTGCCCAGGGTCCCAAGCCGACCCTGATCGTCCCGTCGCCGGCCGGTGCGGTGTTCAACCAGCAGATGGCCTATGAGCTCGCGGAAGAAGAGCACCTGGTCTTCGCCTGCGGACGCTACGAAGGCATCGACGAACGCGTTGTCGACTACGCGCACGAGAACTTCAACGTCATTCCCGTTTCCATCGGCGACTACGTGCTTAATGGGGGAGAAGTAGCGGTCATGGTGATGGTCGAGGCTATCGCCCGGCTGATTCCCGGCGTCATTGGCAACCCGGAATCCCTGGTGGAGGAATCCCATTCGGATGTCCTGCTGGAATACCCGGTCTACACCAAGCCTGCCGCATGGCGGGGCCGCGAAGTTCCCGAGGTCCTGCTTGGCGGAAACCACCAGCGCGTGGGCCGGTTCCGCCGCGACGAGCAGATCAAGCGCACGGCCGCCCGCCGCCCGGACCTGATCACCCAGATGGATGTCCAGAGCTTGAATCGCCGTGATCGCGATGCCCTGTGGCACAACGGATTTGCTGTGGTTGACGGGGCCATCACGCCGAAATCCGAACTGGATTGGGCCACCGGGGCAGGCACCGGGGAGAGCAGCGACAGCTGAAGCCTGCCTGGCCAAAGCCGGGCAAGAGGCCAACATCACGGCAGCAGAAATTTGGCTGGACTCGCGCGAACCCCAGTGATACGGCATAATTGTCTCTTGGCGTGTTTTTGTCTGGCTCCTGCCGCAGGGGGAAGACCGGATCTATAAGAACCGCCGCATCGACTGCTAGAGCCAGTCGGTGGTAAACGTTCCGGGGAGTTCGCCAGGCCTCAGGCCGGCGATGGGCCCCGCTACGAGGATTCGGTGACCTGCGGCATTGATCCTAGGAGATGCAACATGCATATTCTTGACTCCGTCGATGCAGCTTCGCTGCGTTCAGACATCCCAGCTTTCGGTCCTGGCGACACCCTGAAGGTGCACGTCAACATCATCGAAGGCAAGAACTCGCGCGTCCAGGTTTTCCAGGGCTACGTTATGGGCCGTCAGGGCCAGGGCGTTGGCGAAACCTTCACCGTCCGCAAGGTTTCCTTCGGCACCGGTGTTGAGCGTACCTTCCCGGTTCACTCCCCAATCATCGACAAGATCGAGGTTGTGACCAAGGGCGACGTTCGTCGTGCAAAGCTGTACTACATGCGCGATCGTCACGGCAAGGCTGCTCGCATCCGCGAGAAGCGTGACTTCAACGCAAAGAAGTAATCTGCGTTCTTCGATGAACCAGATTGCCCGCAGCGAGCGAGCAATGGTGAAGCGCCGGGCCTTTTCATGGGTCTGGCGCTTCGCTGTACTCGCCATCATTCTTGGCCTATCGAGCACCATCATCTTCCGCGCGACGGTGATCGACCTCTACCATATCGACTCCAACTCCATGCAGCCGACCCTGAATCCGGGCCAGAGCATCGCCGTTGACCGCCGCGCCTACCGGGACGCGCCACCGCAGCGCGGGGACGTAATCGTCTTTGACGGGCGCGGTTCCTTCCTGCCCTACGCCAGGGCCGGTTTCGCCGACGATCTGCTCGGCGCCTTCAGCCTGACAGGAACCGGCAGTAAATACGTCAAACGCGTCATCGGCGTTGGGGGAGACACCGTCGAATGCAAGGGGTCCAACTGCCAGATCACCGTTAACGGCCAGCCCATCAGCGAGCCCTATATCTTTGCCGGCAACGCACCGAGCGACCAGGAATTCTCGGTCCAGGTCCCCGAAGGCCGCTTGTGGGTCATGGGCGATCACCGCTCCACGTCCAAGGACTCGCGCTCATTGCTCGGGGCCAGCGGCGGGGGAATGGTCAGCGTTGACCGCGTCACCGGCAAGGCAACGAGCATTGCCTGGCCGCTGAGCCAGAAGGCAGCCATCGATTGATTTGCTGAATATGTACCTTTGATTAACCGTGCCGGATGGGGAGAACTCCCCATCCGGCACAGTTGCTTTTTAATTATGCAAATATTCAAGTCGTTCGTTGGCACCAAGCTGATCCTGTGAGTTTCGTATGCAACTTTTGCGCGTACTCACAGAATTGGCGACTCTGACTAGGGCGTAGAAAGATAATTCCAATATTAAACCAATGGGCCTCTCCGTTGAAATGTGATCTGGTCGAAGCTCGGCCACGCCTATTGACTAGGTGATTTGGCTGGCGAGGTTTGTATTTTCGTTTGATTCGGCACTTGAAAACCATAGTGTCAAGCGGCTAGTGTTTCATTTTGGTAACAACACCTGTGCCTAGAAGCGCGCCCAGAGGTAAGGGCCGCGAGGGCACTCGCACCATAAATGTGGGAGAAGCATTAATGCCAAATCCAAATAACAAGACTGCGCAACGTGGCCTCGTTGCTGCAGCCGCTACCGCCTTGGTAGTTGGCAGCAGCTTCATGCCGGCCGTTGCCGCGCAGGAGACGAAGGGTTCGCCTTCTCCGTCGGCCTCCTCAATCGAGGCCAACAGCGCAAGTTCGTCCGCCACGGAAAACTCGGTGGATACCACCGGACTGCCGGAGGCCATCGAGCGCGACCTGGACAAGTCGGTTGACGAGTACCTGGAAGACTCGAAGTCCAGCGAGACCGCTGCCGCAGTAGACAAGAATCTTGAAGACGAGGGTGTCGAAGCTCGTTCGTCTGTCGAGGGCGGCAAGGTTGAGATCGAGGTCAGCAAGAAGGACGCTGCCAAGGCCAAGGCAATCGTCGAAGCCTCCAAGGCTTCTGTTTCCCTGGAAATCAACAAGAACAACCTGTCTACCGCTGAGGGCGTCTACAAGGAGCTCGTCGACAATGTTGACAGCACCGAGTTGAGCCGCCTGACCGCGATCGTGGAAACCACGGTCAAGGGGCAGAAGGTCGTCAAGATCATCGCCTCGGGCCCTGGCTCGATCGAGGGGCAGAAGCGCGAGATCACCAAGAAGGTAGTCGCTGAGGGCGAATTGTCCTTGGAGCAGTTCGCAGAGCATGTGGCAGCTTCGGACGTCGTCTTTGCCCCATCGGAAAAGGACGGCAACGGTGCTGCAAAGCCCGGAGCCAATGAAGACATCTATGGCGGCATGGGCTACGCGATCGGCCAGAACGGCCAGGCTCCCGATTCACGCTGCTCGATCGGCTTCAACGCCTGGGATGCCAGCGGCAAGAACGCCATCCTGAGCGCCGGTCACTGCACCGAAGACGGTTCCATGACCGACACCTATGTCCTGGAAGCCAACGCTCCGAACGATTTCCTCGGCTACACCGACGCATTGGGCACATTCGGTTTTGCCCAGTTCGGCGGCCCTGGCAACTCGGGCTACCCGGTTGACGCGACCTGGGAAGACGTAGATACCGAGAATCCTGGCACCGATATTTCGGTGGTTGAAGCGATCAACCCTGCGCTGAACCTTCACGCAGCAGTTTCGCAGTGGCCAGCAGGTGGCGACGAGCGCGATCAGGTTATCAAGGTGACTGATGTAGCTGCCGGCGCTGTTGGCGCTGAAGCCTGCTCTTCGGGTGCAACCACCGGGTGGAGCTGCTCGACCATCACCGGCGAGGGCATCTTCTTCGTCCAGGGCATGGACGGCACCTTGCGTGACGTCTGGGGATACACTGCAGATAACCCGGGCCAGGACGTTCTGGACCAGGGTGACTCGGGCGGTGCCGTATTGATCGGCAACAAGGCCATCGGCATTAACTCCGCTAACGGTCCTGGCGAAGACGGCGCAGAAGACACTGACGATGACATCGCCATGTACACCGGCCTGAAGGACGCGCTGACTCGTATTGATGAAGTCAAGGACTACCAGGTCAAGCTCTTCATCAATGCGCCTGCCATCACCACTGAAAATGGTTCAGAGGTGGAAGCTGGAAGCGACATCTCCGGTAACGTCGCGGATGCTTCCGAAGGCACCCAGGTTGACGTAATCGTCAACGGCGAAGTCGTGGACACCGTGACGGTTGACTCCAATGGGGACTTCACGTTCTCGGCACCAGAACAGACTGGCGCATATGAGTTCACCTTGCAGGCGCACAAGGGCTTCGACAAGTCGGCAACCACGAACGGCAACGTCATCGTTGTAGCCGTTCCAACGCCAACTCCGACCCCAACGCCTACCCCAACCCCGACTCCTACGCCTACGCCAACCGAGGAGCCTTCGGAGTCGGCAACGCCTACCGAGACTGCTACTGAGGAGCCTTCGGAGTCGGCAACGCCAACTGAGACTGCTACTGAGGAGCCTTCGGAGTCGGCAACGCCAACTGAGACTGCTACTGAGGAGCCTTCGGAGTCGGCAACGCCTACCGAGACTGCTACTGAGGAGCCTTCGGAGTCGGCAACGCCTACCGAGACTGCTACTGAGGAGCCTTCGGAGTCGTCAACGCCTACCGAGACTGCTACTGAGGAGCCTTCGGAGTCGTCAACGCCAACTGAGACTGCTACTGAGGAGCCTTCCGAGTCCGAGACCGAAGAGTCTTCGGAAGCTCCACAGGACGACGAGTCCAACGAGCCAACCAAGTCGGCAACGCCAAAGGAAACTCCTAAGAAGGACGATCCACTGGCTGACACCGGTTCGAGCAGCGCTCCACTGATCGCTGCAGGTGGCGCCTTGGCTCTGGTCGGTGCAACCTTCCTCCTGTTCCGTCGCGGCAACCGCCGCCACGGCTAAGGAAAGAATTACCCATAGGTTCTAGGAACCTCTGAAAGTGTCCCGCTACTTCACCACAGGTAGCGGGACACTTTTTAGTTAGTGCACATGTTGCTCACTGACTGTTTTACGAAAAGCCCTATAGCCTCGAAGTCAAGAAGGCTATGGGTACGCAAAAACCGAGGTGCAATTATGAATTTCAACTCCAGAACATCCCGCACTCCATTGGCGCTGGCCTCCACGGCCCTCATGGCGAGCTTGCTGTTGACCGGTTGCGGGCAAGGAACGGACCCAGGAACCAAAGAGTCCTCGGGCGCGCAGACCCCTGCTCCCACCGCGCCCTCCGAGAACCAAAGCGAGAATTCCGTGGACCAAAACGCACTGTTGAAGATCAACGACAAGCTTTCCGCAGACCTCGGCGAAAACTATGTCCAGGGCTGGATCAAGAACGGCAAGCTGCACGTGTCGACAACTGATGAAGGCCAGCTCGCTGCGATCGAAGAAGCCGGTGCCGTCGGGCATATCGTGAAGCACAGCAGCCAGGAACTGCGCCAGGCCATCGAAAAGATCATGACGTGGCAGGGCAAGCAGGAGAACCCGATCCGCAATTCGATCCACGCCTATTCGTTGAATCCTGAAACCGGCGGCATTACGCTCTCGGTGGACAAGAGCCAGATCGAAGCGATCACCAAGCTGATCGAAGCTGATCAGCCAGTCGGCGATATCCCCGTGGATTTCAAGTCCAGCGGCGGTATAGGCTCGCCCGCCAACTCATAGCTGGTTTCCTCTCCGATGACCCGCCCGCGCGGGAGCAGAACACTATTTCGCAACGGTCAGCCCGCAAAGGGCTGGCCGTTGTTGCGTCCCACACCGTTCAGGCGAAGCCGATAATGAACGATTCGCCACCGGCTGGCACGTAAGATGGGGTGTGTTACGCGATATTGGAAGGTACTAATCGAACTGTGAGCGCCGCACCAGCTGAAAATCCCCAGGACAAGGGACCGCTATACAAGATATGGCGCTTCATCCGTGAAATCGCCATCATCGTGGTTATCGCCTTGGCGCTCTCCTTCGTGATCAAGACCTTCTTCTTCCGCGCTTATTACATTCCTTCGGGCTCCATGGAACACACCTTGGAAGTCAACGACCGCATCTTCGCGAACCTGATGGTCCCCGGCCCCTTTGAACTGAACCGCGGCGATGTAGTGGTTTTCCGTGACGACCTGGGCTGGCTGCCTCCACTGGCGCAGTCACCCACCGCGTTCGAAAACGTGCTCTCCTTCGTGGGAATCCTTCCCGCCGCCGACGAGCAGTACCTGGTCAAGCGCATCATCGGCATGCCAGGAGACACCGTCGAATACGATGCAGCGGTCGGCAAGCTCATGATCAATGGCGAAGCCATCGACGAACCCTACATCTACACCGGGAACCAGCCATCGGACATGGAATTCTCGATCACCGTGCCAGAAGGCAAGATCTGGGTCATGGGCGATCATCGTGCAGCCAGCGCCGATTCGCGCTTCCACACCGATATCGAAGGCGGATTCGTGGATATGGACTCGGTCCAGGGCCGGGCCTCCATCATTTCGTGGCCAACCTCGCGCTGGGGCACCATCGACTCCCACGGTGAAGTCTTCGCCAACGTCCCAGCCCCGGCCAGCAACTAGCCTGCCAGCGATCATGACAGCCACCAGGAACCAGCCCACCACCCTCGACCATGAACGCGCCCTGGCGGCGCGCCACAGCGTGCGCTTTGTTGGCGCGGTCGACGAGGTAGGACGCGGCGCATTGGCCGGGCCAATTACCGTGGGCATTACCGTGATCGACATCGAGAGCGTGCGCGAATTCCCGGAACTGCGCGACTCGAAGCTCTTGCGCCCGGAAACGCGCGAGGAGCTGGTGCCCAAGGTGCGTGAGTGGGCCGTGGGCCACGGTGTCGGCCATGCCTCCGCCCAGGAGATCGATGCCCTGGGCGTCACCGCCGCCCTGCGCCTGGCCGGAACCCGCGCCGTGGAGCAATGCGCCGTCGCACCCCAAGCCATCCTGCTGGACGGAAGCTACGACTGGCTGACCGCTCCGGAACCCGACCTTTTTGATGTGCTCGCCGACGAGCGCGAACCGGTGGGCCTGCACCTGCCGCTGGCCACCATCATCAAGGGCGATATGACCTGCCAAGCGATTGCTGGCGCCTCTATCCTGGCCAAGGTGGAACGCGACGACATCATGACCGATCTGGCCGTGTCCCACCCCGACTTCGGCTGGGAAATCAACAAGGGCTACGCAACCGCCGCGCATCGCGCCGCAATCAGTGCACAGGGCCCCTGCGATTACCACCGCAAAAGCTGGAACTTGACTTCGCGGGCCGACTCGGCCCATGGTGAAGCCACAACAAAGAAAGCAAAGTGATGGCTGGCGACGATCTGGAAAATTACGAGTCCGACATGGAACTGCAGCTGTACCGCGAGTACAAAACCGTGGTGGGGCTTTTCAATTACGTGGTCGAGACCGAACGGCGGTTCTACCTGGCCAACCAGGTAGACGTCAAAACGCTGAGCAACGCCGGCGAAGTCTACTTCGAGCTGAACCTCACCGACGCGTGGGTGTGGGACATCTACCGGCAAGGGCGTTTTGTGAAGTCCGTGAAGGTGCTGACGTTCAAGGACGTCAACGTCGAGGAACTGAATCGCGACGAGCTGCAGATCCCCAAGGAGGGGCTGGACTCCTAGCGCCGGTTTTCCACACTCCGCTTGTCTGCGGCACACGCGCGGGCATGAAACTCCGAAAATGTTGAGGACCAATAGTCCGAACATTCAGGAGCCATCATGCGCACCGCGGCACAACGATTGGGTGCGGCCGGGGAACTGGCCGCCGCCAATTACCTCAGCGATCACCAGTATGAGATCCTCGACCGGAACTGGCGCTGCTCTGCTGGCGAGCTGGATGCCGTGGCTCGCGCCGGCAACGGCCAGATTGTGGCCGTCGAGGTTAAAACGCGGTCCTCAACCCGCTTTGGCACCGGCTTTGATGCCATCACCGCGCAGAAGTACCGCAGGCTTCACAGGCTGCTGATACTTTGGGCCCAAGCCCACCGGACATTCATCGCCGAACCCCGCGTTGATATTCTCGAGGTCTATCCTCAAGGCCCGGGGTACATCTTCCTCCTGCATCAAGCGGTGCAAGCATGAGCACGGCACGAACCAGCGCTGCGGCCATCCACGGGGTCAGCGTGTCGCTGATAGAAGTGGAAGCCGATCTCGGAAACGGCATCCCCGGCTTCATCATGCTGGGCCTGCCCGATGCCTCGCTGAATGAAGCACGGGAACGTATCAAGGCGGCGGCGCGGAACACCGGCATTCCGCTGGCCAACCGCAAACTGACGGTTAATCTGTCCCCGGCGACCCTGCCCAAATACGGTTCCGGCTTTGATCTGGCGATTCTTGTCGCCGCTCTGGCTGCCGATCGCCAATTGCTCGCCAGCCCCTCCACGCTGTACCTGGCCGAGCTTGGCCTGGATGGCACCTTGCGTGCAGTTCCTGGTGTCCTGCCCGCAGTTCAACTGGCCAAGGAACATGGATTAGATCGTGTCATTGTGGCTGAAGCAAATGGCAATGAGGCACGGCTGGTTGAGGGAATCGAGGTGAAGTCTGCCCGCCACCTGGGGCAGGTGCTGGAATTCTGTGGCGCGCAGAAGGAACTGATCACTACGCATTTGCATCATCCGGGCCCTGCCGTCGCCCGGGCACAATCCGCTCTGGCCAGCACCAGCCATGACGAGGCAGACCTGCAGCTGGTCAACGGCCAGCAGGAAGCGCGCCTGGCGCTGGAACTCGCAGCTGCCGGGGGACACCACCTGATCATGGTTGGTCCGGCGGGCGCCGGGAAAACCATGCTGGCCAAATGCCTGCCCACGATCATTCCCCCGCTTGATGACAGCCAAGCCCTGGAGGCCACGGCAGTGCATTCCATTACCAGCGGTGCAATGAACGAGGTCAACCAGCTGCAGCGCACCCCGCCCTTCGTCGCACCACACCACACGTCTTCGCTGTCCGCGCTGATTGGCGGTGGAACTGCGCAGCTGATTCCCGGGGCGATAACGCGGGCCCACCACGGGATCCTGTTTTTGGACGAAGCCGCCCAGTTTAATACCGGCGTACTTGACGCCCTTCGCCAGCCCATCGAGGAAGGCTACATAAACCTTGCCCGGGCCCGTGGCCATCAGCGATTGCCCGCCCGATTCCAGCTCGTCCTCGCATCCAATCCCTGCCCTTGCGGGAGGAACTTCGGGACGGGAACCGGCTGCACGTGCACGCCCATGGCCCGCCGGCGCTACTTCGCCAGGCTCTCCGGCCCCATTTTGGATCGTGTTGACCTGCAAGTTCGAGTGAATCCGGTACACCAATCGCAGCTGTTGAGTCCCGCGCAGAATGAATCCAGTGCCATAGTTCGCGAACGAGTCCGCACGACAAGGGAGCGCAGCCAAGAGCGGCTTCGCCACTTCGCCATTAGCTGCAATGCCCAAATTCCAACGCAAGTACTGCGCCACGAGCTGAGATACCCAGCAAAAACTAAGACCGCTTTGGAACAGCTTGCTGCTCGCCGCGGGCTCTCGGCGCGCGGTATCCACCGTCTGCTGCGGGTGGCCTGGACAGTCGCGGACCAACAACAGCACGCAGCTCCCACCGAAGACGACTTGGCCGTTGCAGCGCATCTGCGCCAAAGTCTTGAAAATAGTTAGGCCATCGAATGTCCATCAATTCAAATCCTGCTCCGGTGGGCGATCGCACGAATCAGGAACGGCTGACATATGCGCTCTTGAACCAGCTGATTGAGCCCAACGACTACACCGCGAGTGCCCTGCTGGAACTCATGAGCCCCCAGGAACTGCTTGCACTAATTCGAAGAGAAGATTTCGTGCCATGGGGGCTCAAGCCCCAGGTAGACGACATCCTCGGGGTGAAGACCTCCTCGAATATGGCGCAGGACCTGAAAACCGCACTGACTCGTTGGCGCAAGAGGCTACCGCTGAGCAACCCCGCGGCTGCCTTGGACACCGCAGCCCGGCATAACGGAGGACTGCTGATCCCAACGGACCCAATGTGGCCAACTCAGCTTGATGACCTCAACCTGGGACGTCCCCTGTGCCTATGGTGGCGGGCCAGCGATCCGCAGCTTCTTGCCGGAGCACAGGTTGCGACGAATGTAGCGATCGTCGGCTCTCGTGATGCCAGTGACTATGGCGACCAAGTGACCTTCGACCTTGGCAGGACCCTTGCCACGCATGGGTACACCATCGTCTCCGGGGGAGCCTACGGCATCGATGCCAGCGCCCACCGGGCAGCGCTGACAGTTGAAGGCTGGGCCTACCCGAACCCGCCGACCATCACCGTGATGGCCGGCGGTATTGATCGGCTCTATCCATCAGGTAATAGCAACTTGCTCAACCAAATTGTCGCGAGGGGCGTCCTGCTGTCGGAAGTCCCGCCGGGGACTACATCAGCTCGTTTTCGATTTTTAAACCGCAACCGGATCATTGCGGCCTTGAGCAGGTTGGTTGTCGTCGCGGAGGCACGACACCGTTCTGGAGCACTGAATACAGCCAGCCATGCGGTCGAGCTAGGCCGCGATGTCGCAGCCGTTCCCGGAAGCGTGTTCGCTCCGAATTCCGCCGGCTGCCACCGGCTGATCGCCGAGGGAAGCGCCGCGCTGCTGGCTTCACCGCAAGATGCCCTCGCGCTCGTCGGCGCCGACCGCAGCTCGCAGGCTTCACGCGCGGATCTGGTGCCCCAGCGATCAACAGATCAGCTGGGCCGCGGTGAAGGCATGGTCTACGACGTCATGTCGTTTTCCAAGCCGCTGCTGGTTGATGACATTTCAGCGCGCAGTGGTGTGCCGATGCTCCAAACGCTTCAGGCGGTAGCCCGCCTGGAGGCACTCGGGCTGGCCAGCACCGATGGCCTATCGTGGAAACTGGTCTACCAGGGCAAATAGCCGCCTTCGGGTAAGCTCGGTGGTGATGAAGCACGATCCTGCCTCGAAGCATTCCTCCGGTCCGTCGGCAAAATTTTCCGAACCCGTGGCCGACTATTTGGAGTACCTGCAGCACGAACGCGGCCGCAGCGAAAATACCCTGCGCGCCTACGACGTAGATCTCCGAAACCTCGGACAGTTCCTCAACGCTCACGCCGGGGATCCGGCACTGAAGCAGATTTCTGTCCAAATGCTTCGAGACTGGCTGGCTTACCTGCATGAGTCCGCAGTTTCTCGGACAACATTGGCCCGCCGTATCTCTGCGGTGAAAAACTTCTTCGCGTGGGCATTGAAGAACCACTTGGTTGAGAGTGATCCGGCCTTGCGCTTGGCAGCACCGAAAAAAGAGCGGCGGCTGCCGCACATACTTCAGCCCAGCCAGATCGACAGGCTCCTGTCGGAACATGCTGGTCCTAAAGATGAAAACGAGGCAGCCAGGCAGAAGGGCGATGGAACCGACCAGGATCCCAAAGCCAGGGCGATCCAGTGTCGAGACAGGGTCATTGCAGAATTGCTCTACGCGTCGGGACTGCGTGTCAGTGAGCTGGTTGCCTTGGATATCGCGGATATCGATTTTGAGCGAAGGACGTTGAGAGTCCTTGGTAAAGGCAATAAGGAGCGGATGGTGCCCTTCGGCAAACCTGCCGAGCGGGTAATTATTGAATGGATACGCTCCTACCGACGAGCCGTGGCCGCAGAGCAGGCCGGGGACGCCTTGTTGGTCGGAGTTCGCGGTTCCAGGCTGAATGTTCGACAGGCGCGTGAAGTCATTGCCAGCGCCTTGCGCTCACTTGGCGATACCTCCGCCAGCGGGCCACACGCCTTACGCCATACAGTCGCCACCCATTTGCTCGATGGAGGCGCTGACCTGCGTGCGGTGCAAGAGTTCCTCGGGCACGCATCGCTTGCCACCACCCAGCTTTATACGCATGTTTCCGTGGATCGATTGCGGCAAAGTTACCGCCAAGCACACCCTCGGGCCTAAAGATTTTCGTCCAATCTGTGAATTTAGCCCGCTTGGGTGGCGAAAAGTGCTGTTCATCGGGCAAAATAGAACTATCGGCGGCGATAGCACCAGTTCGATGTTGACGTAGGGGAAGACGATCAACACCGCAACGGAGGATGGCATGTCTGCACCGATGACCAGAGGCGTGATATTTGTACATTCCGCCCCTGCTGCACTATGCCCGCACCTGGAATGGGCAATTGGGTCCGTGCTCGGAACTCCAGTCAAGATGGACTGGACCGAACAGCACGTCGCACCCGGATTTTGTCGCGCCGAAATTGAGTGGGTAGGCCCTCAGGGAACTGGCGCACTGCTCACCAGTGAAATGCATGGATGGCAGCATCTGCGTTTCGAAATCACAGAGGATCCAAGCCCCGGCGCCGACGGCAGCCGTTGGTCCGTAACTCCAGACTTGGGGATCTTCCACGCGACCGTTGATGTTGCTGGCAACATCATGGTCGGCGAGGAAAGAATCCGCTGGGCCTATGAAAAGGGCGATGGAAACCCGTCAATTTTCTATCAAGAAATGTCCATCGCACTGGGCGAAGCCTGGGACGAGGAGCTCGAGCCTTTCCGACACTCAGGAGATGAAGCACCTGTACGATGGCTCAACCAGGTGGTTTAGCAACTGGTTTTAATGTCTCTGGGTGAGTTTACAACTGCACTCAGTTAGACCCCGTTGGTGCGGGGTTGTTACCACGAGAAGTGGGATTCCATATTGGGATCCCACTTCTTGGTTTTACCCTGAAGACATAGTCAGGCGCGCGCCCAGGATGCTAGACTCATGGGCGATGAAGACCAGTCAGGCTCTAGGCAGCCACTCCCGGAACGGCTATCTGGTCGTTCCCTGATCCGCGGACCACCCTTTCACCGGAAGATTCAAGCAACAGAATTTTCGGACATATTTTGAAAGGGACAGATGACCGCGCAATTCAACCACACAATTATCGCTTCAACGGATGCACAGCGCATGGCAGAGTTTTACACTGACTTGCTCGAAGCGAAGCCCGCCCCCAGCTGGGGGCCATTCTGCAACATCAGCCTTGACGATGGGGTGTTGCTGCAGTTTGCGAAGCCACCGATTGATTTTCCGCCTCAGCACTATGCGTTCCTGCTCAGCGAAGCGCATTTTGACCGCGCCTACCAAAAAATATGCGCAACGCAGCACGAGCATTGGGCCGACCCGCAACGTCAGCACCCCGGAGCAATCAATCATGAGCTCGGTGGCAGGGGAGTCTATTTGCTAGACCCATCGGGACATTATCTGGAACTGATCACGAAGGAATACATCCCCCGATGAGGTCACCGGACGACGTCGAAAACATTCTTTTGGATACCATTCGAATATGTTTGTGAATCCACGAGCTTGAGCTTTTGCGCGTCCATGCTTTCCTGGCTGAACAGGCGCTTGCCTGCACCGAGCAGGACCGGGAAAACCAGGAGGTTGTACCGGTCAATGAGCTGGTGCTCTTGGAGGGAACGAACCAAGGTTGCCGAACCATGGATGCTGATGGGTCCACCCTCGCCCGCGCGTAGGCGTGCGACGTCGGAGATCGAACGCAGAATGGTTGTTTCGCCCCAGTTGTCTACGAGGTCCTTCTCGGCCAGGGTTGTGGAAAGCACGTATTTAGGCATGGCGTTATAGTGCGGAAATTCCTCGGTCATCGATGGCCAGATCGGGGAGAAGGCCTGGTAGCTGATCCTGCCCAGCAACATGGCCGAAGCTTCGGCCTGTTCGGTGCCCTTCAGCTCGTATGCGGCTGGATCGAACTCGACGCTATTCATGGTCCAGCCGGAATTGCGGTATTCGGGTTCGCCGCCCGGAGCTTCAACGACTCCGTCGAGCGAGACAAATGCAGTTGCGATGAGTGTGCGCACGAGAGTGGCTCCTGAGCTGATCGAAGTAACAAGTTCCCGCGCCAGGTGGGCGGATCTTGAGCGTAACAAGCCCAGGTGCGATCAGACAACGATTTGCCGAAGTAGCCAGAGAATTAAAGCAGGATGGGATGGTCCAAGGAAACCCTTGGACCATCCCATCGGCTATTCGGTTGCACGCAACCGGGATAATGCTAGACGCTGCGGATAGCGACAACTGCGTTGTGGCCACCGAAACCGAACGAGTTGTTCAGTGCCACGATGGTGCCCTCGGCTGGAAGTGCTTCCGGCTGGCCGGTGACTACCTTCAGCGGGATCGCTGGATCCTGGTTATCCAGGTTGATCGTCACAGGGGTGGTGCGGTGGTAGACAGCCAGCGCGCACAGGACCGATTCAACGGCACCGGAGGCGCCAAGCAGGTGGCCCATCTGCGACTTGGTCGCCGAGACCCAGACGTTGTCCAGCTGATCGCCCAGGGCGTTCTTCAGGGCGGTGTATTCCGGAGCGTCGCCCACCGGGGTGGAGGTTGCGTGCGCGTTGACGTGCACAACGTCCTCTGGCTGGATGCGCCCGTCGAACATGGCGGCCTTCAGCGCGCGGGTAGCACCCGAGCCATCTGGATCCGGAGCGGTGATGTGGTGTGCATCAGATGTGACCGACGATCCGGCCAGCTCGGCGTAGATGCGGGCGCCACGAGCCAATGCGTGCTCTTCGGCTTCCAGCACCAAGGCGCCAGCGCCTTCACCCATCACGAAGCCATCACGATCGATGTCGTACGGGCGGGAGGCCTTGGCAGGATCGTCATTGCGGCGCGAGAGCGCATGCATCGAGGAGAAAGCGGCCATTGGCATGGGGTGGATGGCGGCTTCAGCGCCACCAACCATCACGACATCCGCCTTGCCCGAGCGGATCAGTTCCAGGCCAACGTGCATGGCCTCGGTGCCCGAAGCGCAAGCGGAGACCGGGGTGTGGGCGCCACCGGCGGCACCCAGATCCAGGGATACCGCAGCAGCTGGGCCGTTGGGCATCAGCATCGGGACAGTCATTGGCAAAACGCGGCGGGGGCCCTTTTCGCGCAGGGTGTCCCAAGCGTTCAGCAGGGTCCAGACACCGCCGATGCCGGTAGCGAAGGCCACGGCAAGCTTGTTCTGGTCGATGTCGTCCTTGCTCAGACCGGAATCAGCCCATGCTTCGCGCGAGGCAACGACAGCGAACTGCGTGGAAGGATCCATGCGCTTGGTTTCCGGGCGGGTGAGAACCTCGGTTGGCTGAACGGAAGCGCGCGCAGCGAAGGTGACCGGAAGGTCGTATTCCTTCACCCAGGCATCATCCAGGGTTGCGGCGCCGGAGACGCCCTTCAAAGCGTTGGCCCAGAGGGTGGGGACGTCCCCGCCGATTGGGGTGGTGGCTCCGAGACCGGTGATCACTACTTTGCGCGCCATCATCAAACTCTCTACTGTGCGATTAAGAAATTTAGGGGGCCGGCTTGACGTACCGGCCGATGCGCACGGCTTGCCCGCGCAACGGTGTGGCGATTAACGCCGAAAGCTTAGGCCTGAACCGAAGCGATGAAGCTGACAGCGTCGCCTACGGTCTTCAGGTTCTTGACTTCCTCGTCCGGAATCTTTACGTCGAACTTCTCTTCTGCCTCTACGACGATGGTCATCATCGAGATCGAGTCGATGTCCAGGTCCTCGGTGAAGGACTTGTCCAGCTGCACGTCTGCTTCGTCCAGGCCGGTCTCGGAGTTGACGATTTCGGCGAGGCCCGCCAGGATTTCTTCGTTGCTAGCCATGGATGGCTCCTTTTCTTCAGTTGCCGGAGGACTCCGGTGTTCTTTGTGGCTGAAACAGATCCCTGCGGACAGGTTTCCGTTGCGAGCCGATGTGCTGAAACGATGATGCATGAATCACGCACCGCAGTTTCGTCGGTTTAAAGCTTAGGCCAGAGATGAGCCCGCCGGTGGCATCATGACTGGTTTGGCGCGCAAATCTTTGAGTTCTGCCGGTTAGTTGGCAGTGTGCTCGGCGATGAAGGCCTGGGCGGCTTCAATATCGGCAGGCGACTTGACCGCGAGGGTCTTCACGCCCTTCAGCCCGCGGCGGGCCAAACCCACCAGGGTGCCAGCTGGTGCCAGTTCCAAGACTCCGGTGACGCCGGCTTCGGCCAGGGTCTCCATGCACAGATCCCAGCGCACCGGGCGGGAGACCTGGGCTACCAGGGAGTCGAGGTTGGCCTGGCCGTCAGCGACCGGCTGGCCATCGAAGTTCGAGAGCAGGCTCACGCTCGGGTCAACGGGCGTGAGGGTATCGGCCAATTCCTTCAAGGTGCCCACCGCTGGCTGCATGTGCGAGGTGTGGAATGCGCCGGCAACCTTCAAGGGGATCACACGGGCCTTTGCCGGTGGATTCTCGACCAGCTCGGCCAGCTGTTCGGCGGTTCCCGCGGCAACGATCTGCCCGCCGCCATTGGCGTTGGCCGGGGTGAGCCCGAAACCGTCCAAGGCCGCGAGGACCTCTTCAGGTTCGCCACCGAGCACGGCGGCCATGCCGGTCGGGGTGGCTGCGGCCGCTTCGGCCATGGCATTGGCGCGGACCTTGACGAAGTTCATTGCATCGGATTCAGCCAAGGCTCCAGCCAGTGCCGAAGCGGTGATTTCGCCAACCGAGTGGCCGGCGAGGATGCTGCCTGCTGGCAAGTGGTCGCCGAACAGCGCACGGGCGGTCACCAGGCCTGCGGCGACAATCAGCGGCTGCGCGACGGCGGTGTCCTTGATGGTCTCTTCGTCGGAGACGGTTCCGTGGGCGGTGAGGTCGCGCTCGGTAATGGCGCTCAGGGCTGCCAGATGATCGGCAACACCCTCAACTTCGAGCCATTCGGCGAGGAAACCTGGGGTCTGGGAGCCCTGTCCGGGGCAAACGATTGCTAACACTCTTACAGCTTTCCAAATTCTAGGAGCTTTTCGCGCTTCATTTCGGTACCAAGCTCAAGGTGGCTATTTGTAGGAACTCTACAAAACAGTATCCCATGCCCAACCGGAATTCCCATGTAATGCGCTATGAGCGAGCAAAATGGTGTTGTGCGCCATGCCCATTCTTTGGGTGAAGCCTACAAGTTGAACTCGTGGAGCCGGCCGTAGAGCAATGCGGACTGGAGCACAAAAGCGTCGCGCGGCACCAGCGGGTCCCAGCCGCTGACCTCGCTGACCCGCTTGAGCCGATAACGCACCGTATTGGCATGGACAAAGAGCTCGCGCGCGGTGCCTTCCAGCGAATGCCCCAGCGCCAGATAGCTGGAGAGGGTTTCAAGCAGCCCGTTGGAGGCTTGCTGCAGCGGCTGATACACCTGTTCGATCAGCGCCGTGCGTGCCAGCTGATCGCCATTGCACGCGCGTTCGGGCCACAAATCATCGGTGCTGACCGGGTTGGGCGCCTGCGGCCAGGCGCGTGCTGCGCTGTAGCCGGCGACCGCGGCCACCGCGGCATGGTGCATGTCCTTGACCGTGGTTGCCAGCGGCGAGTACACCACCGGGCCCGGGCCGAAGAACCGGGTGAAGCGGGTGAGGTCGACGTCGTCGAATTTGGTATCAGAGAGCATCAGCACCGAGCGGTCGCCGAGCACCCCCACCAGCGAATCGCGCGAATAGCGGGTGGCCACCCGGCGCAAGGTCGTGACGAAGGTTGCCGAATTGGCTGCCGGCGTGGTGCCCACCAAGATGCGGATGTCCTTTTGCGACTTCCAGCCGATGGCGGCAATCCGCGAAGCCAGCGACTCATGGGGCTCGCCGTGGAGCACCGCATCAACCACGTGGGCCTCCAGCCGTGAGTCCCATGCGCCGCGGGTCTCGGCAGCGCGCGCGTAGACGTCTGCGGCGGCAAAGGCCACCTCGCGGGAGTAGCGCAGCACCGCCTCGCGCAGGGCGGCCTGCTCGTGCTCCGTGGCGATATCCGGAACCTGGGATTCGACCACCTCCACGATGGTGCGCAGCAGCCCCAAGGCCTTTTGCAGCGAGATCGAACGGGTCAACTCGGTGGGAGCTGCCCCAAAGACGTCGGTGACCACCCACGACGGGGTGGAGGACGGATCCTCGTACCAGGTGACAAAGGTGGAGATGCCCTTTTGGGCGATCAGGCCCAGGGCCGCGCGCTCGTTCGGATCCAGCGAGCGGTACCAGGGCAGCTGCTGGTCAAGATACTTCAAGGCCGTGGTGGACAGGACTCCGATATGGCTTTGGAGCCGCTTGAGCGTTTGCGGGCTCGGCGGCTGCGGCTGGCTGGATCGGTTTTTCGGCGTTGCGGCTTCGAGTTCGGGACTCATGGTCTCAAGCTTAGTGATTTTTCCTCCGCCATGCCCATGCCAAGAAGGGTGATTAAAAAGCTCCTGCCCCGCAGCGGAAAATCCGTTGCGGGGCAGGAGCCGATCTGGCACAAGTGCCGACCCGTGGGTGCTTAGGCGTCGCCGCCAGCGTTGCCGGATTTGCCAGCGTTCGGGTTGTTCAGATCGTACTTGGCGTGGGCCTTCACTGCGGTGTCCGCAGGGATTTCGCCGCGCTCGACCAGCGACTGCAAGGTCTGGACCACCAGCGAGTGGGCATCGATCTTGAAGAAGCGGCGGGCCGCTGCACGGGTGTCCGAGAAGCCGAAACCGTCCGCGCCCAGGGTGTGGAATTCACCTGGCACGTAGGGGCGGATCTGCTCGGGCACGGCGCGCATGTAGTCGGTGGTCGCGATGACCGGGCCCGGGGTGGACTCCAGCTTGCTGGTCACGTACGGGGTGCGGCGAGCCTTGGAAGGATCGATCAGCACCTCGGCGTCGGCGTTCTGGCCGTCGCGGGCCAGTTCGTTCCACGAAGTCACAGACCAGACATCGGCGGAAACGCCCCACTCTTCGGCGAGGATTTCCTGTGCTTCCAGCGCCCATGGCACGGCCACGCCGGAGGCCAGCAGCTGTGCGCGCGGGCCGTCAGTGGTGGCTTCCTTGAGCAGGTGGATGCCCTTGATGATGCCCTCGACGTCGACGTTTTCCGGCTCAGCTGGCTGGCTGATCGGCTCGTTGTACACGGTCAGGTAGTACATGACGTTCGGATCCTGGTGGGTTCCGCCGTACATGCGTTCCAGGCCGGAGCGCATGATGTGGCCGATTTCGTAACCGTAGGCTGGATCGTAGGTGATCACGGCCGGGTTGGTCGAAGCCAGGATCGGCGAGTGGCCATCGGCGTGCTGCAGGCCTTCACCGGTCAGGGTGGTGCGGCCGGCGGTAGCGCCGATGATGAAGCCACGGGTCATCTGGTCGCCGGCAGCCCAGAACTGGTCGCCGGTGCGCTGGAAGCCGAACATCGAGTAGAACACGTAGATCGGGATCAGCGGTTCGTCGTGGGTCGAGTAGCTGGTGCCGGCAGCGGTGAATGCTGCGACGGCGCCGGCCTCGTTGATGCCCGGGTGGATCAGCTGGCCCTGAGGGGATTCCTTGTAGGCCAGGACCAGGTCGCGGTCCACGGACAGGTAGTTTTGGCCACCTGGATTGTAGATCTTCGCGGTCGGGAAGAACGAGTCCATGCCGAAGGTGCGGGACTCATCAGGAACGATCGGCACAATGCGGTGGCCGAATTCCTTGTCGCGCATCAGGTCCTTGAGCAGGCGGACGAAAGCCATGGTGGTGGCTGCCTGCTGCTTGCCCGAGCCGCGCTTGGCGATGGCGTATGCCTTGTCGCCTGGCAGCGGGAGCTTGACCGAAGTTTCCTTGCGGCGGGTCGGCACCGAGCCGCCCAGGGCCGCGCGGCGTTCCATCATGTACTTGAACTCCGGCGAATCCTCGGATGGGCGGAAGTACGGTGGCGAGTACAGATCGGCTTCGAGCTGCTCGTCGGTGATCGGGATGCGCAGGTGATCGCGGAAGCCCTTGAGGTCTTCCATGGTCAGCTTCTTCATCTGGTGGGTCGCGTTGCGAGCCTCGAAGTGCGAACCCAAGCCGTAGCCCTTGACGGTCTTGGCCAGAATGACGGTTGGCTTGCCCTTGAACTCGACGGCAGCCTTGTAGGCGGCGTAGACCTTGTGGTAGTCGTGGCCACCGCGCTTGAGGTTCCAGATCTCGTCGTCGGTCATGTCGGCAACCAATTCCTTGGTTTCCGGACGCTGGCCGAAGAAGTGCTCGCGCACGAATGCGCCGGACTCTGCCTTGTAGGTCTGGTAGTCGCCATCCGGGGTCTGGTTCATGATGTCGACCAGGGCATTGGTCTTGTCGGCTTCGAGCAGGGCATCCCACTCGCGGCCCCAAGTGACCTTGATGACGTTCCAGCCAGCACCGCGGAAGAAGGCTTCCAGTTCCTGCATGATCTTGCCGTTACCGCGAACCGGGCCGTCCAGGCGCTGCAGGTTGCAGTTGATGACGAAGTTCAGGTTGTCCAGCTTTTCGTTGGCAGCCAGCTGCAAGAAGCCGCGCGACTCCGGCTCGTCCATTTCGCCGTCGCCAAGGAAGGCCCAGACCTGCTGGTCGGAGGTGTCCTTGATGCCGCGGTTTTGCAGGTAGCGGTTCAGCTGTGCCTGGTAGATGGCGTTAGCTGGGCCGATGCCCATCGACACGGTCGGGAATTCCCAGAAGTCGGGAAGCGAACGCGGGTGCGGGTAGGAAGGAAGCGCGTGGCCTTCCTTGGAGTGCTCCTGGCGGAAGCCGTCCATGTCCTCTTCGGACAAGCGGCCTTCGAGGAAGGCGCGGGCGTACATGCCCGGCGAGGCGTGGCCCTGGAAGAAGACCTGGTCGCCGCCGCCTGGGTGGTTCTTGCCACGGAAGAAGTGGTTGAAGCCCACTTCGTAGAGGGTGGCTGCACCAGCGTAGGTGGAGATGTGGCCGCCAACGCCGATGGCCGGGTTCTGGGCGCGGTGCACCATGATGGCTGCGTTCCAGCGCATGAATGCGCGGAAGCGGCGTTCGATGGCTTCATCGCCCGGGAAGTCTGGTTCCTGGTCCACAGGAATAGTGTTCACGTAGTCGGTGGTGGTCACATGGGGGACACCCACGGACTTTGCACCTGCACGCTGCAATAGCGAGCGGATAATGAACTGAGCACGCTCGGTGCCCTGGGATTCTACGAGAGAATCAAACGAGTCCATCCATTCCTGAGTTTCCTCAGGATCCCGATCTGAAAGCTGGTAAGTCAACCCGCTACGGATCTGGGAGATGTGTTCCTCTACAGCCACGGAAGCTCCTTGATTGAATTGCGGCTCCGCTGCGTTGCAGTTTTCCACTGCGATGCAACGGTTTTGGGACAACGGGTGCAGTAACACTGGAGTGATGTGCACTGTCGGTTCATATGCAACTCTAATGTCCTTTTTGCGGGCTTGGGAGCACAATTCTGAGCCAAAATGCGCTTAAATAAGACTTTTTATGTGACTTGGGTAATACGGTATAGTAGCTATTGACCTGACGCTCCTGTCGATATGATGTGGGCCACTGTATCGTGGGTTATATTTGTTCGGCGTGTTATTGCTGCAGCGCTTGAATGGAACAGGAAAACCGTGTTTCGTTGGTAGTAACGCTTTGCACCAGCAGGAGGAATGAAGTGAGCGACGCCGTATCGGCAAATCTGGAGCCCGCCAAAAAAATGGGGTTCCAAAATGAAGACCTTATTCAGGAACTGGGTTACGACGATGACGTGGATTACGATCTGCGTGACTCGATCGAGGATCTGATTGGTTCAGAGCTGCTCACCGAAGAGGATCATGACGTTGTCGACGCAGTTATCTTCTGGTGGCGCGATGGCGATGGAGACCTTGTTGATTCGTTGATGGACGCGTTGAACTGCCTGGAGGAAAGCGGCATTGTTTGGCTGCTAACCCCGAAGCAGGGCCGCGACGGCCACGTATCCCCAGCACTAATTCAGCAGGAGGCACCGAGTGCTGGCCTGCACGTGACTACAAGTGAAGGTGTTTCGGAGGACTGGTCTGCAGTCCGCCTTGCCCCACGTAAGAAGAACTAATGATTCAAACAGGTTCGCGCCTGTTCGATTTCTCGCTGCAAAATCAATACGGTGAGTCGATAACCAGCACCGGGCTTTCTCAAGGCCGAGTGCTGGTTGTCTTTTTCCCCTGGGCCTTTTCCAGGGTTTGCGGTTCGGAGTTGGCGGCGCTTAATAAAGAGCATGAGTACTTTGCCGAACGCGAGGTGCGCATCGTAGGCGTATCAGTCGACCATAAATTCACCCTGCGCAGCTATGCGGAATCGCTAGATCTTGAATTCGAGCTTCTTGCCGACTTCTGGCCCCATGGGGACGTTGCACGGCAAGTCGGTGCGTTTGATGAGCTTCAAGGTGTCGCTACGCGCGTCTCCCTGCTCGTCGTTGACGGCCAGGTGCAGAAGATTTTCCGCAGCGGGATGGCAGAAGCTCGCGCGATTCAAGACTATATGGATGCTATCGAAGGCTTGTAGTACCAGGGGAACAGGCACTGTGCTCCAGTTCACGCGGAAAGCCTCCGCCTCGATTTGCGCGTTGGGAAATATCTCGGTAAAGTTATTCCTCGTTGGCTTCCAAAGCGAACATGGTTAGGGCCTTTAGCTCAGCTGGTAGAGCGTCACGTTTACACCGTGAATGTCATCGGTTCGATCCCGGTAGGGCCCACCAATTGTAATCCCGCTCCGACTAACCTAAACAGGTTGGTTAGGGCGGGATTTCTTGTGTTTTAGACCTGTTTTCAAGGTCACGCACTTACGCGTACTAGACCCGTATTTGAGACTCTTTCGTATCCTTTCTCCGAACTAAACACTTAAACGAAACGTAAGCAAAAGGTGAGAAACACGTAAGTCTATGCAGCATCAGCAACAGGTACAGGTCGGATTATCAATTCCAAACGCGAACTAAGATCATCCAAATCCTGATCGAGCGAGCCGGCGTAAGTGTCCAGTGTGATCGACGCTGTAGCGTGCTCCAACTGCCGTTGAACCGCCTTCACAGATGCGCCGGACCTTATCAGCCGCGATGCCGCGGTACGCCTCAAATCATGAACCCACAGTCCCTCGGGAACAGTAACTGGTTTTTTCACTCCTAGGCCCCGCGCCGCCCCGGCGGCGGCATTCACCTTTGGTAACGTCATTGTCAAACTGACGATGTTTGAAATTGTTGGGTCGAATTTGGAAACCGCGAACAGTAGTGAACACTAGATTGTTGCCCCGCCGATGCTGCACTAGTTCCTGAAGCAACTTCGCCAGGGACGGTGCAACCGACACAATGCTAGCCTTACCGCTCTTGGGCGGGCCAACAACCGGAGGCCCACCTTTCAAGAACACTACTGACCGTTCTATTCGGATACGCCCTCGATCCAACTGCAGATCCTTCACCCGTGGTTCTACGGCTACACCAATACGCAAACCACGCGTTGCCAGTAACCAAATCAATGGCCTGAAATGTTCATCAATCGCATCTGTCAAAGCAGTAACCTGTTGCACTGAAAGGAAAAGGTGCTCGCGTGCACGTCCTTTCGGGGGCTGAGCTTTAGCGGCAGGATTTTTGCCAATCAGCCGGTCCTCCACGCACCAGGACATGAAAGTTAGAAATCGTCCGTGGATCGTTCCGACCGTACGTGGCGCCAAGTCGATTCTGCCAACTCAGTCTTGAACATCGCGCTTGCGAACAGCGCCAACAGTCCAGTCTTTCCATTGCGGTTTCAGGTGCGCACGTATGTCGGACTCTGCTGCATTGCGCGTCGATGCCTTCCAACGGACTGATGCGGAAAACTACTGGCCCATAAGATCGCCAATGAATTTTTCGCGTGCGTCTAGGTAGTTTCCGGTATTCTTGTCGGCTGTTACGTCGTCCAGGAATGCTTGTGCTTGCTCTTGGGTGGGGAACTTCTTTGTTCTCGCGATTCCGTCGAGGTCATCCCAGATTGCCATCCAGCGGTTTCCGACACCATAGGTGCTTTTACGTTTGCGTTTTCCTTCGCTGTCTTTCTTTTTTGAGAGCCAGCGGTCTTCTACTCTGGCGACCATGATTGTGTCTCCTGTTTTTGGGTGCGCTGAAGTAGTCGCATGTATGCGTGGATGTCTCGGGGGAGCACTTCGAGCTCCGCGGCGAGGGAGGTTGAGGTTCTGTATATTTTGGATGCCGCGGCGAACTAGTTCGGGCATATTAGCCACGACGCTGCCAGTTCCTCAGCTGCGCGTTCTTGCCTAGGGTGGTGACCAGAGTGCTCTAGAGCGGCGTGCGCTACTTCGTGGTGCAACGTTGAGTTGCGTTGAATCGGGGCAAGCCTGGAGCGCAGGTAGACCGTGTTTGTGGATAGATCGTAGACTCCCCACCAGTTGTCGGGAAGCTCGGATTCCACAATCCGGGCTCGTATGCGAGATAAGATGTTCTTCGAATATACGTTCGAATATGCAGTTAGGCTACGAGAAATAAGCCATCGGTTGGATAGTTGTCTGAACCCTAAGGGTAGACGGTGTCCTCTGGGCGCTCGGGATTAATTTCTCCCTTGGCACGAGAAGAAGCAGAACTATCCGCAACCACTTGGGACCAGTCAGGAGTCGACTCTTTCACGGCGCGTAGAGGGGTCACGTTGTCTGGTTCTGCGTCGACGGAATCCACTTGTTCGGCCCACCAGCGCAAGTGCTCAGCCATGTCCAGGAGCATTCGCTGAGACTCCTTGTGAAGGTTCTTTCCACCGTAGATAACTAGATCCCGGCCCCACTCAGGAGTGATGCCGACAGTTACGCCGGCCGCAGCCAGGACCCGTGATTCGGGAACTACTAGAACCTTTGCCAGCGCGCGGATGACCTTTACGGTGGGCAGGTCTGTCAGCTGCTGGGTTGCCATTCTTTGGAGGTTGCTACGGGTTAGGATGCCATTGCTTTGGATTGCGAGTCCTTCGTAGGAGTTGTCTCGCTTGCGGTTTGCGATGAGCTCGGCAAGCGTTTCGTCTTTAGGTGCTTTGTTCATGTTTCCTAAACTGCTCCCGAGCCCGAAGTTCTGCAATCCAGTTGAAATGGACGTCTTTACTTCCTATTCTGTCCCATCTCGCCTTACTTGTTTACTGATTCTCTGCGAGTTTTCAAACAGCCCTCGTGAATTCAAGCAAAAAAGCGTCCATCTAGACCTGCCATTTCCTTACTGAGAATTGATGATAGATCTATCGAAACAAGCGCAAACATCTTTACAGAAAGGCCCGACTTGAGTTCACCGTTCCGCACCGCAAACCCGTGGAAAGGGTTTGGGTACATGCAGCTCATATCAGATGAAACATTCAAACCTTCGTGTTCACCAAAGAGGGCAAGCAGGCGGTCTTGGCCGGAAAACCTCTTGATAGCAGGAAGATGCGACAGTGCACACTCGCCGAAAGAGCCGGGGTGTCGCCAGCTTTTATCGCCCATCTGGTCTCCGGTTATCGCACCACCTGCAAACCGGAAAAGGCGCAAGCGATCGGCAGATGCGCTTGGCGTCAATCTCCTACTTATTTTTTACCCGAAAGCGTCTAGCTCAATTGGACGCATAGCCAGTTGAAAATCTTTCAAGAAAGGAATCAGCGTGTCTGACATGACAGTCGAACAAGCCTCGGAAGAGCTTCAGCAGAGCCCGACGATGATTCGCATGCTCGCCAACCGTGGAAAGTTCCCCGGAGCCTACAAATCCGACATGGGCGGACGCACATCACCATGGCGCATCCCGCACAGCGCACTAGACCGCTTCCGCAAAGGCCAGCCCCACGGGTACCGGTCATGAGCCGGTAACTTGAGCGGGTCAGATTCGACTCGATCAGACACGGTGAACGGCACGCTCCGGACTCTTGTTGCAGGAGGACTGCACGAATCACTACTGATCCCAGTTGATGGCCGGGATGGGAAGTATGCGCAGTGGCTTCATGATGTTATGCGAACGCAGACTACTCGGAACGAGACTGGGCTGCTGACTACGCCTGGGCATCACATGCTGATGGAGTACTACGGAGATGGGGTAACTCACCCGGTGTCGAAGGTCATCCCGACGATCCCGACTGTAGATCGTTTCGCGATGGTCACCACGATGCGCGGGACCGCGGAGAACCAGCTGCAGAACAGTTCCCGACCAGCTTCGGATCCTCTGGGCACACTCACGGCCGGAGCTAACCACCACGGACTGACCGAGTGGGCGGTGGAGGACATCAACGAATGCGAGTTCCGCAGGTTGGAACCCCACGAAATCAGCCGCGGCATGGCGTTCCCGAAGGACTACATCATGACCGGCAACAAGCGCGAGTCGGTCAAGCAAGCTGGCCACGCAGTAACCCCGCTAGCCGCACGTGACCTTGGGATCATCGCGGTAGGGAGTTTGGCGGGCGCGTGACGGACGGGCAATTGAGCATTCAGGACCGACTTGAACGTGAGCGTGAGGTACAGGTCCCGTTCATCGTCGCCAGTGGACCGAGCAAGTATGACCATGACTTTTGCGCGTACTGCGATTCAACGTCGCGACTCGACGAGAGTGGTGCTGGGCCAGCGTGCGATATGTCGCCATCGTACTGGTATTGGATCTGCGCCTGTTGCCTTAAACGCTACCGAGGCAGGCGACCGACAAGGGAACTGTGGACAATCAAGGAGGTCATATGAACGCGTAACTCATGGCAACGGACTAGTGCAGGCAAATGCGCCAAGTGGGAATGGCGAGGGCCGCTCAGAGTCTACTGGTGTCCTTTAGGACATCTTCTCCAACTCTGTAGGTGTTCATCATGAATTCGATCATTTCCTTTTCGTCGAATGGTTCATCTCCAAGGAAAACGGGCATGGCTACTGCGAAGCCCGAGTGAGCGTTGACGAGCGCGTCGATTGTTGCTTGACGTAGCTCGGGATCGTTCTCTTCGAGGATCTGATGTATCAATTCGCGAATTAGCGGCGGCCACATAAACAGTAGATTTCTCAGATTCATAGCGAGGCCGCCAATTAATCCGAGCTTGTGCACAAGTGCAAACATGCGTTTATATGTGGGTCTGAACGAATCCTTGGACATGTTATCCAAGCTAGAGATCGAATCGTCGAGTAGCGTCATGAACTCAAAAACCACCTCAATTGCTCGTGACCGTTGGGCTTCCAGGGCCGCTTGTTTGGTGGTGACGAACGCCAGGCGAGCTTGATGTCGATTAGTTGCAACGACCACGCCCCACGCGACGAGCGCTGCGGCTACAGCAGAGACGAAAGCACCAATTGCGCCTGACCATAATTCGAGCCATGTTTCTTGCGAGAGTCCCCATAACATGCACTTCAGCTTACTTGAAAGGAAAATGAATTGGTTGATCATAATGTGGGCACTTCCCGAAGTGATGGGGCGACCATCAGGCAGCCTGCGCATGAAACGTTTCGCGAAGCGCCGAATATCGGGAACGTCGATATCAACAAGCAGATCACTTCATGACGTCATCTTTCGAGTCACGGCACCCTAGGTGCGGTTATTGCGGGGCGTGGGGGCAAGCGGTACGGCGACAGGATCCAATGTAACAACCCCGCCTGCGCACGCACCAGCACCTACACGAGTCCAGAAACGTCGCTCATCCCAGATATCGGATAGCGAGACCAACCACACCGAAAACCCAACCAGCCCAAACCCCGGCAGTTCGCGCCGGATCAAGACCAACTCGATTTTGAAGGAGATGGACAATGCGACTCGTAATCATTGAATCCCCGTGCGCAGGCGACATTGAACGCAACGAACAGTATGCCCGCCGGGCCCTGGCAGACAGCGTGGCACGTGGTGAAGCGCCCATCGCATCCCACTTGCTCTACACCTAATCCGGCGTACTAGATGACACGATCCCGGGGGAACGAGCCAAAGGGAGCAGCGCCGGCCTCGCATGGGGCAAGCACGCTGCAGCGACCGTCGTCTACACCAACTACGGCATCACCGACGGCATGGTCCAAGGCAACCTCGACGCACAAAAACAAGGCCGGCCCATCGAATTCCGCGGCATCGGGACAAACTAATGAGTGCGCAAGAAGAACAGGTTGAGCCCATCGAAGTCCAGACTGAAATCTTTGATGTGTTGGACGCTGAGTCGTGAGTCAGAACCAGTATTTCAAGCGGAGTCCGCGTCCTGCTTGCCGTGATGAGTATTGTTTGAAGGTTTGGGCGCCGGATAAGGGCACGATCCGGCAGTTGTATAGGGAGATTGTTGCTGAGACCCGTCATGACAACCCAGTTCGGTTCTAAGAGCATTGTGGTGGGTGGCATTGGACTTCTGATGTTGAAGGTTTCCGCAAACCGGCGGGATGCTAGTTATTTGTTGTGGGCGTGGGGATACTCGCGCCCACAACATCCAGTTCAACTAAGGCAGCGGAGATCATCATCAGCCTGACGGGCACGGTCCGCAGGCAGCAATCGGATATCAATACGCTCCTGTCGGAGCTTACCGAGTTGAGGAAAACCAAATGAAACCGTCTGACCTCGCAGTGAAACCCATTCGTGACATGCATGTGGAATTGGATGTGGTTATCGAATTTGCCATCCCCGAAGCCCTCACTCTGCTGGACCGTTGCGACCAATGCGGGGCACAGGCCATGCATGTGTTCGCGTACAGAATCCTTGGGGGAGTCTCGTTGCTGATGTTCTGCAATCATTACGCCCGCAACTTGTGGAACGCCGGCGCACGCCCGACACACCACCGGGACTACCGCATGAACCACACCGACTGGGAAGCCCAAGCCACAGCCCGGGCAGCGAAAGCGAAAGGTCAAGCTAAGGGCGTCGTCGACCCGGCGCCACCAACCCCAATCCACTTATCCATGTGGGATTTGGACCGCTGGGCCTAACCACACCAAGCAGGAGTCAAACAAATGAGCAAGCGACCAAATACCCAACGCGCAGCCAAACGCCGCGCAGCACGGGAACACAACAAATCCGACGTGTGTCCAACCCGCAAGGACAAGACCAACCGCAACTACCAGTACTACCGGTGCGGATGCCAACGCGAGCAGGTGACCTCATGAACCAGCACATCACCACAGAACTCGTGGAAACCATCGTCATTCACGAAGTCAACTGGTTACACGTCACCGGAAACCACCCACACATGCACTCATGGGACGAAAGGCCACCCATCGAAAAGCATCGGATCCGCGAAGCAGTACTCTCTAACCTCAACGCCATCATCCCGATTCTCATCGCCGAAGGATGGGCCACCCCGGAACAGGTCCGCCAATACCGGGGCATCGCCAATAAGCACGTACCAACAGGTGACGCGGCGTGACCCAGGAAATAGACCTCACTGCGCTGCGCAAGATCGCAGAAGCAGCAACCCCCCGGGCCGTGGGACAACTATGGGTCTTTGGGACATGCAGTATTCACAACTGCAGATTTCGGTGACCCAGATTATGATCCACCGGCGGTGTCAATAGGACCGGATCGTCTTGTCGATGCCGAGTTCATCGCCACGTTTGATCCGCCTACCGTCCTCGCGCTCCTCATCCAACTGGAATAGGCTAAGGCGCAGGTAGCAAGAGTGCGGGACATGGCCGAAGAAATGGGCGAGGCCATTGGTTTCGCCCGCCTCGATCACGGCCAAGAAGCCGAGTACCCGGTCAGCTACTTTCGCGACAAGCTCGAAGAAGCGTTGTTCGGTGAGCCGAATGAGTGAACCACGCTGTAAAGTACGAATGGGCCCGTTCACTCGCAGATGGTGGGTCATCCCGCCGCGAGGCCGAAGAAAGCATTTGCCATACTTGCCGAGGCCGTTGACTACGTCGACAAGCAAGCACGCACCACCGCGAACGGGGAATGAGTTCGGGTATTCAGTCTCCGTCATCCATTTCGACGACGTTAGCAACAACCATCGAATCAACGTCTGTTCCCGCGACTGCACCGTCCCGAGGATGCGCAAGACTAGAGCCTTCCTCAAGTGACTGCATTTCCAAAGAAGTACCTGGAACCGTGGGTGATGCGACGGTGTAAATATCGTCGTTGCCCACGTACCGAACTTCAATATCGATATCCATGAACAAAGTATCGCCGCAGGCAAGCCACCGATCAAAGGTGAAAAGGAAAAAAATTGAGCAATCTACCCGGCAACCCGCACGCTGAGAATGCAGCGTTCGGACTCAGCGTAACAATCCTATCCAGCGACGATTCGGGAACCCAGCAGATCGAGTCGTTACTCGTAGACAACGCACAACCACGCTTGCCTTGGCCTACGAACAGCGCACCGCCAACCTACTGAAAGTCCTTGAACTGCAAGGATGGATGCAGGACACCCAGCAGGCATTCAATCTAAGTGCGTTCGACGTTGCAGAGCGTCTCGGCCTCGAAGCTAAACCTGAAAGCAGGCCATTCTGATCTCTAGCACCTCGCTAAACGAAGAAGCGCTCTCGCCCGCCTGATCATGCAAAAAGACCTTCCATACGGAAGTTTTGGCTCACACGTAAGGCTAGACGAGAACGCCACACACAAGGTTATCGAACTGCTGAAGCCACTCCTCGCCGTCGCCCAGCCGATAGTGAGCAGCGCGGAAGAGTTTGAGACATTGCCACAGGAGACGGTCATTCGCTCGGTGAAGCTCAGAGTTGTTCGCGAGCGGTGCGCGTCAGGCTGGCTGGCAACTGGAGCTAACGGATTCGAAAGCTCAGACGACATCTCAGAGCGCAACCATGTAGTCCTATACCGCCCGATCGTAGACGATGCCTAAGCATGAAGAACGGCGCCTCACCCCGAAGAGTGAGACCCCGTCCGATAGTGCAGATTACGCCTTCTTGCGTGTGATCAGTCCCCGGATAATGAGTACGATCAGCGAGCCGCCGATGGCCAGCAACCACGTCGAAAGCGACCAGAACTTATCGACACCAACGTCAAACAACGCGGAGCCGATCCAGCCACCAACAATGGCACCAACAGCACCCAGCACGAGGGTAGCGAGCCAGCCGCCACCCTGCTCAACTGGCTTGATCGCCTTGGCGATCGCACCAGCAATAAGGCCTAGAACAATCCAACCAATAAAACCCATAACTTCATCCTCAAGGATCGAGTAATTTCGTTCAGCATCTGGACTGAGAGGCACAAGGAAAAACACTAACGGGCAGTAGGAAAAGAAGTCAGCAAAAACGAAGGGACACACGATGTCCATCATGGAAATCCTCGTAGCACACCCCACTATCAGCCCGCTGACTTTACGGATGTGGAAAACCGTTGCAAATGCGGACACCAGTACGGCGAAAGCGTCGGTGATTTCTCGCATCCGAGACAGATGCGCCACAACCACGTCGCTCAGGTGCTCGACCAGCACATGCAGGAACGAGAGGCGGCTGTGCACTTGAAAGCACGAGACCGCATGGCAAAGCAGTGGCCGTTGGTGCTTGACGAGTTTGTGGCTGGCGAGGTTTGTGACTGGCTGGAACACGAAGCTGACAAGATCAAGGAGTCCTCTGATGGGCGCGAATGTCAAGGTGCAGGCGAGCTATGGCGGTTCAGTTAGTTCCTGCACTAGGCTCGCTAAGATCTTCGGCAGCACTGCTTCGGCGAATCGCGCGAAGCTTCATTAGGCGGTCGGATCCTTCCTCCGTAAGGACCCAATAGCGCCCGCCATCGCTTGGCGGCCTGCGTTGCGTGCCTTTTTCGATGTAGTTCAGGGCGCGAAATTGAACCAAGACCGCACTGAATCCGTCATCATACAACGACAATTGGGCGAGCCTCACAATACCCTCAGGACGGTTATTCTCGCCCCACAGCTCTTGCGTGCACATCTGCTCCAATTTGGACTTCATGCCCACTTCATCCAGTTCCTGGAAGAGCGCCGGCCCAATGGCAAACAGGATCTGATCCCAAGTTACCTGAATGTTCCATTTACCTTTCCGGCGAACTTCGTCACTTTTCTCGTTCTCTTTAGACCAAATGTCTACGAAGACTTCCAAACTAATTTCATCGTTTCCCTCCGCCAGATCATCGGCGATCCTCGGGGTGCCAGACTTTTGGGCGAGCTCGCTTCGGAGAGACGCAACTTCACGCTTGAGTTCACTAATCTCAAGCTCCACCTCAGGTGTCATTGCATGGTTACCGCGGACCCAGCCAATAGCAGGCTTGTTCTTGCGCAACTTCATAAGAGCTTGTGCCACATAGCCAGGCAACTCATCGCCGTTGTTCCACAACTTCACCATCCGAGATTGAACTTTGGTGCGGAACCCTTCCAGTTTCTCCCGCTTGGCGTCATTCTGATCGGTCTTGTCGGCGGCAATCGAGCCGGGATTAGCGTGGATGAAAGCCATGATAGGTTTCCCCTGCTCCACGGCGTAATCGTATTCTTTCTCGGTGTAGCTAAGTTGGCTTTCTTCATCCTCTGCACCGTAACGCGCGCCAATGATCAGCAAGTAGTAGTCGGAATCGTCGATTACTCCCTTGATAAGGTCCCACTTATCATCGTCGGATGCGGGGAAAGTCTCCATTCCAGCGGGAAAACAGTCAGCTTCCAAAAGGCCTTGAATGACTTTATTTCGTTCATCTTTGAGGTCTATGTATGTGGAGCTAATGAAGACTTGCTCGCGAATTTCCATTTGTTCTCCCACTTCTATTGCGAACCCGCAACCGTAGCCAAATTTGGAAGTAGCCAGTTAGCAGGTGCGACGGATTTTGAGTTTTCTCTACCGCTCACCGGTGTCTGGACATTCGTTAACAATCGTAACGCGAAGCCTCCGTAATGGTGCATGATCGAGAGTCTCGCGCCAACGGAGAAGCCCCACCAATGCGCAACTCGCGGCCGCATCCACTTCGTCCCCAGCCTCGCCCGAGACTGCGAAAACCACCACGAAACAGCAGGAATACCCAATGACTAAACGGAAATTGTTTCACCGAGATCCTGCAAATCGTCATCAGACTCGTCGTCCGACCCGTCGGAATCCCCGGCTTCAAGGGCCATCATTACGAAGTTCGTTGCAGTACTGATTGGGATTCCGGTGGCGATGTCAATAACAACTCCTGCAGATATACGGGCGGCCCACTTAAAGAATTTCTTGGCTTTCTTCTTATCTGTTTCATTTTGTGCAGCTGCGAAAAGGAGGCCAGAAAGTGTTGCAAGTTGCTGAACTACGGTATCTAGAGGAACCAGATCGCTTGCGAGAGTGCCACGCATGATCATGATGTGGCGTGATATGCCAGTTTGTAGTTGTTTGGGGATTGATGAGATCGGAAGTGACGAATCGATATCGTCGAGAATCTCGAAGAGCCAAGCGAAGTCGTACTGTTCGCGAGCACCAGGATATAGCCCGTCTCTTTCCGTGAAACCAGCGGCCATTCGCACAATATCCACATCGTTGTGATGCATTCTGGAGTAATCGCCCGTCAAGCATCGGGACACGTCATCAGGAACCGACCAAACGATTTCGTTCAACTTTTCCAGATTTACGTAGTTGTTAGATCCGTCGCTGCTGGCACCGAAAAATGTTTCAGCTACCATCTGGGCCTCGTACGCACGTCGCCTGGACGCGACAACGGCGGACTCACCTTGGCGCCCATCTAGAAGCGACAAGAGTTCGGTCTCCAGATCTTCTCTCGTGGACGTGTTAGACCGCGATCTTGTCGACAGTGAATGAATTACGTCGGCAATAGTAAGCAGAGGGTTCTTGGTCATTTCTTCCTACCTTAGATGTAGATGAATTTTTTAATTATGGCTCTAATCAGTGAAACTAGCTAATTCATATTCCAGTCACAAAATAGAGAGTAAAAATCATGAGCACTGACACTGACAACAACTACAAACCAAACTACGCACGAGCCCTCACAACCCAAGAATTCCACCGCCACACAGGAACCATCAAACCCTACAAATACCGCGGCGCCGGACACGACATCATCAGCAACAACGACTTCAGACCCGGAACCCCGCACCCCACCTACTCCGGATGCAAAAAACACGGAGGCCCAAAACAATGACCACCACCGACCCACTCAACCAGGCCGCAGAAATCCTCAACAAGAAGCCCTTAATCTAGCCCGATTCTGCTATTTGAATCGGATATATAACCAGTTAGAATGGAATCAGGTAGAACCAGACGACGTCGTATTCCATGAGATTCCCGGAAAACCCGGAATCCTCCACAATGAATACACCTACAACACCCCCACACCAGTGCACGCAGCACACGTCGTAGGGCCAAAGCTAATCCCCAAACTCAGGCGCCGTGAGAAATGGGGGTTATACGCAGGGTCCGTCATCGCGGACATTCTAGAAAAGGTTAGGTGGCCACGGTGAAGAAACTCAACGCAGGGGATAAGTGCCAAGTTGAATCAGCAGACGCATAGATCCCTGCAACTATTCTCACGGTTTATCCTGGGCACGCTGGTGCGATGGTGCTACCGGATGATTGGGCGACTTCGGTGTGGGAGGAAGCGAAGCAAATACGCCCCGCGCACGTAACCCCAGACCCGCACGACGTGGCGTACCAAGGCGAAGTAGGCGACCACCAACCACACGCCGCCCTCGTCGGCCTTAGCCCCAACATCGTTTCCCTTGACAGCCGTCGCCACCAGACCGAACTAACTGACTTCCAAAATCGTATGGCCTACGTCGGTGTTGAAGGCGAGGAGCGAGACGCATACCTCGAAGTGATCCTTGAGTTCGCCAAAGCCGCGCTCTCCGCCGAGCAGCTAATGCCTTATGATGGCATCTTTGGCCGCATCATCGTCCAGGGTTTCACCCCAGGCGAAGTGGATAACAGTACAATCCGCGCACTGCGCGCCCGCTACGCACGACCACAGGCAAACCTGCACCACATCACCGCAGAGTACCGGGAATAGCTCTTGGCGGCGAAGATCAGCCCCGAACAACTCGCCACCGCAATTAAACGATACAAAGGCGACCACCAATTCGCGCCAGGGCAAAGAAACGCGGACAACGCCATGGCCAAGGCGAACCCTGCCAAGCACCACCCGTCCACGGCGGAACCCGCTGCGGCAAACACGGCGGCAAGTCACCCACAGCACAAGACGCAGCAACAGTACAAGCAATGGAAGCAGAAGCCGTGGAAGTCCTAGGATGCATCGACCCCGACGGCATCAACCGGCACCCAGTGGAACATCTCCTCAACCTCATCAACCAAAAAGCCGCCGAAGTCGCATGGCTCTGCTCACTAGTGAAAGACCTCCCCGAAGAAGACCTATAGTTCGGCGAAACCAAACACGAACGAGGCGAAGAAAAAGGCGAACCAACCAACCTCAAAACCGATGGGGCTGGCATCAACATCAAATGGCAAGCACTCAGCCAAGCAGAAGAACAACTGGCGAAATGGGCCAGCATGGCCGTCAAAGCAGGTGTCGAAGAACGCAAAATTCGCCTCGCCGAAGAACAAGGCCAACTCGTCTTCACCGCCATCCAACAAATCCTCGACGGCCTCAACCTCACCCCAGCACAAGCCAGACTCGTACCCCAAATCGTTCCCAACGCACTACGCCAACTCACCCAGGAACAACAATGACCACCCAAACCCACGAACACACCTACGCGTTCACTCAACTCACCGAAAACGTAGACATCCCGCTCCCATGCGAAGGAGAAGGCCACCCGCAAGGCCACTATGGACACCAGGCAGGTGCATCCGCCGCCTACTCAATGCACTGGGAATGCCACAAATGCCACTACACCGAGTCGTACCTCATGTGCGACGGTCGGTACAGGACGTTGCGCGCCCTCCTTGAATTCGGGGAAACCCTCCTCAACTGCGATCACCAAGTGAAATCATCCGAAGCGCTCGTCAGGGTCGTGAAGCTATGAGCACCCACAGATCGTCGCATTCACTGCAGGCGCGGCAGTCCTCATATTTATGGCTTATTGGACCGCCGCCGCCCGTTGCAAGTTGTTCGGGCACGCCTGGTACAGGGTCTGCGCATGGTCGCGCACCTACAAATGCCAGCACTGTGGAACCACGCGGAAGGCCCAGCAATTACAGTCACCACCACCCACCTGGACCCATGGGCCACGGACGGCAGCAGTGAAGAAAACGGACTAGACCACATCGTCTGCACACACCTCGAATTCAAACCCTGCCAAAACTGCGGAGAGGAAACACCATGAGCGAACCAATCATCAACAACATCAACATCTACGGCCTAGAAGTGCCCATGATCATCCCAGAAGGACACATCGTCACCGGGGCAGTCGTACTCCTCACTACCGCGGGAATGGACGAACGCGGCACCCGTGACGGGTTCTTGTGTGGCAACAGCGAAATGCCTCACGTGCAACTGGTAGGAATGCTCCGCACCGCAAGCCTAGAGGCAAAAGAAGAAGAAGAAGCCTTGGGGTACGGGGCATCATGCGCTTGCGAGAACTGCAATGATGACTAGCCTCAGCCTCCTCGCAATCGGCACGGGCGGCGCCGGATTCATCGCCGGAGCGTTGCTCGTGCATTGGGCATACAAACCAGTGAAATTCGTACCTGGCTTAACTGATCATCCGGCTCTCCCTCTTGGTTCGCTTCCCGCGGTGGACCTTGCAATAGATTTTGACCACGACACGGCAACAAGGACGTGGATTCGTAATCCCGAATACAAAGGCAGTGAGAATGACTGCCGTTGACACCCTAACCCACCCAGAACACACCACCACCAGCGAAGACAACCTCTCCCATCGATTCTGCCGCGGACAAGCCCAAGCCTGGCTAGAAGGCGAACCGGCCACCGCCCGCTGCGGCAAAACCAAACACGACTGGCAACCAGCAACCGGCGACGACATGCTCTGCATCATCTGCTGGCACTACTGGAAAACGCAGCAATGCGCACACTGCAACGAACAATCCCGAGGCAGCAACTAAACAATGGCGCTATCGTCAGCAGCAGAAACCATACACGAAGGGCACCGCATATCACCCAGCGGACTGAAGTCCTACCGCGTCGCACGCCCGGGAGAGCTCGCAACTCAAACCGTAGTGCACCCCTAATACGCTGGCGGCCCCGACGACCCCTACGAAGACAACAAAGTCGCTGAAGCCTGGGGCCTAGACGCAGACGCATACCTGTTCAACTTAATCAAATGCATTGCCCGCGCAGGAAAGAAAAACCTCCGAGATGAGGACCTTCGAAAAGGACGCTTCTACCTCGACCGCCGAATCAACCACCCCAAGGACAACACGTGAACATCACCGTCAAAGAACTCAAACCCTGAGATCGCCTCTTCGTCAGAGGAATACCAAGCACCGTCTAGCAATCAGGACCGGCTATCTCTGATCCTGGCCTGATCATCATCAGCTGGCGAGACGCAAAAGGGGAACTTCGCCACAGGTGCGCAGGATCCGACGCACCAATAACCATCCAGGAGGAACAGTCAAGCGACTTATCCCAGCATTCGCAATCATCGGACTACTAGTGGCCGGGTGTGCTAGTGGTGCCGCGAACGTTGAAACGGGCGAACCAACGACACTCTACGAACGTTACATCATCCTGAAAGACGGCCGCGAGGTGACATGCATTGTCCACTCGCGAAGCTATCAGGGTGGGCTCTCATGCGACTGGGATAAGGCACGGTAGCCATGCCAATCAAAGCTGAAGCGCGCCGCCTATCCGGCATCGATCAAGGCAAAACCATCAGCATGTTCTGCCGAGAAACCCGACGATCCATCTCCACCGAAATACTCGCCATAGGACAATGGCCCGACGTAACCCGCATCTGGGTACCAACAGAACTCGACCAAGACCCCTACGACCTCGATCCCACCCAACTAGTCCTAATCACCGGGCGAAACAAATAGAATCAGAGAATGATTAGAGCTGACGAAATCACATGCCAAATAGCAGACCCTAACGCTGTCAAAGTCGAACTCATCGACTGCAGTACAAGCCTCATTGATTCAGCAAAAGGGCTAGAGCTCATGTGGTTGGCAGTAGGTTCAATCGGAGCATTCTTTGCCATGGTCATAACCATTTTCATGGCTCGTTACGCTTGGAAAGCTTGGAATACATCGCAGGATCAATTGGAGCTCACAAGAGAAATAGCATTGGAGCAACAACGACTTCCGGCACTCGCAGAATTTATCAAAGCTCTGCGTCTCCTTGTTTTCGTTGACACCTCAAAGGACGACGTCCAAACAGCGAGAGCACTAGCTCGTGAAGCTTCGCTGCATGCGGAGTTGTGGACGATCAGCTACAAGAAAATCTTTGATAGCAACGTTGTACCAAAGATTATTACTGAAATAGAAAGCGACATTATCTGGTGCTACCACGTCCTGAGCCGGGAAGATCAAGAGCAAGTGGTGCCAAGATTGACTCCGAATCTTTTCGCTGTAATCGGCGCGGTGGCGGAGTCGACCAAGCTGTTTATCTCTATTCGTGAAACCTCCTACGACTTGCACCGTCGGAATATCTCCGAAGCTGAGGCTTTGAAAAACCTTGAGTCATCACTGAAAGCGTTTTTGGAATACAGGAAGTCAAAAGATTGAACTGCATTATTTGTGATTACCAAACACCGGAGGGCATATACTTGTGCAACAAGCATGTTCAGATGCTCCGTGAGCTTCTGCTGCATGTTTCGGATACGTTGAAAACTGCTGGGCAGACGTTGGCGAACATGGGTGTCCGGCCCAGTAACGGTTCATCGGGCACCGGGGAGCCGACGGCGCCGATGAACCTGGACATGGAAGAGCGCCTGGGGAAGTACGTGAAGCGCCTGGTGGAGCTCGCGCACTGGGCCAATGGAGAGTGTGGAGCACAATAAGCTGCGCATCTTCACGACTCCCACGAAGGTGGCCGAGTACCTGCACGCTGTCGCCATCCAGTAGATCAAGCGTGAAGATGTGGGCGACTTGTACTGGGAGCCGGCCGATTTGGAGCGCGCGGTCATATCGGCTGCAGACATTCCGCGTTCAAAGCGACCTTTGGGGGAGTGCGGGGCGCTCGACTTCACCGAAGTCGGCGCAGCGACCCGATGCGACGGCATCATCGAAGGGCACGAAACATCAACGGTCGGACGGCGCAAGACCTGCAAACGGGAACACGACACCGCGGACCAGATCTGCAACCGCATCACCGAGGCCTGGCACGTGCGGGCACCACTACGACAAATCCTCAAAGCCTTGAAGGAAGCCGGCTACCCTGCCAGCTACAACACTGCCAAATCATGGGTGAGACGAGGAAAACTCGCACCAACATGCGATATCGTCGCGTGACACGAGGGACACACACCAGCCGAAGTCCTCAAAGCCATACAAGAAACGGCCAGTTTAACAGGATATATGGCTAGTCAGACTAGGCAAAATCGGGTTTTGTATCTATCGTATATATCAAGATAGGTTTTCTCCACGTAGATACCTATCCCGCGCGTTAGAGTGGGACCCATTCCTACTGCGTGGAACAGCTGAGAGCGAGCCGCATCCTGACCTGTGCGAGCTAGAGGCAATGGCCGGCTAAAGTCCCAAAACCACCGCACAATTTCATGCCCCCAGGAACACGAGCCCGGGGGAGCGATGGATGGCTAACACTCCAGGGGTGTTACTGCGGTTCAATTCCCGGCAGCGCACGTTCCCGCCAAGGACAATAAATAGATGAATATTCGAATCTCAGCCCCCCGGAAGCGAAGGGCAGCGACTGTAGCTCAGTAGTAGAGCGCGTAAGAGGTCGCAGGTGCAAATCCTGCCAGTCGCACGCAATCCCGACAAGGATGCAGAATGAATGATCCCTGGGAGGTTAATCATCGCTGACCCAGCAGAGCTGGGCCCGGTCACGCATATAAGCGGCGAGACGGTGACCACCGCCGAGAAGCGTCGGAGCATCAACGGCTACCCGGTGCCGAACTGAAACCGAGATAAGTCAACGTAGCTCAACAGGTAGAGGGGCGGTCTCCAAAACCGCAGGTAGCAGGTTCGAGTCCTGCCGGTGGCGCGACGCGATTAGTGATCGCTCCTGCGACCATGCTTGGGTCCCTCTGGGTTGCATGGTCGGTTTTCCGCCCGACAGTCGGAACTACTATCGGTGATACCGGGAGGTGGATGGCTAGCCCTCTTGCAATCCGCCGTGAGCATGACTAACTACCATGCAAACCGGCAATGCCCTTGTAGCTCAACGGCAGAGCAACCGCCTTGTGAGCGGTAGGTTTCGCTTCATAGGAAATCTCGCCATCTTTGAACGTGAATTTCTTGGTGTCGTCACCCGAGGTCAAGATTGCGCTATCTGTGGATTTGCGATCGCGTTTCGAGGTCCATGAGTGGGATTCCGTTGCTCTCCCCGATAGTTTAGAAGTTCCGACCCAATAAAGCTACGCGGTGTCCCCGCTATTCGTCACCTAATTAATGGTGATGGAGTCCTCGTCGATCGTCGCTGCCTGGTACGCGTCGGGATCCAATGAATTCGTCTGATTCCAATTTCCAGCTAAATCTGCAGCTTCGGTAGCGTGGCGCTGCGTGGCAGTGGGCGATGCTGCCGAATTCGGGGGAGTCTGGGGCGTGTCTGCGCGCCGCAAGCTGATAGCGCAATGCATAGCGACTGTGATACGAATGCGAGTGATTTCTTCATGGGCCCAGTCTGGCTCACGGTGCGGACAATTTAGCGATCGCTGAAGCGTTGCGACCTTCAGCCCAGCTTTAATCGCAGCGTGGTGGAAATCCGCATGGGGTGATAGTGACACTCGGCACTCTTTTGTGAAATTGCCTTGTTCAATTTGCCAAGTCAGTCCCGGGTGTACTAAATTATTTCTTGTTGCAGAGGATGGACGAAGGAACGAAAATTCCTAGTTTGAAACTGCAGGAGGGCCTTTAGCTCAGATGGTAGAGCGTCACGTTTACACCGTGAATGTCATCGGTTCGATCCCGGTAGGGCCCACCAAAAAGATAACCGCTTCAATACTCCTGACTGGAGTGCTTGAAGCGGTTTTTCTGTATTCAAAGTTCGCCGAATCGGGCTTATAGGCAATAAATGGTGTCTGGCCCGGGCATGTCACCCGGACCAGACCACCTCAAAACCTTGAATTAGCGGCTACGCCCACCCCAACCAGCCCGAGCATAAAGACCCTCCTCAGCAATAGAAGCAGTGCCATAAACCTCAGGACCAACCAGGTCCGGAACAGGTTTCCTGGCCGCCTCCCGCTCCTTCAGCAAGAGCTCTGATTCCTTGATGACCAAAGGCAGCTTCGGACGTTCCAACGAATCCGCGTGCGTCCAGCAAAACCATTCACACGCACGCCGGCGATGCTCAATGGGCATGCCACGGTGGAGCCTAATCATCTCCCTGATCCCGGAATTAATCGCTCCTTCAATCATGTTCGTTGTCGTACTGACACTAAGACCAATGAGCTCCGGCTTCAGATACGTGAACAGATGGCCACGCTTCAAAACAGAGTTCATCGCGTTATAGGCCTTGAGTAGTCGCTCGTGGGTCGGCCAGGACTTCCGGGACTGACTGATGCCTTTGGGCCAGGGCCCAGCCCAGTCTTTGGCGTAGGTGCGCTCATCGAGCAGATACTGATACTTTGACTGCCATTCAGCTAAGGCAACCGCCCAACGGGCGGCTTCGTCCTGGTCTTTGATCCTGGTCAATTGCAAACTCAAATGCCGTAGTGACTTGCCTGCTTCCATTCGTGGCTTCAGGGTCAGGTACGTGCGTATGGTGCGTTGGATATGCACTAGGCATCGTTGGACTTCCACTCCGGGCCAGAGCATTTTCAGCGCTTTGAGCAGTCCTGAGCCACCGTCGGTGACAACGACTTTCGGTTGTGGGAAGTGTTTGAGCAGCGCGATCGAGGCAGCTGATTTTTCGTGGTCGCACCATTGCCAGCCGATGACTTTGCCGTTGGCGATAGCGATGAGCAGGCACCAGCCTGGGCGCAGGTAGATCCCGTCGACCTGGATCTCGTCAAAGACCTCGCCGGTCTGGTTCAGGTACGGATACACGTCCCAGCACCACTGGGTTTGGTAGCGGAAGGTCCTGCCAGTGCCGCCAGCGTGGTCGGCTTGGGTTTGCTTGCTCAGCAGCCAGTTGACGAAGCCGATGAGGACGTTGCGTTGGGTCGTATCTGGTCGTTGATGAGTGGTCGAGGCATTGCAGCTAATGCATCGCCATCGTTGCTTGCCGTTGCGTTTCCCGTTCTTCTTTTGAGGACTTTGGCAGATACTACATAGGTGGGTGTTTTTTCTATTAAGGGTCACACCTATGGGAACGAAATCCATGCAAAACATGATTCTGCCCCGGAGTGCCGGGGCAGGATCAAGTTTTCAGACACCATTTATTGCCTATAGGCCCCGAATCGGCATCGACGACTGCCAACAAACGAATAAAAATGTTGCCTGGACTTTGCAAGCCGCTCGGGCCAGACATCAAAAAAATATGCGACACCTGCCGCTTGCGTTTTCACCTCTTCCAATCCGCCAGCGAGAACGCCGCTTCGCGTGCGTCAGGGATGCATCGGGTGATGATTGCACAATTGCCCGATAAACGCGGAATTTCTTTGCCGCGGCAGATCTCGGCTCTCCTTTCGGCAAATGATCGTTTTCCCCTTCTCCAGATACGCTGACTTTCATGAGCACTAGCGCGCATTTTTGTTACGCTGGGCCCATTTGCTGTAGGAGGCGCCATGGAAAGTTCAGCATCAGCCACGGGCCTTGGCGAGTCGTCGCGCGCGCTAGCCGATGCGAATTGCAGGGAATCTCCGACGGGTTTGCGGCCGTTCGTTCGTATTTGGACGGTGTTTGGCCGGGACAGTTCGCTGCCCTCAAACCGTTGACCGAATCCGGAAAAGTGGAAAGCTATGGCTGGGATCCGCGACAGCAGAGGCATGGCCGCTTCTCAAGAGAAGTTGTTCAAATGCTTGATCACCAAGCGCGGCCTGGCTGCCCGGATGGGGCAGCATGCCGCCGTCAACGCGGCAGAAGCGAGGACCTGCTCGCTGGAGCATCAAAAGCCGAGTTACTGTTCTCGCACCCGGATGGCGACTCCCGCATTGAGCTTGGCTTTGGGATTCGCCCGAAGCTCTCCTGTTTGGCCGTGCTCACATCTAGGCGCAGTCCCTGCCCGGTATGGCCATGGCAGGAACATGCGGCGATTTAGGTGCGGTCCTTGACATCCCTTGCCAAAATAGAAACCACACAAGCTGCTTGCGCAAAAGGAAGAACGGGAGAATCCGATGAACCAGGGTACCGCGCACGGGATCGTGAAGAAATATCACCAAGCATGGACCACCGGAGACATCGATACGGCCATGAGTTGCGTTTCCAAGGACATCGTTTGCCGCGCCCCGGGAATTGATCTGAAAGGTATCAACGCCTACCGGGACTTCATCGGCGGCTTCGCTCCAATGCTGACCGGCATTGGTGAGATCGCGCAATTCGCCGAAGGCGATCGGGTGGCCCTGTTCTACTACCCGCAGACCGCCGTCACTGCCACGACCCCGGCCGCGGAGTATTTCACCGTCGAAGACGGTTTGATCGTGCACAGCGTGCTGATTTTTGACCGTATGTCCTACCGGCCGACCGGGCAGGCCTGAACAAGTGAATGCCATGACTCCCCAGCAATCCCAGGTCGTTGCACGCCTGAGGTCAATGCTCGCAGCCGAGCCCGCGGTGCGGGAGGTCTCGATGTTCGGCGGCAGGTCCCTGATGGTCAACGAGAAAATGCTCGTCAGCGTCCACAAAAACGGGGGACTGCTCGTGCGAGTCGACGGCGGGCGCCACGAGGAGGTGCTGGGCTGGCCAGGGGCCGCCCAAGCAGAAATGGGGCGCGGCCGCAGCATGGGCCAGGGCTGGATCCAGGTTGCCGCTGAAGCCATCGTCACTGATGACCAGCTTGCTATTTGGGTACGTGCCGCCATGGACTACAACCGCAAGGCCACGTGTGCAGACCAATAAGTGGAATGCGGCGCGCTCCTGCAGGGCCCTGGCGCAACGTCTGCGGCGGACCATCCGCGACAGGGCGAAATCCTCCAAGAGGGCCGAAGCGAAGCGCCAGCCAACGGCTGGTTTACGGGTGTGCCGTGGGAAAATGGAAGCATGAGTGCACCTGACGAAAACCTCTGGCTCGCCAATCTGAGGGCCAACCCCGACCATTCCCAGAACTTCGCGCAGCGCTGGCGGAATCTGGCCGCCGAAGGCAAGGACATCTTCGGTGAAGCGCGCACCATCGACGCGATGGCCGAACGCGGCAGTAGGATCCTGGATGCCGGCTGCGGCACCGGACGCATCGGCGGTTGGCTCTCCGAGCAGGGGCACCAGGTGGTCGGGATCGACCTCGATGCGCACCTGATCGACGTCGCCAGCGAAGACTATCCGCTGGCGCAGTGGCAGGTCGGGAATCTCGCCTCATTCAGCGTGGATGACGGTGCCGGGCATCTTCGTGAATTCGACCTGATCGTCTCGGCCGGCAATGTCGTGACTTTCTTGTCCGAGGCTGAACGCCTGCCGGCACTGCAGAAAATGCGGGGGCATCTGGCTGCCGATGGCCGCCTGGTCATCGGATTTGGTGCCGGGCGTGGCTATGCATTCGAGGATTTCACCGCCGACGCGGTACGTGCAGGGCTGGCGGTTCAGCAGCGCTACTCGACCTGGACCCTGCGCGAACCAGGCGAGGACTTCCTGGTGGCGGTCCTGGGCCAGGCTTAGGGGCGCGGGGCCCGGCGAGCGCACAGCTTATCCGCCGACCGAGGCCGGCGCAGGTTCGTCGAAAAAATTCCAGCCAATGCGCAGGCGCTGGCCAGCTGGCTCGAGTGCTCACTCGGTAAAGTCGAGAACGTACGACGTTGGACCAACCGCGTGAGGAGTACGTCTGATGGGTTTGCTAGACAAATTCAAGAACAAGTCCCAGGAGGCTGCGGGCGAGGCCAAGGAAGCCGCGGGCGATGCCTCCGGCGACGAGGAGCTGCAAGCCGAGGGTATAAAGGACCAAGCGGCAGCGAAGGCCAAGCAGGCTGGTGAAGCAGTCAAGGACGCCGCCAAGGATGCCCGCGATAATCTGGGCAGGTAGAAGCAGCGAACTGATGGCACCCGCGAGAGCGGGTGCCATTGGCGTACTCGGCGGCGATCCGCGAGCCGCACGGGTTGGCGGCCAAGAGCCCAACGCCATTGTTGGACATCTACTATGCGCTAGTGACTAGGTGTGACAGCATGAAAACTGTGTAACGAAGCCGAGTACCCGGGAGTTGTAATGGCTGCACCCACCGAAGCAAGCATGAAAGAAATCCGCGAGCTGATCGCGGTGGACACCACGAGCCGCGACACCAATTTGCCGCTGATCGAAAGTGTCGCCGGAAAACTTCGAGCGCACGGTGTGGAGTCCACGTTGATTCTCAATGAAGAGCGCACCAAGGCCAACCTGCTGGCCACCATTCCTGCAAGCGATGGCGGCCGCACTGGCGGCATTGTGCTCTCGGGGCACACCGACGTCGTGCCGGTCGACGGGCAGGACTGGAGCAGCGAGCCATTTGACGCCCAGGTACGAGGCGACAAGCTGTACGGCCGTGGAACCTGCGATATGAAGGGGTATCTGGGGGTGATCCTGGCCAAGCTCGACCAGCTGACCAGCGCACAGCTCTCCGAGCCAATTCACCTGGCGCTGTCCTACGACGAAGAGGTCGGTTGCGTCGGCGCGGTGAGTTTGGTGGACAAGATCGTGGACGATGGATTGGCACCCCGCGGATGCTTTGTCGGGGAGCCGTCGAGCATGCGGGCGATTCGCGGGCACAAGTCGATGAATGTGTTCCGCGTGCAGTTCAACGGAGTCGCCGCGCACTCGTCGCTACCCTCCGAGGGCGTGAACGCAATTTCCTACGCGCTGCGCTTTGCCGGTTTTGTCGAGGAAGTGTCCCAGGAGCTGCGTACCAGCGGGCCGCAGGACGCAGCATTCATCGAGCCGTCCACCACCATGAACGTGAACAAGTTTGATGCCGGCATCGCAGTGAACACCATTCCTTCGCAAGCGGTGGTGTTCTTCGAGTACCGTTCATTGGCTGTGGTGGATCGCGAGCAGCTCACGGCCCGCTTCCGTGACGAGGCCGCCAAGCTCGAAGCCCAAATGCGCGAGAAGAATCCTTCGTGCTCGGTCAGCTTCGAGCAGCAGGCGGGTGCTCCCGGCCTGGATACCGAGCCGGGCGAGGAAATTGTCGCGCTCGCGGCAGCCTGCGGGGCGATCGCCACCGATGAGAAGGTAACCTACGGTACCGAAGCGGGCTTGTTCTCGGCCGCGGGCATTCCGACCGTCGTGTGCGGCCCCGGAGACATCGCCCAGGCACATGCGCCGGATGAATACATCTTGCTCGACCAGATCGCCGAGTGCGAGAACTTCATTGACTCGCTGATTGCGCAGCTGAGCCGATGAGCGCGGCAAGTCCAGCCACCGTGCAACAGATCGCGATGGCCCGCAAGGCGGTCATTTCCAGTTCCATTGGCGCGGCCCTGGAATGGTTCGACATCATTGTTTATGCCACCTTTGCCACCACTATTGCCAAGGTTTTCTATCCCGAGTCGGATCCGACTTTCGCGCTGATCCTCACCTTCGCGACCTTCGCGATTTCCTACGTGATCCGCCCGCTGGGCGGGATGGTGCTGGGAAGCTATGCGGATCGCAAGGGACGGAAGAAGGCGCTCACCCTCACGCTTGGGCTGATGATGGTGGGCACCTTGATCATGGCCGTGGCTCCTCCCTACGCGTCGGTCGGCGTGGCAGGCGCGTTGATCATCCTGCTTTCCCGCCTGATTCAGGGATTCTCTGCCGGCGGCGAATTCGGAACCTCGACCGCATTCCTGATCGAAACGGCTCCGCATAAAAAGGCCTACTACTCGTCGTGGCAGGTGGCCAGCCAGGGCGCTTCGATGTTGCTCGCCTCCGGGTTCGGATATTTCCTCACTACTGGCCTGAGTCCACAGGATCTGGAAGCGTGGGGCTGGCGTGTGCCATTTTTCGTTGGCCTGCTGATTGGTCCGGTGGGGCTGTACATCAGGGCTCGGCTGGAAGAGACCGAGGAGTTCACATCCGTGGTGAAAGAAAAGTTCCCGCTGGGGACCCTCTTCAAAGTGCACTACGGTCGGCTGCTGGCTGGATCTGCGGTCATTGGTGTCGCCACGATTTCTGTCTATTTGATCCTGTTCATGCCAACCTTCGCCGTGAATAACCTGGGCATCCCGGGCGATGCGGCATTCTTGGGCGGCATCGCAGCTGGCGTCATCACGCTGTGCGGGGTGCCGCTTGTCGGGCATCTGGCAGACCGCGTTGGCCCTGCAAAGGTGATGACCTATGCGGCAGTAGCCGCTTTCGTGCTTGCCTATCCTTTGTTCAAGCTGATGACTTCCACGCCCACAGTCGGGGTCATGGTGGTGGTGATCGCGCTGCTTGGCGTCATCATGTCCTTCTACTTCGGACCGCTTCCCGCGCTGCTCTCGGGACTGTTCCCAGCGGCTATCCGTGGTTCCGGATTGTCAGTTGCCTACAACGTGGGCGTGACCTTGCTCGGGGGCATTGCTCCGCTGGTGCTGACCTGGCTGCTCAAGGTGACCGGTTCGCTGGATGCGCCAAGTATCTACTACATGGCCATCGCCGTGATTTCGCTGGTCGGCTTGTTCTTCGTCCGTCGGCGCTACGCTCAGCGCTAGCGTCCCCTGAACGCGCACGTGGCCGCCGGCTCTTGTGAGTTGGCGGCCACGAGTCTACGTATTGTGCCGGTCTAAAGCGCGACGAGCAGAACGGCTGTCCAATGGCAGAGGAAAGCGATGATTGTGCAGGCATGGAATAGTTCGTGGAAACCGAAGATTGCCGGCAAGGGGTTGGGGCGTTTGGTGGCATAAAAAACGGCCCCAACCGTATATGCGAGCCCACCGGCAAGGATCAGGATCATGGTTGCCGGATTTGCCGCCCAAAAAGCTGGCAGCTGCATTAGCGCGCCCCACCCGAGAAGAATGTATAGACTCACGCCGACCCAGCGCGGCGCCGTGGGCCAGATGGTCTTGATGGCGATCCCGGCTATTGCTCCAGCCCAGATGATGGATAAGACGATGATTGCCTGTTTGCCCGGGAGCGTCAGCGCTGCAACCGGTGTGTAGGTGCCGGCGATGAGCAGGAATATGTTGGCGTGATCCGCTCGACGGAAAAGACCCATGACCTTGTCGGTCCAATTTCCACGGTGGTAGAGCGCGGAGGTGCCAAAGAGCAGGATGGAGCATATCGCGAAGATTGCGCTGGTCCATTCGGCAAGGCGACCATCGGCCAGGACGATGAGCACTAGATTCATGATGATGATTCCCGGAGTTGACCATGCATGAATCAATCCGCGCCAGCGCGTTCGTTCGGTGCCGATGGGCAAGAATTTTTTCGGAGCTCGATTTTCTGCGGTGGGGGTCATGGGATCAATGGCCACGGGAGTCCTTAACGTAGTGCTCGGGGAGCGATCCCCAGTCTTCGAAGTCTACGGCAGAATGCTAGGTTCCCACTGTGCCTGGCGCAGGATGCCAATCACGAAGAAACCCGCCCAGTTCACTGGGCGGGTTTCTTCAATGCCGCAGAGGACAAGTATAAAAATCGCCGGCTAGGCGCGCTTCTTGGTGATGAATCCCCAAACGACCAAGACAATCAATGCACCGCCGATGGCCAGGATCCAGCTCCAAAGTGAGAAGAACCCGCTCATTCCCTTGTCAAAGATAAGGCTGCCAATCCAGCCGCCGAGCAATGCGCCGACGACCCCTAGCAACAAGGTCGCGATCCATCCGCCACCCTGCTTGCCTGGCAGGATTGCTTTTGCGATAGCGCCAGCAATCAGGCCCAAAACTATCCATCCAATGAATCCCATGATTCGCTCCAATGGTCAGAATCTCTAGTGATCGGGTTTGACCACTTAATCCAGACATTACATTGCTTTGAGCTGGGGTTCTATAGAAGGCCTGTTGATTTTCGGGCTTTTCACAACATAGATTCAAGTTTAACTTGAAGGTTCGCGATGTTTCTACTTGTAAATGATGTCTGATCTCCGGCTTTCAAGAAGTCAAGGTTCGAGTCCTGTGAAATGGTTGACACGGGTCACTGTCGCTCATACGCTTGTTAAATCAGATTTTATCCAATCAAACAATCCTTAAGTCTGATATTAGGTTTGCGCACGACGGAGTGAATACATGAGTGAACTGGTCCCAGCCATCATCGTTATGGGTGTTTCGGGCAGCGGCAAGACGACTATCGGCCAGATGCTGGCGGATGAGCTGAATCGTCAATTCGTCGACGGCGATAGCCTGCACCCCGAATCCAATAAGCAGAAAATGGCCACAGGCGAAGCGTTGAATGATCAGGACCGCGAACCTTGGTTGCGAGTCATTGGCCAGAAGCTTGCTGAAGGAACCAACCAGGGAGAACCGCTGGTTATTGCGTGCTCCGCCCTGAAGCGCAGTTACCGCGATTTGATTCGTTCCTTGGAGCCGTCAACCATTTTTGTGCATCTGGCAGGTGTGCCAACTGTTATTCGCGATCGAATGAACGCACGCTCCCACGAGTACATGCCTTCCTCGCTGCTGGACAGCCAATTGGCCACCCTGGAGCTTCCCACCGCTGATGAAGCGGTTCTCACCGCTGACATTTCCAATTCTCCTGAGGATATCGTGCGTCAACTTGTAATTGACCTCGGAGTAGCGCACCTCTCATAAGCCACATGCCAGTAACTGGCATGAATAACCATTGATCAAGGACGACAATGACAACTGAGCTCGAAATGAACTGGACGCTGGGTACGCCCGGTCTCCTCGGACTCGCGGTAGCGGCGGTCGCCGTGCTGCTGGTCCTAATTATCCGCTTCCGGATCCACGCTTTTGTGGCTCTGGTTCTCACCAGCTTGCTGACGGCAATTGCCGCAGGCATTCCTGCGGCATCGGTGATCACCACTTTGACCAGCGGCTTCGGCTCAACGCTTGCGAGCGTCGCCTTGCTCGTGGGCCTTGGTGCGATGCTCGGCCGAATGCTGGAAACCAGCGGTGGCGCCGAGGTGATGACCAACTGGCTCATCTCCAAGTTCGGCGAAAAGCGTGCTCCGCTGGCGCTGTCCGTGGCATCGCTGCTCTTCGGTTTCCCCATCTTCTTCGACGCTGGCCTCGTGGTCATGCTTCCAATCATCTTCACCGTGGCACGCCGCCTGGGTGGATCTGTTCTGTACTACGCGATTCCAGCGGCAACTGCATTCTCTGTGATGCACATCTTCGTACCACCACATCCAGGCCCAGTGGCGGCTTCGGGTCTGCTTGAAGCGAATGTTGGCCTGGTCCTCGTTCTGGGCCTAATTGTCGCCATCCCGACTTGGTTCTTCTCCGGCCACCTGTTCGGCAAGTTCGTTGGCAAGAAATTCGACATCCCAGTACCAAACATCCTGGATGCAGCACTGGGCAACGGCACTGGCAAGGATGACTTCAAGTCTTCTCCATCGGTAGGAACTGTCTTCAGCCTGCTGCTTCTGCCGCTGATCTTGATCTTCATGAACACCGGACTGAACATGCTCGGCAGCGCCGGCATCGTTGATGCAGAAGCGTCATGGGTTACCTGGCTTCGCCTGTTTGGCGAGACCCCGGTAGCGCTGCTGATCACTGTTTTGCTCGGAATGTTCCTGCTCGGCTTCCGCAAGGGCAAGGACAAGACCTTGGTTGAGACCGTCGTTGACTCGGCTCTCGGCCCGGTATGCTCGATCATCTTGATCACCGGAGCCGGCGGCATGTTCGGTGGAGTGCTTCGTGCCAGCGGCATCGGCAATGCTATTGCGGATTCGCTGCAGTCGGTGGGCATGCCACTGATCATCGCGGGCTTCCTGATCGCAGCCATCGTGCGTTTGGCCCAGGGCTCGGCTACCGTGGCATTGACCACCGCGGCCGCCATCGTTCAGCCGGCAATTTTGGCTGATAGCTCATTGACCGCTTTCCAGGTGGCCACCATGGTTCTGGCGTTGGCCGCCGGTTCGGTGTTCGCCGGCCACGTGAACGACTCCGGCTTCTGGCTGGTGTCCCGCTTCCTGCAGATGGACGTATCGACGACTTTGCGGGTGTGGACGGTCGGGCAGGCTTTGGTTTCGGTTGTCGGCTTCGCCTTCGTGATGGTGCTCTACGGCATTGCAACTGCGCTTGCCTAGCAAGCTGCCTCTCTAGCGAAAAAATCCGCCGGCCCAACGAATATTCGTTGGGCCGGCGGATTTTTGGTTGTCCTGAAAGCATGAATCGGTGCGCTGATCTAGCGAGCATCCTTGGCTGGGTCGACAAACAGGCGCGGCTGGCCCTCCCAGAGGCTGCATATCTCGTTATGGGTGCGGCGCATGATGCTTTCCATGTTCTTGCGGGCACCGGCCGAATCGGAATTGGAGATGGCATCGGCTACCGATTGGTGCCAGAGCAGCGCCTCTTCGTGCGGGCGCTCTGGCATCAGTCCAAGTTCGGTTCGACCGCGCAGGATCGCGCCAATGGGCGTGGAGAGATTGGCGAACATCTCGTTGCCTGAAGCGGCAAGCACCAGGGCATGGAAGCGAATGTCCAGTTCCAGGAATCGGCGAAGGTCGCCTTGGCGTCCATAGTGATTCATTTGAGCGGAGATCATCATCAGCTCCTTGCGCATGGCTTCCGGGGCGACCTCGGCGGCCAGTTCAGCGGCCATGGGCTCGACGGAAATGCGAAGCTCGGTCAGGGAGCGGAGCTGCGTCCCTTTTTGATCGCCGGCCAGGCGCCAGCGAATGACGTGATCGTCGTAGGGGTTCCAGCTTTCCGCCCCCAGAACTCGAATGCCCACGCGCTTGGTGCTGGTCACCAGGCCGCACTGGGCGAGCACGCGAACCGCTTCGCGGATCACCGAACGGGAGACCTGGAGCTTCTGCTCAAGATCCGCGGCAAGAATAATCGAGCCGCGGGGGATTTGTCCGCTGACGATGCGGGAGCCGAGATGCTCAACCACATGAGCGTGCAGACTAGTTGCCATAGGGATAGTTTAGCTAACGGCTAGGAACAAATAGGGTTGCGCCCACCGAATACTCAGAATAAATATGTTTTAACTTTGGTAGTCCTCTGGGAAACAGGGTGCTGTGCCTAGTAGGATGGGAAGGTCACGTGGTCGTGATTCAGGGGCCATGGTTTATGGTCTCTGTTAACGGCACACCTCCCCGTAATTGATGGAGACTTATTTTTATGCCTGCACAGATTGGTGTCACAGGTCTGGCCGTGATGGGCGCAAACCTCGCCCGCAACTTCGCCCGCAACGGATACACTGTCGCCCTGTACAACCGCTCGGTCGGAAAGACCGACGCACTGCTTGAGGCGCATGGCGATGAAGGCGACTTCATCCGCACCGAAAGCCTCGAGGAGCTGGTCGCGAATCTTGAAACCCCGCGCCGCGTCCTGATTATGGTCAAGGCTGGCGGTCCGGTGGATTCCGTCATCGACCAGCTGGTTCCGCTGCTTGATGAAGGTGACATCGTCATTGACGCAGGCAACTCGCACTACACCGATACCCGTCGCCGCGAAGCAGCCCTGAACGAAAAGGGCCTCCACTTCGTTGGCGTTGGAGTTTCCGGTGGCGAAGAGGGCGCACTGCTGGGCCCATCGATCATGCCAGGCGGCTCGGCCGAGTCCTACAAGGCTCTGGGCCCGATGCTGGAAAAGATTTCCGCCAAGGCCGACGACGGTGCTCCTTGCTGCGCATGGATTTCCACCGACGGCGCGGGCCACTTCGTGAAGATGGTCCACAACGGCATTGAATACGCCGACATGCAGGTTATCGGCGAGGCCTACGACCTGCTGCGCAGCGCTGCAGGCATCGAACCTGCCGCACAGGCCGAAATCTTCAGCGAGTGGAACAAGGGGGAGCTTTCCAGCTTCCTGATTGAAATCACCGCTGAGGTCCTGGGCCACACCGACGCTGCCACCGGCAAGCCGCTGATCGACGTAATCCAGGACTCCGCGGGCCAGAAGGGCACCGGCCGCTGGACCGTGCAGTCCGGCCTGGATATGGGCTCGCCGGTTTCGGCCATCGCCGAATCGGTATTCGCTCGCTCGCTGTCCTCCCAGCGTGACATCCGCGCTGTGGGCCAGAAGGTGCTCGCCGCAGACACCACCGAGGTCACCCTGCCAGAGAACTTCGTCGAAGACGTGCGCCAAGCCCTGTTCGCATCGAAGCTGGTTTCCTACGCACAGGGCCTCGACATGCTCACCTCGGCTGCCGGTGAATACAACTGGGAGCTGAAGCTGGACGAGATCGCAGGTTTGTGGCGTGAAGGCTGCATCATCCGTGCGGCCCTGCTCAAGGACATCACTGCTGCTTACTCGGCGGACGAAAAGCCAGTCAACCTGCTGTTCGCTCCAGCCTTTGCCGAAGCAATCGCCAAGGCAGTTCCTGCATGGCGCCGTGTTGTCTCCGTGGCAGTTCAGCTCGGCATTCCGGCACCAGTCTTCTCCTCGTCGCTGGCTTACTACGATGGCCTGCGCCGCGACCGCCTGCCGGCAGCATTGACCCAGGGTCTGCGTGACTTCTTCGGTGCGCACACCTACCGCCGCACTGACAAGGAAGGCACCTTCCACACTCTGTGGAGCGGTGACCGTTCCGAGATTGCTGCAGAGGACACTCACTAGAGTTTTCACAGCCTAAACCGGCCTTCTTTCTAAGAAATTACTTAGAAAGGGGGCCGGTTTTTCTTAATAGGATCAGTGTCACAAAGGCAAATTTTCCCCCCGGAAACATCCAACGAAATCTTTCTTGAATTCCCGTTCATGGAAAACACCTATGTATATCGATAACTGCTGACAGGTAGCGTCTATATAAATTTTTCCATGACGAATTCTCCTCAATCACAAAATACGCGAGCCGAGCAATTAGCCCACGAAAAAGCGGCTACGAGTAAAAAGCCATCACGCCGAACGGTTCTCTTTGGTTCGCTGGCGGTACTCGCCTCAGCAGGCGGTGGTGCCGGATGGGCGCTGGATCGATTTGTTATCGAGCATGTTGAGCAAACCGGTGTCACTAGTGCCGCCGCAACATCTGCGAGGACCGCTTCCGAGACTGCGGCAAGTGTCACTGATACCAGCTACACCTCGAATCTTGCCAATATCAATATCACCAAAACCGTCACGGGCAGTGGCAGTAATCAAGTGACGTACTTTGCAGCCGATCTCAAGCTTCAACAAGGAACCGTGCTGGCTTCTGCCTTTGCCAAGGACAGCTTTGGCGAGAACATCACTGAGACCACCAGTGTCATCGCAGAGAACAACTCAGCAGTATTTGCCATCAACGGCGACTACTACGGATTCCGGGACACGGGCATTGTCATTCGCAACGGCGTGGCCTACAGGGATAAAGGCGCCCGTGAAGGACTGGCATTCTACAAGGATGGCAGCGCCAAGGTTTACGACGAAACCACTACCAACGCAGACACGCTGGTCTCCGAGGGCGTCTGGCAAACTCTGTCTTTCGGCCCTGCCGTCGTCAAGAACTCGAAACAAGTTGACGGCATTGACCAGGTCGAGGTTGATACCAACTTCGGCAACCACTCGATCCAGGGTCAACAACCACGAACTGCCGTTGGCATCATTGATGAGAAGCATTTCGTTTTCGTCGTTGTCGATGGTCGCTCGGAAGGCTATAGCGTCGGGGTGACGATGCCGGAACTGGCCCAAATCATGCTGGATCTCGGGTGCGAAACTGCTTACAACATTGACGGCGGCGGATCTTCGACCATGTTCTTCAACGGGCAGCTGGTTAACAATCCTCTGGGACGCGATCAAGAGCGAGGCACCTCTGACATTCTCTTTATCGCGGGGCAGGGGGAGACACAATGATTCTCCTGATCCCAGCATATGAACCCGACGAAAAGCTCAACCAGCTCATTGAGTCGCTAAAACTGCAGAGCAACGAAACGATTCTGGTCCTTGTTGACGATGGCAGCGGAGCAGAATCGGAGGAAATTTTCACCTACGCCCAGCGCCAAGGAGCGGTCCTCATCCAGCATCCGGTCAACATGGGAAAAGGGGCCGCGCTAAAGACCGGTTTCAGCTTCATCGCCGAAAACTTCCCTGGGCATGATGTTGTGACGGCGGACTGCGACGGTCAGCATGCTGCCGAGGATATTTACGCTGTGGCAAGGGAAGTGGGCAGCAAAAAGGGCATCGTTCTTGGCGAACGTGAATTCTCCGGGAAAATACCCCTGCGCAGCCGATTGGGGAACAAGGTCACCACATTATTCTTCGCACTATCCACCGGTGCGTGGCTTAATGACACCCAAACTGGACTGCGTGGATTCCCAGCGGAAGTACTTGAATGGCTGGGAAGCGTGGACGGCGAGCGCTATGAATACGAATTGAAAATGCTCCTTGAAGCGCGCAGGAAGAATATCGCTCTTGAACCGGTCAAGATACAGACCATCTACCTCAACGACAATGAGAGTTCACACTTCCGGCCCATCAGGGATTCGATACGGATTTATGCGCCACTGCTGAAGTTCTCTGCATCTTCGCTGGCAGGGTTCGTGGTGGATACTGTCCTGCTAATGGTGTTCACGGCGATATTCAATAACTTGTTACCGGCAGTGGTCCTGGCGCGACTCGGAAGCGCAGCGGTGAACTATTGGATCAATCGACAATTGGTGTTCGCCGAAGGCCGTTCGTTGCCGATGCGGTCAACTGTGGCTCGGTACGCGCTGCTGGCACTGGTGCTACTGGCGTTGAATTATGAGTTGCTTTCACTGCTCTCAACTGCTGGAATCCCTCTGCTGTTCGCAAAGTTTGTCACGGAGATTGTCTTGTTCCTGGCGAGTTTCTCAGTCCAAAAGCGGTTCTTGTTTCGACAGCGACGTCAGCGGGAGGCGCCAATTCAAAATTCACAAGCGGGGCATTTGGTGAATACAGATTCACCACAGACAGGTATTGAAAGATAGTCATATACCCTCCAGCAAACAGTAATAAATTACTGTCAATCTTTTTTTGAATTAAGAAAGAATGCTCATGAAACACTCATTTAAAGCCAAGGCACTAAGTTCAGTAGCCGCTTTATCGCTTGCACTGGCAATGACCGGTTGTGCGAGTAGCGGCAGCGGAACCACGGTCTCAGATGTCATCAATGCAACCAGCAGTGCCAGTAGCGCAGCCAAAGTCGCCGAAAGCACTAGCTCGGCGAGTGGTGATTCAACGGTTTCGGCAACGGACGTTTCGGAAGACACCCACTTTGACGAGGACGATCTGCAGTGGGATGCCGATAAGGAAACTAAAGTAGACCTCTCGGATGGAAGCACGAAGGTTTCGGGGACTGACTCGGATAGTGTCTCCGTGGACGAGGATACCGTCACCATTAACGCAGCAGGCACATACCGGCTTTCTGGTTCGCTCAGCGACGGCAAGGTGGTTGTTGCTGCCGGCAAGGAAGACGTGGTCCGAATTATCTTGGACAATGCGTCGATTAGCAGCTCGACCGGTTCGGCAATCCAGGTTAATGAGTCCAATGAGACCCTCCTCTACCTTGAAGAAGGCACGAGCAACTCCGTATCGGATGCCAGTACCTATTCAGATACCGCCGAAGATGCTGCGAATGCAGCGATCTACTCGATGGCGGACCTGACCATTGCTGGTGAGGGTTCCTTGGATGTCAAGGGAAATTACCATGACGGCATTGTGAGCAAAGACGGGCTGGTGCTCGCTTCGGGCCAACTGACAGTTACGTCGGCAGATGATGGAATCAAGGGCAAGGACTACGTCGCGCTGCTTGGCGGAAACGTCGATATTACCGCCACTGGGGATGGCATCAAGTCAACAAATGACACAGATGCTGACCGGGGCTGGCTCCATCAGTATGGCGGTCAGCTGAACGTTTCGGCCGGTGACGACGGCATCAAGGCCGAGCAGCTTTTGACGCTCAGTGGGGGAGCTGCCACGGTCGCCAAATCAAATGAGGGGCTGGAAGCGCCAACTATCAATCTGACCGGCGCAACGGTGAACGTGACTGCCAGTGACGACGGTGTCAACGCAACTGCTGGCAGCTCCGAGAATGCTGCTCAGGGTGGTGGCGGGGCAATGGATGCCGCACAGGATGCCCACCTGAATATTTCTGGCGGCAAGGTCACCATCTCAGCCGAGGGCGACGGGTTGGATTCTAATGGGGACATCTCAATTACCGGTGGCACTACTGTTGTCAATGGCCCAACCAGTGGCGGCAACGGGGCGCTGGACTCGAATGGCGATATCTCGGTCGACGGGGGTGTGCTGTTTGCCGCGGGTAGCGATGGCATGGCAGAAGGCCTAGGCGAGACGTCAAAGCAGTCCGGTGTCCAGGCTTCCTTGGGAACGACCGTCGATGCAGGCGTCGCCATTCACATTGTTGATTCCAGTGGCAGCGTGGTTGCCAGTTTTGTGACTTCAAAGGCAACAGCCAACGTGGTGTATTCCAGCTCTGAGATCGCAGACGGGGACACCTACAGCATCTACACCGGAGGAACGGCCGATGTCGACGCGGGTCTGGGGGCCGGCAGCATCACGGACGCAACGAAGGTGGCAACTGCGACCGCTGGAGAATTCGAGTCCGGAATGGGCGGCGGCATGGGTGGCCAAGGCGGCGGTCCTGGCGGCCAGTAAAAATCCATAACTTGCAGGGTTGGCATGGTAGCTGAACCCCGTTGCCCCAATCATGAGCTGGGGCAGCGGGGTTCAGTGCCGTTCATGGCAAAGCGCCGGGTCTATCGTTCGCAGGCGACAAGGGTCTTGGCGTCTTCCAGCAACGTGCGGGCCTGTGCCGGAGCAATGCGAACAAGCGCAAAAGCTGCAACGACGAGGCCTGTGACCGTTGAGGCGAGGCGCTGTTGGACGATTGGATCGAGATCGCTCTGGCTCGCATGAATGCCACGGTTAAATGCGGCTTCCAGTTCTTCGCGATAAGCCTGAATGACTTTGGATACGTGCGAATCAATTGACAGCGGGGAATTGGCCGTATTAATCAACAAGCATCCATTGCTTGTTGGCAGCGCATCTGGTTGGCTGAAAACGGAATTGAGCCCGTCCAGGTAATCGATGAGTGCATTGGCTTCGACATGGTCGGCGGTCAGCGGCTGCAGGCGCGGGCGGACGATTTCGTCCAGGTAGCTTTGGACCGCTGCGTCAAAGAGGCCTCGTTTTGAGCCAAAGGTGTTGTAGATGCTGGAGCGGCTCAGGCCTGTGGCTGCTTCGAGTTCCGGGATGGAAGCTGCTTCGAATCCCTTGGCCCAAAACAGCGATCGCGCATTCTTGACGACGGCGGAACTGTCGAAGGCTAGTGTTCTTGCCATCACACACCTCTCTACTTTCGGAAACGACCATTACAGTATATATTGAAATGGACGTTACAGAATGCTTGTTCCTCTCAGACTTCCAGGAGCTCTGCCTCATGATTATCACCGCACTTGTGTTGGCCGCCGTGGCCGCATTGATCCACGTGTACATTTTCTTCATGGAATCCTTGTGGTGGACCACCGCCAAGGTTCGCGCCACATTTGGTTCCACCGAGGCCGAGGCCGAGGCGACCAAGGAGATGGCGTTCAACCAGGGCTTCTACAACCTGTTCCTCGCGATCGCCACATTCGCCGGCATCATCTTCCACATCGCAGGGCAGCCGGCTATCGGCTCCACTCTGGTCTTCACAGGAACCGGCTCAATGCTGCTTGCAGCCTTGGTTTTGATCATCTCCAGCCCGTCAAAGGCTTCGGCAGCAATCAAGCAAGGCGTATTCCCGCTGCTCGCTGTCATCGCACTAGTCGCCGGCCTGGCACTCTAAGTTTTCAGACCCGAAAAAATTCGATTACGGAAAGGTACTCATCACCATGAGCGAAACCACCAGTACCCAGATCCATCTCGCAAGCCGCCCCACCGGATGGCCAACCAATGAAAACTTCACCGTTGAGCATGTCGAACTCGCAGGGCTGAAGGCCGGCGAAGTCCGGGTGCGCAATGAATTCATTTCCGTTGATCCATACATGCGTGGACGCATGAACGACACCCGCTCCTACGTGAAGCCATTCCAGATCGGCGAACAGATCTCCGGCGGCGCGGTAGGGCGGGTCATCGCTTCGGAAGACAGCTCCCTTCCAGTGGGCACCCTGGTTCTTCACCAGCTCGGCTGGTCGGATCTGGTCCAAGCTCCCGCAGCCAGCTTCAAGGAAATCCCTGACCTGCCGGGCGTGCCCAGCTCGCTGCGCCTGCATATTCTGGGCATGACAGGTTTGACCGCCTACGTTGGCCTGAAGGCCATCGCAGGTCTTGTTGAAGGCGAAACCGTATTCATCTCCGGTGCAGCCGGTGCTGTGGGCACCGCAGCCGGCCAGATCGCAAAGCTCATGGGAGCCAAGCGCGTCATCGGTTCCGCGGGCAGCGCTGAAAAGGTCGAGCTGCTGACCAGCAAATACGGCTACGATGCGGCCTTCAACTACAAGGACGGCGACGTTCGTGGGCAGCTGGCGGCAGCCGCTCCTGAAGGAATTGACGTTTTCTTCGACAACGTGGGCGGCGACCACCTCGAAGCAGCACTGGCAGCCTTCAACGATGGCGGCCGCGCAGCCCTGTGCGGTGCCATCGCCAGCTACAACACCACCGAACCAACCCCAGGCCCAGAGAACATGGCCAACCTGATCACCCGCGGCCTGAAGCTGCAGGGCTTCACCCTGTCGAGCTACCTGAACTACGGCGAAGAATTCTCCGCGCTGATGGGACAGTGGTTCGCTGAAGGCAAGGTCGCATACGACGAAACCGTTGTCGACGGCATTGAAAACACCGTTCAGGCTTTCCTGGACATGATGGGTGGAGCCAACATCGGCAAGATGCTGGTTCGCATCTAGTAGATCGAGCGCCAAATAGCAGCGAAACGCGGGGCCAGCCAGAAGCATCTGGTTGGCCCCGCGCCTCGTTAGCCCATGTCCTGGGAGCCGTGGCTTCTGGTTCAGACCAGCTCGGGCAGGCGCACCATGCGCACGTCTGTGATCAGCGGGGCCGTCGGATCCTGAACCGCCTGGCCATCAAATTCGAAACCATTGCGCTTGTAGAAAGCGATGGCCCTGGGGTTTTGCTCTGCCACCCACAGCATGGCGGGCTGATCGCCGAGTACGGCATCGATCAATTGTTGGCCCGCGCCGGACCCGTGATGATCATTGAGCAGATACAGATTGTAGAGTTGACGTTCGATACCTTCAGGAACGCCGGCAGCGTCCTGCGAGCACGGTGCAGCGAAGGAAAAGCCAATCAGCTCACCGTCCTCGTTGCAGGCCAGGGCAAGATGGAACTCTGGATTCGGATTGCCAAGAATCCTTTGCCACATGCCGATTCGTTGTTGAAGATGGGCGGCATTGAAAAAGCCTTCCGGCAACAATTCGCTATAGGCCTGTTTCCAGCACGCAACATGCAGGGCAGCAAGCTCCATGGCATCCTCGAGCTCCGGTTTCCTTAGCGTGTAGCTCATTTTGCGCCGTCCGCATACTGCTTCAAGTGGATTCCGGTGAGCGTGCCGGATGCTGCCAGTGCTTCCGGGGTGCCTTCAAAAACGATCTGCCCGCCTTCGTGGCCCGCGCCCGGGCCCAGGTCGATGACCCAGTCGGCATGGGCAACAACGGCGAGGTGATGCTCGATGACGATAACTGTGTTGCCTTCGTCGACCATTTCATCGAGCAAGCCCAGCAAGTTCTGGACATCGGCCATATGAAGACCGGTGGTTGGTTCATCGAGCACATAGGTGCCAGATCCCTTGCCCAGGTTGATTGCCAGCTTGATCCGTTGGCGCTCTCCACCAGAGAGCGTATTCAAGCGCTGTCCAAGCTTGAGGTAGCCAAGGCCAACTTGGTTCAGCCTGGTCAGCATCGGCTTGGCCTTGGGGATCTTCAGCTGTTCCAGTGCCTGCTCCATGCTCAAATCCAGAACCTCGCTGATGTTGAGGCCATCCAGAGTGTAGTTCAAGACCTCAGCGGTAAAACGGGTGCCTTCGCACACCTCGCAGGGCAGGGCCACTCCAGCCATGGACACCAAATCGGTATAGGTGAAGCCGACACCCTTGCAATTCGGGCAGGCCCCTTCGGAATTTGCGCTGAATAATGCCGGCTTGACCGAGTTGGCTTTGGCAAAAGCCGCGCGAATAGGATCCATGATCCCGGTATAGGTTGCCGGGTTCGAACGCCGCGAACCACGAATGGCGCCCTGATCCACGACCGCTACGTCTTCACGCTTGGAAATTGTGGAGTGGATCAACGTGGACTTGCCCGATCCGGCGACTCCGGTGACGGCGCACAGCACACCGGTGGGGACATCAACATTCACATTCTTGAGATTATGTGTCGAAGCGCCTCGAATTTCCACGGCGCCAGTTGAGGTACGGGGGCGAGAGTTGAGCGGAACACGCGTGGAGAAGTGCTGGCCTGTCAGTGATTCACTGGCCAGTAGGCCGGGCACGTCACCGCTATAGCACAGGGTGCCACCATGTATACCCGCACCTGGACCCAGGTCCACGACATGGTCGGCAATCCTGATGACCTCAGGCTTGTGTTCAACGACGAGGACGGTATTTCCCTTGTTTCGCAAGTTGGCCAAGAGGACGTTCATTCGCTGGATGTCATGGGGGTGCAATCCCACGGTAGGTTCGTCAAAGACATAGGTAACATCCGACAGCGCACTGCCAAGATGCCGGATCATCTTAACGCGTTGGGCCTCGCCGCCGGATAACGTGCCTGCAGGCCGATCCAGTGAAAGATAGCCCAGTCCCAGATCGACCATCGAAGTCAAGACCGCGCCCAGATTCGTGAGGAGCGGAGCAGCATCGGCAATCTGGATCCTCGCCAGTTCTCCGGCTAATTCCGAAACTTGCATGCCCGCCATGTCGGCAATGCCCAAGCCGTTGATTTTTGAAGCACGGGCCTTTTCGCCCAGCCGGGAGCCATTGCAGGCAGCACACGGTGCGGTTGTGGAAATGCGGTCAATCCACTCGCGGATATGAGCCTGCTTGATTTCACGGCCGGAAAGAATGTAGTTGGACTTGATGCGCGTGATCAGCCCGGAATAGCTCATGTTCGCACCGTTGAGCTTGACCTTGCCGTCCTCCGCATAGAGCAACCGATCGAGCATCTGCTTGGACAGGTCCTTGAGCTTCACATCAAGATCGACTTGCGTGCCAGCGGTCAGGGTTTGCCACAGCCAAGCGCCCGGGGTGAAGTTCGGAGCCTTGATAGCCCCTTCATTCAGGGTCTTATCCCAATCAAGGAGCTCATCCAGATCGATGCTGGCTTCCGTGCCGAACCCCTCGCACACCGGACAGGCGCCCTGGCCAAGGTTGAACGAATACGCTCCCGCTCCGCCGGCGCTCGGTGACGAGTAGCGCGAGAACAACACGCGCAAGAGCGAGTAGGCATCGGTCGCCGTGCCGACCGTGGAGCGAGAATTAGAACCCATTCGCTCCTGGTCCACCACAATGGCCGCCGACAAGTTTTCCAGGACCTCGACATCGGGGCGCGGCATGGACGGCATGAAGTTCTGGATGAAGGAAGTGTACGTTTCGTTGATCAGCCGCTGCGACTCGGCGGCAATCGTCCCGAAGACCAGCGAGGACTTTCCGGATCCTGAAACACCGGTAAATGCGGTAATCCGGCGCTTGGGAATATCAACGTCGATGCCTTTGAGGTTATTTTCCCTGGCTTGACGGACTCGGATCATGTCATGGGCGTCGGCAGGATGCAGGTTCATAACGCCAACTTTACTAACTGGTAAGCCCGGCGGATACCCGGCTTCACCGACACCCTGATGACCGTTGCCGCTCGTGAAGACCCTTGGCCTCCCGGCGTTTGCGCTCGCCGTCAGGGTGCGAGGATCGAAGTCTTGTGCAGATTTTGGATTTTTCCTTAATTCTGCGCCGGCAACCGGGTGGATCCTTTGCTTCATTTGTTCTGCGGCGCACACGCGATGACGATGAAGTTCGAACATTGCGAATGAATTGCAAAGATCTTGTGGCGAATCTTCGAAAATAGGCGGTACCCTTGGAATTCCCTAGTGATTCACAAGATTTCCGGGTTGCTCTTCGCCGCATTATCATTATCGAGGCGTGTGCTACGACACATTAGTGGCATCTCGACCTGACGCATGATCCCGAACCATCAAAAGGACCTTCATGAAGCTGCTGAAATCTATTCCCTTGCTTGGCTGGGTGCTAGTCGCCATCGTCCTAGGCATCCTGCTGGGCCCGGTAATGCCGGTATGGTTGGGAAGCTTGTTCCTGACCTACAATTCGATTTTCTCGGGTTTCCTGGGCTTCGTGGTTCCGCTGATCATTTTTGGCCTCGTTGCCCCGGCCATCGCTGAACTCGGTAAAGGGGCAGGGAAGTGGCTTGGCATCACTGCGGCGATCGCCTACGGATCCACTCTGTGCGCCGGACTCCTTGCCTATTTCGTGAGCCGTTGGGTATTTACCCAGTCGCTGTCCGGCGGCGGGCTCGAAGCCATCGGTGAGGGATCGGGCTCAGGTTTCGAGCCATTCGTCTCCGTTGCCAAGAGCGCGGGGGACTCGGCGACCGAAATCGTCTTGCCACCAGCTTTGGATGTAATGACCGCCCTGGTCTTGGCTTTCATCCTTGGCCTGGGCATGACCGCCTTCCGCTCGAAGGTGCTCTTCCGTGGCGTGGTTGAATTCCGCACCATCATCGAAATGGTGATTCGCCGCATCGTTGTTCCAGCTCTGCCATTGTTCATTTTCGGCATCTTCCTGGACCTTTCAGCCAGCGGCAGCGCGATCACCGTCGTCTCGAAGTTCCTGCTCGTCGCAGTGGTCTCCCTGGCCCTGACCCTCGTAGTGCTGCTGGTCCAGTACTCGATTGCTGGTGCAATGAACAAGCGCAACCCATTGGCAGCTTTGTGGGGCATGCGCGATGCCTACTTCACCGCTCTGGGCACCTCGTCGTCGGCAGCGACCATTCCGGTCACACTGGCCTCGGCGAAAAAGAACGGTGTATCCGACGCAGTAGCCGGGTTCGTCATTCCGCTGTGCGCCACCATCCACCTTTCGGGTTCGATGGTGAAGATTACCTGCTTCTCCATCGCGGTTCTCCTGCTTACCGGTGGAGACGTCAACTTCGGAGCCTACTTCCCGTTCATCTTGATGCTCGGCGTCATGATGATTGCCGCCCCTGGCGTTCCTGGCGGCGCGATTGCCGCCGCCGCGGGCCTGCTGGGGCAGATGCTCGGCTTCGGCGAAGTGGAAGTCGGCCTGATGTTCGCCGCCTACATTGCTTTGGATAGCTTCGGCACCGCAACCAACGTGACCGGTGATGGCGCCGTAGCGATGATCATGCAGAAACTGACCAAGGGCAAGCTCGGGGCACAGCCGCAAAGCGACGAAGATGAAATCGTTGAACTGGCTGATGGCAGCCAGAACAAAGCTCACCAGCTAGGCGAGTAGCGCTGGCAACGCAATGGCCGATGTTCGCACCATTAGGTGCGAACATCGGCCATTACTTGTTTGCCTGCTGTGGGGCTAGATCCACATTGCTGGATCGATGTACTCTGCCGGGTCAACCGCGGGCTTGCGCTCCTCGGGCTTGCGCGGGCGATTCTGCGCAGGGATTCCGGTGACGATCGAGCCCTCTGGCGCATCCTTGACGACTACGGCATTGGCGCCGATTGCCGAATCGGCACCGATCACGATTGGGCCGAGCACTTTGGCGCCAGCGCCGATGACAACGCGGTCGCCAATGGTCGGGTGGCGCTTGACCTTGGCCAGAGATCGGCCGCCGAGGGTGACGCCGTGGTAAATCATGACATCCTCGCCAATTTCAGCGGTCTCGCCGATGACGATGCCCATGCCGTGGTCGATGAAGAAGCGGCGGCCAATGGTGGCGCCTGGGTGGATCTCGATTCCGGTGAGCGCACGGGTCGCCTGGGACAGCAAGCGTGCCGGCCACCTCAGGGACGGGTTTTGCCACATCTTGTGGGCCAGCCGATGCATCCAGATGGCGTGCAACCCTGAATACACGAAAAAGTTTTCGGTATCACTGCGCGCCGCAGGATCATGCTGTCGAGCTGTGGCCAGGTCTTCACGCAGCCGGGAGAAAAAACTCATGGAAACTACCTTAGGGGTTGCGGTTCGCTGCGCTGGAATCCGAAGACGTCACACAGCAAATCGGCACGAGCCGCACCGATTTAGGTCTCTCATTAGACCCAACGGTGGCTCGCGCCGATTTATTCTAGTTTGCCGAAACTTATTTAGCCGCGGATGTCATCAAACAGCAGGGTGGAAATGTAGCGCTCACCGAAGTCTGGAATGATGGCAACAATCTGCTTGCCTGCGTATTCTTCACGAGCAGCAATCTGCAGTGCGCCCCATACCGCCGCACCAGCGGAGATGCCGCCGAGGATGCCTTCCTTGACGCCCAGCGCGCGGGCGGTGGAAACCGAGTCCTCGATGCTGGCATCAAGAACTTCGTCGTACAATTCGGTGTCCAGAACCTCTGGGATGAAGTTCGCGCCCAGGCCCTGGATCTTGTGCGGGCCTGGCTTGCCGCCGTTGAGGATTGGAGAATCCTTGGGCTCCACAGCAACAATCTTCAGGTCCGGATTCTTTTCCTTCAGGAAGCGTCCGGCGCCGGTGATGGTGCCACCGGTACCGATGCCTGCGACCAGGACGTCGATCTTGCCTTCGGTATCGTCCCAGATTTCTGGGCCGGTGGTGTCCGAGTGGATCTGCGGGTTGGCGGTGTTGGCGAACTGCTGTGCCCAAACGGCGTTGTCAGAAGTCGCAACGATTTCCTTGGCCTTCTCCACTGCTCCGCGCATGCCGTCGGCACCCGGAGTGAGCACGATCTCTGCGCCGAAGGCACGCAGCATGACCCGGCGCTCGGTGGACATGGTCTCTGGCATGGTCAGGATGACCTTGTAGCCACGGGCGGCGCCGACCATGGCAAGGGCGATACCGGTGTTGCCGGAAGTGCCTTCAACGATGGTGCCGCCTGGCTTCAGTGCCCCGGACTTCTCGGCGGCGTCAACGATGGCTACACCGATGCGGTCCTTGACGGAGTTGGCTGGGTTGTAGAATTCCAGCTTCACGGCGATGTTGCCGGCCAGGCCCTCATCAAGTCGGTTCAGCTTCACCAGCGGGGTGCGGCCGATAACTTCGGTGACGTTGTTGTAGATTTTGCCCATCTTCTATGCAGTCCTTACGTGACTCATTGCGGCCGCGATTGCTGGCGGCGAGTTACTTGCAGATGCCGGCTCAATAGCGCGGACACCTTGGAGGTTCATATCCAACCCTAGTAGTCGATTCGTCAAGCTAGGCTTCATTTAGCCATTGAGCGTAATATTTCCTGACCTTTGCGAGTTTCGGGTCAATAATCACGCGGCAATATCCGACATCTTGGTTCGCAGAGTAATAATCCTGGTGTATTTGCTCTGCCGGGTAGAAATCTTTGGACTCTTCTATGGTAGTGACGATCGGATTAGTGTAAAAGGACGCAAACTTGTCCTTCGCCGCAATGAATTGCTCGCGCTGCTGATCATCGAGCGGGAACATCGCCGAACGATATTGGGTGCCCACGTCGTAGCCCTGGCGATTGAGCGTAGTTGGGTCGTGAACGGTGAAGAACATGTCCAAGATGACTTCAGCGGGCACGATCTGTGGATCAAAGATGACGGCAACGCCCTCGGCGTGGCCGGTGGTTCCGGAGCAGACCTGTCGATAGTCCGGATTGCTGGTGTGCCCGCCGATGTATCCGGAGATGACTGCATGGACGCCACGCGTGCGCTGGTAAACCGCATCCAGGCACCAGAAGCAACCGCCGGCCAGGACGAAGGTCGTCAGCTTGGTGTCTTCGAGCTGCAGTGATGGACTGAAATGATGGGGTGATTGAAGGCTGAGAATACTCACATAGTTCATAACGATGCGGCGTTGCATTCTGTTCCAACCCTGCTGGCAACGCGTAGGGTTGTTGATATGCAGAGCAAGGCAAATAACTCGCAAGAACCGGGGAAGAAGAATCAAAACCCGGACGCTGCTGCGCTTAAGCCCGTTACCGATGAAGAAGTGATGCAGTCCGAGGAATCCACATCCTCGGCGCCAACTACTTTGGGTAATGTCCTTGAGGCAGTGGAAGAGCTTTGGCCACATTCCCTGGCCGAGGACTGGGACGCCGTAGGACTGGTAACCGGTCGTACCGGCCAGCCGGTCTCGAAGGTCGTCATGGCAGTGGACCCAACGCTGGAAGTGATTGAAGATGCGATCGAGCGTGGGGCCGATCTGCTGATTACTCACCACCCGCTGCTCCTGCGTGGTGTGACCCAGGTGGCTGGCACGAGCTTCAAGGGCGAAGCTATACATCGGCTCATCGAAACTGGGACCGCATTGCTGACAGCGCACACAAATGCCGATAGCGCCATCGGGGGAGTAAACGACGCGCTGGCCGATGCCTTTGGGCTTAAGGATTGCGTGCCGCTGGTCGATTCGAAGGACGGCCTGCCTGAAGAAGGCTTGGGCCGTGTGGGCTTCTTGGAGAAGCCGATGAAGCTCGAGGATTTCGCGGAACGTGTTTACACGGTGCTGCCGGCTGTGGCCGGTGGTGTGCGTGTTGCCGGAGACCGTACCGGGATTATTCGAAAAGTCGCGCTATGCGGCGGCGCCGGCGATTCGCTCTTTGACGCAGTGCGTTCACACCAAGCCGATGTATACGTCACGGCAGATTTGCGCCACCACCCGGCGAGCGAAGCACGCGAAGCAGCCAATGGCGGGTTCCCGTACCTCATCGATGTATCGCACTTTGCCTCCGAGTGGGTGTGGCTCTCGGCGGGAGCCCGCGCCCTGGGGAACGTGCTCAATGATTTGGGGCATGCCGTGGAGATTGAAATTTCACAGGTCAATAGCGATCCATGGGACTTTGTCCTGACTCCATAGTTGGGCATAAAAGCGGTCAACTTGATTGTCTGGCTGCTCCTCATGAGAAACGGCTTGAGATCGCCGCGAGCAAAGCTTCTGGATACCCTCCTGGATTCACTTCCGGGAGGGAGTCAGGGCTTCTGTCCGGAATGCGGAGCGGTGAGTCCAATTTTTGACAGTGAATCACAGGCAGAAGACTTCGAATACTCGCATCGTGCAAAGCATGAGAACGGTTAGCCTGGATTAACTGACCGGTATTGAGTGCTAGGCGCCAAGGCATCGGCGGATCAACCCCCTGGTTGACTGCCCGGCGATGGCGATCGATTGGTTGTACCGGTCGCAGGCCTAATGGCGTGGCATCATTAGCCACTAGACGGACTACTTGGTTGGGCAGGGGCATGCTGCATCATTTGGAAATCTGGGTCGACGATTTAGCAACCAGTACGGCATCGCTGGGCTGGCTGCTGACGCGACTTGGCTATCGCATCCAATCGCAATGGGACAACGGCATAAGCTATCAGCACGGCAGCCATTACATCATTTTGGAATCAGGGCCGGATGTCCGGCATGTAATTCATGATCGGCGTTTGCCGGGGTTGAACCACTTGGCTTTTAGCCTGCCGAGCGCACAGCTAGTTGAAACCGTTGCAGCTGATGCACTGAACCATGGATTCACCATGATGTTTGCGGATAAGCATCCGCATGCCGGAGGCCCCGATCACTACGCGGCCTATTTAGAGGATCAAGCCGGCTTCGAAGTGGAGCTGGTCGCAGCACCGGCCTCAGGTGAAAACTAAAAGGCCCGGCGGTTTTGCGCCTTGCCGACGATGGGCGTAGCCGTCCCAGCGGAATCTTCAGGAAACGGCCGGAGTCCGCTGAGCTATTTGGCGGTGGTGAACTGATGGTCCTCGGGCAGCAAGATGTTCAGTGCTCGTCCCTTCTTGTCCTCAACGAGGGACGCCTCCCACCTGGTTCTAATCAGCTGGACCAGCTCATTGGCAGTCGCTGGCTCGGTCTCTTGCTGAACCAGGAACCGGGCAACTTCGCCGCGGGTGTGCTTGGCAAAATGGGAAACGACTTTCGGCACGCCGTTGCGCAACTGGAAAACATTGATGGCAACGCTGTTGCCGTTACTTGGCTTGTAGGCGGCGGCATAAGTGCTGGAGCGGGCGTCAACGACCAACTGGTCTGCAGCGGCTTCATCGAGAATCGCGGCGAGCCGCTTTTTCCACCAGCTGGCGAGCTTGCCCAGGGGCTCCAATTTCACGGACATGGACAGCCGGTATGGGGGAATGCGGTCGGCAAAGCGCACCGCACCCCATAGTGCGGAAATTACGACGATGCTCTGATCAGCGCGCCGTTGCGCTTCAGGGCTGAGCGTCGAATAGCCCAGCGCTTCAAAGAGCACGCCAGAATAAATGTCGTGGGCTTTGGCGGCAGGTTCTATGTGCAAATTGATATTGCGAGCGACTTCGTTTGCCAAAGAAGCACCAACACCCAAGACGTCCATGGCATCCGCCCGGGCAGAAACCTCTGCCAAGGCTCCGAGCACTTGATGGCGATCATCGCTCAGTTCAGGAAACGAGAGGTCAGCCAGGTCGAACGGGGAACCTTCAGCATGAGCGGTTTTACCTTCTGAAGGTGGCAACAAAATAAGCACGCCTTCCAGCTTATCCGAGGACAGCGAGGAATCCCTGTTGATGAATAACGGCACGACCTGACCCTTTGGCCAGGCGGCATTTGACTTCGCCTGTGTCGAAAGGCTCGCAGCTGCTGTTAGCTGGGGCGAACTGCCGGGGCTAGAATGGTTAACGAATGGGATGGCCAGACGGTCGCGTGGCAAGTTATTGCCCCGAGGAACGTCCGGGCTCCACAGAACAGGGTGGTGGGTAACGCCCACTCGGGGTAACCCGCAGGCTAGTGCCACAGAAAATAGACCGCCAGGCTTCCTGGTAAGGGTGAAACGGTGGTGTAAGAGACCACCAGCGTTCCGGGTGACCGGAATGGCTCGGTAAACCCCACTCGGAGCAAGGTCAGACAGACTGCGTTATGAGGGCTGTTCGCCCCATGCAGTCGGGTGGACCGCTAGAGGCTGCCGGCAACGGCAGTCGTAGATAGATGACCGTCCCGCTTCGGCGCGACAAAACCCGGCGTATCGGCCATCCCATTCATCCCCTCCAGACATTCGGGTGAGAAGTTTCACAGTGCCCCGTGCTCTGAATTTTTCTGCGCCGTTTAGAATGGAAGGCGTACTTAGTACTTGCGAGGATGATCCTGTAGACCTCGTACCACCGCAAAAGCAATGGTGCTTCCCACGGTGCCAACCGACTTTATGGATCTGCGAGTCGGCTGAATTGGAAGGATTTTCTGTGACCCAGCAGTCTGTCGTTGCCCAGCAAGAATGGAGCGGGCGCGAAGAGCTCGCCGAGGCCATGATTCCACTGATCGGACGCCTGTACCGCAAGAACAATGTGGTGCCCTCCGTATATGGCCGCAAGCTGATCAACCAGTCCGCCATCGACATCATCAAGGCGCACCGCGTAGTACGCCGCATTGATGGCGAAGAGCTAAGCCTGAAGGCAACCAAAGCAATCCTCGACGAGATCGAGACGCTGAATGTTGGATCGGTATCCGTTGACCTTGGCCGTTTGAACAAGAAGTTCAAGGAATCCGGCTCTGTTGACCTGAACGCATTCCTGAGCAACGAACTTGGCGACAAAGTTGGCCAGTCGGGTGCCACTGATGCAGAACCAAAGGACGTCGTCCTCTACGGCTTCGGCCGCATTGGCCGCCTGCTCGCCCGCATCCTCATCGAACGCGGGGGCTACGGCCTGCGCCTTCGCGCCATCGTGGTCCGCAAGGGCTCGGACGATGACATCGTCAAGCGCGCTTCGCTGCTGCGCCGCGACTCGGTCCACGGCCGCTTCGAAGGATCGATCACCGTCGACGAGGAGAACAACACCATCCTCGCCAACGGCACCCTGATCAAGGTCATCTACTCGAATGACCCGACCACCGTCGACTACACCGCGCACGGCATCGACAACGCCATCGTCGTCGACAACACCGGCCGCTGGCGCGATGAAGCCGGCCTGTCCCAGCACCTGCAGGCCAAGGGCGTTGCCCGCGTTCTGCTGACCGCACCGGGCAAGGGCGACTTGAAGAACATCGTTCACGGCATCAATGATTCCTGGATCACCGCCGAGGACAAGATCGTTACCGCTGCCTCGTGCACCACCAACGCGATCACCCCAGTGCTCAAGGCGCTGAACGACAAGTTCGGCGTGAGCCACGGACATGTCGAGACCGTTCACTCGTTCACCAACGACCAGAACCTGATCGACAACTTCCACAAGGGCGAACGCCGCGGCCGCGCCGCTGCGCTGAACATGGTGATCACCGAAACCGGTGCTGCCAAAGCTGTGGCCAAGGCCCTGCCAGAGTTCGAAGGCAAGTTGACCGGCAACGCCATCCGCGTACCAACCCCGGATGTCTCCATGGCCATCTTGAACCTGAACCTGGAGAGCGAAACCACCAAGGAAGAGCTGAACGCCTACCTTCGCGAAACTTCGCTGACTTCGAACCTGCACAAGCAGATCGACTACATCGACTCGCCTGAGGTTGTTTCCACCGATTTCGTCGGCTCGCGCCGTGCCGGCATCGTCGACGGCCTGGCTACCATCGTCTCGGGCAAGAACGCTGTTGTGTACGTTTGGTACGACAACGAGTTCGGCTACTCCTGCCAGGTGGTGCGCGTGATCGAAACGATCGCCGGCACCCATCCGGTAGCAGTTCCAGCCCTGAAGGCTGAAGCAGTCACCGTCTAAGGCCGTATCGCCATAACCTCGGGACCATGCCCGCGCACAGTGCGCAGGTGCATGGTCCCGAAGTCTTTTAACCAGCCGTGGCATCCTCGCGGCAAGATCCCGCCGGCACTGCCAAGCGCCCCTGGCTGTTACGCTCTGTACCAGGGACCATGGCGGAAGGCAGGCAGATGGAACGCGAAAGGCTCTTATCGGCCCGGATGGCCAGCCAATTGCTATCCGCGCCTGCCAGATCCACGCTAGAAGCCGCCGGGCACCTGATGGCTGCCCAGTCGCAAGACTTTATTGCTGGTCGCTATGCGCTGGCCCAGCGCGTTGATCCGATGCCAAGCAGGGCACAGGTCGACCAGCTCTTTAATGACGGCCTGCTCGTGCGCTCATGGACCATGCGCGGAACCCTGCATTGCTGCCTGCCCCAAGACGCACAATGGCTGGTGCAACTGGCCAAGGAACGCACCTTGCGTTCAGCTGCTGCCAGGCATCGAGAATTGCAGATTGACCCTGCGGCCATTGAACAAGCAGCCCGGATCATCCACTCCTATCTGGCGGAAGCGGGGCAGGCCAGCAGGACCGCGATTTTTGAGCAGCTGGAGCAACAAGGAATCGGCACGCGCAATCAGCGTGGCACGCACTTGCTGCTCGCATTGGTGCTGCACGGCTTGATTTGCCTCGGCCCGATTCCGGAAGGCGCCAAGTTGGCAGCCCAGGACTTCGTGCTCGCAGGGCAATGGATCAGCAAGCATCATGTTCCCGATAGCCCGATACAGGAATTGCTGTTGCGCTACCTGGGCTCCCATGCTCCTGCCACCTTGCGTGATGCCGCCTGGTATGCCGGGCAAACGCTGACAACCATCCGCACGGCGGCCGCAGAACTGGGTCGGGAACTGGTCAGCGTGGGAAAGAACGAGCGCGGCGAGGACTTTTTTGTGGTCCAGGGCTCAGCAGCGCATCAAGCCTGCGAATCATCAGGCGCCCCGCACCTTCCCACTCGTTTGCTCGGACCCTTTGACGAGTACTATCTCTCCTGGGCCGATCGCAGCCTGATGGCCGATGAATCGATGCAGAAGCAGATCACGCCAGGGAAGAATGGAATGTTCAACGCCTTCTGGCTTGAACAAGGCAGGGCCCGTGGCCTATGGAATGCAAATGTAGCGCCGACCGATGCTCTCGGTGCGGCGCTACATCAGCGGTATATCGACTTCAGGAATACTGCATAGGCAGCCGGAAGGCTAATGGCCGAAAGGATCCTCATCGGTCCCGGGCAGCCAGGTGTTCCCTGGTACGCCCCAGCCCAGCGCCTTCTTGGCTTTCTTCCATCGCTTATCCCAGCGCGGCTGCAGCTTGTCTACATACAGAAAGCCATCAAGGTGGTCGTATTCGTGCTGCATGATGCGGGCGAACCAGTCGTGGGCTTCAAAAGCGATCGGCTGGCCAAATTCATCAAAGCCCTCCACCTTGGCGTATTCGGCACGCTTGAGCGGGTAGTTCAGCCCGGGTACGGACAGGCAGCCTTCGGACTCGTCATCAAAATCAGCTGGCGCCTGTGAAACCTTGGAGAGGGTCAGCTTGGGGTTGATGATCACACCGCGCTCAGGAGCAGAGTCCTGGTCGGCATAGACGTAGGTGAAAAGGCGTAGACCGATGCCAATCTGCGGAGCGGCCAGTCCCACGCCGTGTGCTTCGTCCATGGTCACATGCATATCTGCAACGAGCTGGCGAAGTTCGTCGTCGAACTCGGTGACTTCCACCGCGCGACGATGTAGAACAGGTTCTCCGTAAACTGTGATCTGCCGGATAGGCACGTGATCAGGTCCTTTCAAAAGTGCTTAAAGTGCTCGTCCAATAGTTTCACGCATGATCTCGCTTGTGCCACCAAAAATGGTCAACAGGCGGGCCGCGGTGAATGACTGGGCAATGGGGTATTCCATGATGTAGCCGTAGCCACCATGGATCTGCAGGGCCTTATCGGATAGCTTTTTTGCGCTCTCACTAGCCCAAAGCTTCACTTCAGCCGCTTCGTGCGCGTCCAATTCGCCGTCGTTGAACGCCAGTACTGCTTGATCAACAAAAGCCTGAGTGACATGGGACTCAGTTTTCAGATTAGCCAATTCGAACCTGATGTTCTGGTACTGGGTCAGCGCCTGCCCGAAGGTCGATCGGTTCTTCGCATGCTCCAGGGCCTGCTCGAAAGACGCAGTGCAGATGGCTGCTGCTGCCACGGCGATTGCCAGGCGAGCCTGTGGCAACTGCTCCTTGACGTAGCGAAGCCCCTGGCCGATTTCGCCAATGCGGTCCGCATCAGATACCCGGACCTCGTCAAAGAACAATTCGGCAGTATCCGAAGCGCGCAGACCCATCTTGTCGAACGGATTGCCGTTGGTGTAGCCCTCAGCGCGCTCCACCATGAACAGGGAGAAGGAATCCTCGGACGCGCGACTGCTCTGGCCGTCGGTGCGGGCAAGGACCAGAGCGGCATCGCCGAAGGCTCCGTTGCCGATGAAAGTCTTCTGGCCGCTCAGCAGCCAATCCTCGCCATCACGCACCGCCTTGGTGCGCACCGCGCGCAGATCCGACCCAGCCCCCGGCTCCGTGAAGGCGCAGGAAGTGATCGTGGAGCCATCAACCATGCGAGGCAGCCACTTGGCCTTGAGCTCCGCAGAGCCGTAGGCCAGCAGGTATGGAAGCACGAGATCGTCGTGCAAGTGGAAGGCCAACGCGACAGCCAGGTGGCCAGCACGCACAAACTCCTCGTCCATGACCACGCGGAAGCGGTAGTCATCAATGCCCATGCCGCCGAATTCCTCGGGAACCGCCAAGCCCAGCAAGCCATTCTCGCCTGCTGATTGCCATACCTCGCGAGGAATCTGGTGGTCCTTCTCCCACTGGGCGTATTTGCCAGAGACTTCACGGGTGTTGAACTCCGTAGCCAACTCACGGAACTGTTCGTGGTCCTCTTCAAAAAGCGCGCGTTTCACAGGGGGAGTACCTTTCAGTGGATAGGACGCAGGCAATCAACTCAGAGACTTGCCAAAGTACAAGTTCCATTATGGTTGTTTGCACGAATTCATGGCTAATAGAATCGCTAACCCACGTGCTCAAGTCGCCAAATAACGCCAGATGTCTCGAAAAATACGGGGTTAGACCCAAAAGCACAACGCATTCGAATACAGTTTCGAATGCCGTCTGCAGGTTTCTGAAATATGACTTAACCTGCGGGAAAGGTCCAATGGACCAGCTATGAAATCGATTCAAGCCCGCGCTTGCCGAACAGCGGGTGATGGCAACCTGGCCAGGTGGCGGGCTTGAATCACGGCGTGGCCTAAAGGCCGAACGTCGGGGGGAGCTAAGGGGCTGGACAATTTCTTTGATGTCCAGCGCGGCCAAGAGTTTACGAGTAATGGCAGTGGGCATCTGGACACTGGTACTGGCTGTAGACCTCGGGGCAACCAGAGCGAGTCGGGTAGATAATCACAAAGTTCTTCGCGACTTCATTTGTGCCAATGACGCGGTGCGCCCAACAGGCGCTGTTAGGACGGCATGGCGCTCGCCGAGGGTTGCCATGATAGTGCGCCAGTTGTACCTATTGGTGGCGAAGCGACGGGAGCTGTGCATTCACCGAGCCATCGGATTGCGCTGGCAAGGGTGCGCGTCGAACCGATCGGAATTACATTATGGCCATGGAGAACATCATTATTGCTGTTCATGCGATTTCAGCCAGTCTCGTTATTCTGCTGGCGCCGGTCAGAATTCGTCGTAGGCGCAAGGACTTCCGCGACCGGGTGGTCGGACGCACATGGGTTATATCCATGTATTTTGTCTGCGTGAGCGGGATGTTCATCTATACCATTAGCGGGGGATTCACGATTTTCCAGGCGCTGGCAATTTTTACTTTTGGAACAACAACTTTCGGAATGGTAAATATTCGTCGGGGCAATATTCCTGGGCATATCGGAAACACGATTGTTTCGTGGATCGGCGCCATGGCCGCCGGGGCTATTGCTGTTTTCGCGCCCGGTCGGGTGATTCCGACTCTTTATGCCGCTGATCCGTCGATGCTCTGGGGTGCAATCGGAATTGTCGTTGCCCTTGCAACTATCCGGGTGCTTTACGTTTTGCTGATGCTTCGGAAGGGGACGCGGGGCCGAGCTTCTGGCACGGGCACGACGGCAGGGTAGGTTTGACCTGCGATTCTTGGGTGCGGTGCGATAGGCCGGGAAAGCAAAAGACTCGATCCAAAACCGGAGTTCTGAATCGAGCCTTTTGATCTGGGGTGAGTAACGGGGTTTGAACCCGCGACCTTCTGGACCACAACCAGACGCTCTACCGACTGAGCTATACCCACCATGTTTACTTCGATACTAGTCAGAAGCTTTAGGGCTAAAAGTCGTGTATCTGGCAACGAGAAATACTATACACGTAATTGCGGGTTGAATACCAATCAGGAATGGGGGGATCGGGCTGCATGTGACCAGCAGCTCAATTATTGAATTGCCCAATGGGGATTTCCGCCGGGCGCATCGAATTTTTGGTTATCCGACATCGATGCAAAGTTTTTTGAATGAAAGCGTTTGGACCCGGCTGCATCGTCTGGAATTTGTTGATCCGCTTCTCGGATGGCGCCTCCGAGGCCGTAACTGCTCTTGAATCGTCTGGGTTTATTCTTGGGCGGAATCTGCTGGCGAAGGCTCCGGGGAAAGCAAAGAAGGCCTGACTCGAAACCGGAGTTTCGAATCAAGCCTTCTGACCTGGGGTGAGTAACGGGGTTTGAACCCGCGACCTTCTGGACCACAACCAGACGCTCTACCGACTGAGCTATACCCACCATGTTTGCTTCGATACTAGTCAGAACGCTTTTGAACGCTGGATCAGTATCTGGCAACGAGAAATACTATACACATAATTCTCGGCTGTATGCCAATTGGAAGCTCCTGAAGGTGCTGTGCAGTGCGTCACCTGCACCCCAGGAGCCCAATCGCGGCTGCTGCTAGCTGTTCGGAGCAATCTTGGAAGCGATCAACCGGGCTTCTTCCACGGTGGGGCCAGGGGCTGGAACCATGATGGACTCGCGGTAGTAGCGAAGTTCGTCAATGGAGTCCTGGATGTCACCCAGCGCCCTGTGGTTGCCGGTTTTCACCGGGGCTTCGAGGTGGGTAGTCGGGTACCAGCGTCGGCTGAGCTCTTTCAGCGTGGAGACGTCGATGATTCGGTAGTGCAGGTGCTCGATGACTTCTGGCATGTCCCGTGCCAGGAAGTTCTTATCGGTACCCACCGAGTTGCCGCCGAGCAAGGCCTTCTTGGCCTCGGGCACATGCTGCTTGATGTAGTCGAGGACGATGCGCTGGGCTTCGTCCATGGTGATGCCCTGCTCAAGCTCGGGGAGCAAGCCGCTGACTGTATGCATGTTGCGTACAAAGTCGTCCATCTGGGCCAATGCCGCGGGCTCAGGCTTGATGACTACCTGGATTCCTTCATCAACGACCACCAGCTCTGAGTCGGTGATCAGTACTGCTACCTCGATCAATGCGTCGTTAACCAGATCCAGGCCGGTCATCTCGCAGTCGATCCATACAATTTTTTCTGAATTACTAGCCACATGACCAATCTACACGCGCTGGCAGGCTGTGGGGCAGCGCACGGCGTGATTGCGCGCTTGGAAATAGTGTCCTACCTGCTTTGAGAGGCGGTGCGATGCTAAAATCGTCTGAGATTCCCGGCCGTTGAATCACCTGTTCGCATGGCGAATCCCGATGCGTGGTTGGCCAAGTTTTACCAGATTTTTGTCCGCTACAGCACGAGGTGTCAGTGTGTCATCCAGCAACGTAGAAGCAGTGCGCTCCCAGCCCGAGGCTGGCATTAACAGGACGCTGCTCAGCGGCGTCATTGGTGCATCGCTGCTACTTTTTGGCTCATTCGGAACCGGGTGGCTCGCCAGCGTATCACCGCTTAACCGCGATCCATTTTTCATCATGCTGCGCACCGAAGCCGCCGGTGTCATCACTTGCGTCATCCTGCTGGCCATTGGATGCTGGCTGCTTTTCCGCTCTTGGTGGCGGCTAGGCCAAAAACTGGGTGACTGGGGTGAAGGATCCCTGAAGATCGTTCGCCGGGCGGTCTGGCTGTGGAGCATACCGATGTTTGTCGCGCTGCCGATTATGAGCCGCGACGTCTTCGCCTATATCGGACAGGGGCGATTGGTTGACGCAGGGCAGGATCCGTATGTCGATGGGATTTCCAGCCTGAACAACTGGTTCCAGCTGGGCACCGACACCATGTGGGCCCAGGATGGAACCCCCTACGGGCCCTTGTACTTGTCCATCGAATACCTAGTGGTCAACGTTGTTGGCGGTTCGACCGATGCTGCGGTTCTCGCATTCAGGGCGATCGCGTTCATCGGGGTATTGCTCTGCCTGCACTTTGTGCCGAAGCTCGCCGAACTGCATTCTGTTCCGGGAGCAAAAGCTGCTTGGATGACCGTTGCGAATCCGCTGTTCCTGGTGAATTTTGTTGCCAGCGCCCACAACGACGCGCTGATGACCGGCCTGTCCGTGTGGGCGGTTTATCTTGCGTGCAAGCGGCACGGGTTCTGGGCGATTGTTGTCCTGGCTGCTTCCATCGGCGTCAAGCCCATCACCCTGGTCCTGCTGCCTTTCATCGGCCTGCTCTGGGCTGGTCCGAACGCCACGTGGCCCCGCCGCATCCTGTATTGGTTCTACTCCGGCATGATCTTCCTGGCCCTCATGACCGCTGTCGGGTGGCTCAACGGATACTGGTTCGGCTGGCTGGACGTCATGCTCAACTACACCGGGGCCGGCTTCTCGATCTTTGCCCCGCTGGGCCTGATGACCGTCGCCATTTCAAGCATTTTCCAATCCTTCGGGTGGGAATCGGATGGCGTGCTATCGGTCATCAAGACCGCGGGACGGCTTATCGGCGTCCTGATGGCGATCGTGCTGATGTTCCGCGGCAAATATTCCCACCTGGTGCAGCGCATGGCCATCGCGTTCTCCGCGATCGTTGTCCTCTCGCCGGTAATCCAGCCCTGGTACCTGCTGTGGCTCCTGCCGTTCTTTGCCGCCACGGGCCTGCGCGATGACTGGCAAATGCTATGGCTCCACCTGACCACGATCTTCTTCCTGGCCTATCAGGCAGCCGACCAGATCTTCGTTTGGCAGTTCCTCCAGGATTCCCTGGTGCCACGTGTCCAGATGATTTCGTGGGGCATTTCAATTGCCTGCGCCGTATACCTGGTCTTCTTCGATCCAAAAACAAAGACCATCTGCTCTGACCTTCTGAGCTCCACCAACTGGCTGAAGAAGTCGAAGAAGGCCTAGTGGCGGTGTTGGCAATTAACCGGATGCTCTTGGGGGAGAGTCTGCGCTCACTGGGATGGCAGGGTTTTGCCGCCTCAGCGATGATCACCGTGGCTTCCTGGGGGATTGGCTGGTTCCCGCGCAACCAGCTTTCACCATTGGCCCGCAGTGGATTCTTCATCGAGTTCCGGACCGATGCCAGCGGCGTCATCACGTGTATTATCTTGATGGCCTTGGGCATGGTGTGGTTGACCCGAACGTGGATTGTCACCAGGCCACGTGTGCAAAGTGCCACGGGGGTCACCCACAAGGAACTGGGGCGGCTGCTGGGGATGTGGGCGGCGCCGTTGATGTTCAGCTTCCCGATTCTCAGCCGCGATGTGTATTCCTATCTTGCCCAAGGGCGGATGCTGCACGCAGACAAATCACCGTATGCCGAAGGCATCTCGGCCCTGCCCGGCTGGTTTGATGGAGGCTCCGACGGCCTCTGGGCACAATCGCCTTCGCCATATGGCCCGTTCTTTCTGGTGCTGGCCCGCATCATCTTTTTCGCCTCCAATGGAGTTCCAGAAATCGGCGTGGGGCTTTTGCGCATTGTCGCAATGCTCGGCGTGATTGGCTGCTTTCACTTCACGGCAAAACTGGCCAATAAAATGGGCCAGAACCCGATCTGGGCCAACTGGGCCATCGTGGGCAACCCCCTGTTCCTGCTGACCATGATCGGTGGCGTTCACAATGACGCGCTGATGATTGCCGGAGTATTCTGCGCCATGGCCTACGCCTACGATCGCCGACCCGTGGCCTCTACATTGGCTTTATCGATCGCCATTTCAGTCAAGCCGATCGTATTGCTTGTTCTGCCATTCCTTGGCTTGATTATTCTCGGGAAGAACCCATCCAAGCGCGCCCGCTGGTCCATGTGGGCCAAAGTCCTTGTACTGACTCTCATTTGGCTCAGCATCGTTGGAGCACTGACCAACCTGTGGTTTGGGTGGCTGCCTGCGATGTTCAGTGCTGGAAGCGCTGCGTTTCCATATGCTCCGGTGGGGTTGATCGGGTGGAGCGTGAGCAACCTGGCGGGAATCCTCGGGGGAGACATCGGATTCGTCAATGGCTTGGTGGTGGCCGCGTTCCAGGCACTGGCGCTGATCATTGTTGCGCGGCTGGCATTGTCCAAAGACATCTCGAATCCGGTGCGATTGGCCGCCTGGTCGCTGTCGGCTGTGGTTCTTCTCGCGCCGATAATTCAGCCGTGGTACATCTTGTGGCTGATGGCACTGTTCGTGATTTCACATCGGGTGTCCTGGTCTTCGGAAAAATTGATGATCTACGTCTCCAGCCTCATTCTGGTGGCGGTATTTGTCGACCAGCTCTCCATCGAGCAATGGCACTCGGCGTGGATGATGCGCTCCTTCGCCGGAGTATTGGCGGTGCTGCTATTTGCCGGCCTGTTCCGCTTTGATGCCAAAACCCGGCGCATCCTTGCAGGTCCCGCCGGGCCAGCCGGATCTTCGCATCAAGGCAAAATGTAATAGCCAAAATCACATGCCCCAGCACAGGTTCTTCTTCGAACCGTCGGCTTAGATAGAACTATGCAAACGATGATTTGGCCTGCGGCCATAGCAGTTCTCGGTGCCGCCCTGTTTCTCGGTGCCGCGGGAGTCTTCCTGCTGGCCGTTCAATACCGGCGCCACGGCCGGCTGTCTTGGCGTCGCACCATCACCACAGCTATGGCTGCAATCTACGGGTTCGGCCTGTTCAGCTACACCATGCTGCCGTTGCCCGCGACCCGCCAAGCGGCTTGCTACAGCGGGATGGGGATCACCCAAACGGATCCCGGGCATTTCCTCTATGAATTCAGTTCAGCGATCGCTGAACTGGGGCTCCGCGGATTCGCTACGAGCTTCGTGCTGTGGCAGGTTTTGTTCAATATCATCTTGTTCATGCCGCTGGGCATCCTGGCCGTGCGCTGGTTGCGCGGGAACGTCTTCACCGGCATGGTGCTGGGCTTTGCCGCTTCGCTGGCGATCGAGCTTACCCAGTACACCGGAATTTGGGGCCTGTACAACTGCGCCTACCGGGTAGCCGATGTCGACGACCTGATCATGAATACCGCAGGGGCACTCCTTGGTGCCATCCTCGCCTATCTGCCGATCTTCAGTTTCCTCACCGGTCCCAAGGAAGGCGATGCACGCTACGCGGCTGCCCGCAGTGTTACCCGCGCCCGGCGGGCATTGGCCAACGTCTTTGACGCGGCCATCACCACTGGGGCCGTCTTTGCGATCACCGGTGCCCTGTCGCTGATCGAAAGACTGGGCGGACCAGCCACCAATGAACGCTTGATGAATTTCTGGATTCCGCTGGTGGTCGTGTTCTTCGTCTTCCTGCTTCCCAGCATGGCCCCTGGCCGGGCCTCGCTGGGACAGCGCTGCGCGTGGTTGATGGTTGCTGGTCCCGGCTCTGTCCCCGCCTCGGCACCCCGGGCGCTGATCCGCAGCATCCTTGGATTTGGTGGAATCACTTTCCTGTTCCAAATTTCCACCAGCCTCACGGATGTCAGCCCATACCCGATTTTGAACATGCTGGTCACCGCCTACATCGCAGTGAGCGTGGTCTTCTTCCTCGCTGATTCTCGTCACCGCGGGCTCGCCGGGAAGGCTACCAGAACCGGTTTTATTGATCGCCGGGCCATATCAATCCGAGAGAATTAGCACTAATCATTAGGGGCTAAAATAGAATCTGGTGGCTTTGGACCTATGCGCTGGGGTCATCACACTCGCCTTCGACGACACATCCGAATACTGAGAAGTTAGGTCTGCCCAGCAGCATGGAAGAAAATAAGCTTGAGGTCCCGAACGAACCGCACAAGGCAGTCCTAGGCACGGCCGTCGGCGCGACGGTCCTGATCGCCATCGGCGCATTCGTGCTCTCTTTCGCCGCACTTACCGACTTGGCCGAGCGCTCGGGCATCAGCCCGCGGCTGGCCTGGATCTGGCCAATCATCATCGACGGCATGATCGTCGCCGCCACGGTGGCCATCGTCGCCTTGAACGGATTCAGCCGCAAGGCCATGATCTACCCTTGGTCGCTGTTGTTCTTCGGCGCCATTGTTTCCACCGCCGCGAACTCCACGCACGCCATCTTGACCGTTGACTCGATTGAGAACGGTGTGCCGGCCCTGGTTTCGGCTCTGGTCGCCGCGATGCCGCCAATTGTTCTTTTGGCCATTACCCACTTGACCGTGCACATGTACCAGAAGAAGTCTGAAGCAGCCAAGCTCCGTGCCGATCTTGAGTACGACGAAGAGCAGGAAAACGCCCAGAAGTACGGCGTGGCTTATGACGATGGCTATGGTGCTGCGTTGAACGACGCCAAAACCGCTGAAGACGAGCGCATGGCCGAGATCGAGCAGGAACACCAGGATGCCCTGGCTCGTGCTCGCGCCGAAGGCATCGCCAGCGCACGCGCGGATGCCAAGGTCACCCCCATCAAGCAGAATGCCCAGAACGCCAAGACCGCTGCCGAGCCGGTGGCCGAGCAGAAGAAGACAGCTGACGACAAGGCTCCACTGTTTGACGACATGGCCAAGCGCCTGAGCCGTCCCTAGTTTCTTCCAGAATCACCCGGCCGGCGCAATACGGAGCATGAGGACTGCAAAGCAACGAGCAAATCAGTAACGAGGAGGCAGTTATGACGGAATCCCAGCATGAGCCAACGAACGATGAGTTCTCCGAGCACATCGAGAACTCCGTTGAACAGTACAAGTCTGTCACCGGCGAGCTGAATACCGTCATGTCTGCCATGAAGGCGAAGATCCGCAGGCTCTTTGCGCAAAGCGAAGTCCAGCCCTTGTTCATCACCGGCCGGGTCAAATCTGCGCAGTCCTTCCGTGCAAAGGCTTCGCGCCGGCTGCAGGAAACCAGCGAGAGCGCTCCGGTGCTCGAATTCCCCAACCCGCTGCGCGAAATCCACGACATGGTCGGCATCCGCATCATCGTGATGCTGCCTCATGAAATCCAGCAGGTTGCAAGCCTGATCAAATCCCATCGGGACTCCTTCGACTGCCGCAGCGATCGCGAGAAGGATATTGGTTCAGTCGAGTCGGGGACCTACGGGTACTCTTCGCGGCACCTGCTTCTCAAAACCCGCAGCGAACCAACCGTGCGGAAATTCCAGGAAGCCCTGGGAAAGCCGGTGGTTGCCAGCGGAAACTTCGTCTTTGAAGTGCAGATCCGCACGGTGCTCCAGCACGCTTGGAGCGAGATGGAACACGACATCCGCTTCAAGCATCCCGGCGAGGCCGCCTGGAACCCGCAGATTGACCGGCACTTCACTGCCACCGCGGCCATGCTTGAAACGGTTGAAGACTACTTCACCGATATCAATGAGCTGTACCACCGGCTCAACGGCTACCACGACCAGCAAGGTGCCGGAGCCGAGCCGTTGTCAGGCGAAAAGATTGGTGAAATCTGGCAGACCCTGTTGCCGCACGTTGACCGCAAACGCGACGACGATTGGTCTTGGGCCTCCGAACTGCTCGATGCGCACGAAATCAACCAGACCTGGCAATTGGCGCAGTTGCTGGACGCCAACGTGGTCACCGACGTTCGCGCGGCATTGGACCACCGCTATTCGCCAGGCCCAGACCGCCTGCTGGATGACGTCCTGTTGTGGCGTTTCGGCAAGGAACACATCGACAAGACCAGCGGAGGGGACCTTCGCCGAGAAGGTTCGCTGCGCCGCCGGTTGATTCAAATGAAGGATTACCGCTCCCAACCGGGGCAGTAGCCGGTCAAAAATGCGCACTGGACTGTTAGTTTATGCACTTTCCGCTAGTGCCTGGGCCTTTGACCGGTAGACTAGTTAAGTTGCCCAATTAATGGGCATAGATTTGTGCCACCGCGTGAAAGGTCCACACCATATGATTTCCGTAGCCAACCTTGAGCTACGCGTCGGCGCCCGCTTGCTGATGGACGAAGTGAACTTCCGCATCGACAAGGGCGACAAGATCGGACTGGTGGGACGCAACGGTGCCGGCAAGACGACGATGACCAAGGTCCTCGCCGGCGAGACCCAGCCAACCAGCGGAGATGTGACCCATAAGGGCTCCATCGGCTACCTGCCCCAGGATCCGAAGACCCCGGATATGGAGCAGCTGGCCCGCGACCGCATTCTCGGCGCCCGCGGCCTGGACGTTGTTCTGGGCAAGCTGGCCCAGAACCGCGATGAAATGGCCAGCGACGACCCTGCCGTTTCGGCCAAGGCCATGCGCCGCTATGACCGACTGGAAGCAGAATTCATTGCTGCCGGCGGCTACGCCGCGGAGTCTGAAGCCGCGGCGATCTGCGCCAACCTGGACTTGCCGGACCGCATTCTGGAGCAGCCGCTGCGCACCCTTTCCGGTGGCCAGCGCCGCCGTGTGGAATTGGCCCGGATTCTCTACTCGGACGCTGAAACCCTGCTGCTCGACGAGCCGACCAACCACTTGGACGTCGACTCGATCAACTGGCTGCGTGACTTCATCAAGAACTACCCAGGCGGTGTGCTGATGATCAGCCACGACACCGGCTTGATGGAAGAAACCGTCAACAAGGTCCTGAACCTTGATGCCAACCGCGGTGTTGTTGATGTCTACAACATGAACTGGAAGCGCTACAAGATCCAGCGTGAAACCGATGAGCGTGCCCGCAAGCGCGAGCGTGCCAACATCGAAAAGAAGGCCTCCGTGCTGCTGACCCAGGCAACCCGCATGAAGGCCCGTGCCTCGGGTGCCTCGGCGGCGCAGTCCATGCTCAAGCGTGTTGACCGCATGCTCTCGGGCTTGCAGGAAGAACGCGCTTCGGACAAGGTCGCCGCCCTGCGCTTCCCGGATCCGGCTCCCTGCGGCAAGACCCCATTGATGGCCGAAGGATTGTCCAAGGCCTATGGTTCGCTGGAGATCTTCAACGACGTGTCGCTGGCTATCGACCGCGGTTCCAAGGTCGTCATCCTGGGCCTGAACGGTGCCGGTAAGACCACCTTGCTGCGCATGCTCGCAGGCGTGGCCGAGCCCGATACCGGAAAGATTGTTCCTGGCCATGGCTTGAAGATCGGCTACTTCGCCCAGGAGCACGACACCCTGGATCCCGAGGCCACGGTGCTGGAAAATATGCGCCGCAACGCCCCGGATCACCTCAACGATGCCGATGTGCGCTCGATCCTCGGTTCGTTCCTGTTTGTTGGCGATGACGTCTCCAAGCCGGCCGGGGTGCTCTCCGGCGGCGAGAAGACCCGCCTGGCACTGGCAACTATCGTGGCATCCAGCGCCAACGTGCTGCTGCTCGATGAGCCTACCAACAACCTGGACCCAGCCTCGCGCGCGGAAGTCCTTGGCGCTTTGTCGACCTTCCCAGGCGCCGTGGTAATGGTCAGCCACGATGAAGGCGCAGTGATGTCCTTGAAGCCAGAGCGCGTCGTGATCCTGCCCGATGGCGACGAGGACTTGTTCAACGAAGACTACCTTGAGCTAGTGTCGCTGACCTAGGTCTAGCAGCCCAACAAGAAAACTCATAGGCTTGGCATGACACCGCTAGAAGGGGTTGTGCCAAGCCATGAGTTTATCTGGACGCCGAATGGATGTTCTCGCCGCAGGCCTTTTGCTGGCCGCGCTTGCGGCCACTGGATGCGTGCAGAAAACATCCGACGCGGTGAACGCGCAATGGAGCCTGATGGATTCCTCGGCGGTGACCTTCAAGAGCACAAGCCTCGATCTCGGGGTGATGCGCATTGCCTGCGGCTCAGGGGTGACCGGTGGGATTACCGGCGCCCAAGTTGATTACGGCCAGGAAAATATCACCATCGGCATGGTGGTGGAACCGCTGACTGGCGAACCTCAAACCTGCCAGTCCAATGAGACAGTTCCCTACACGCTGGAGCTCGAAGAGCCGGTAGGGCAGCGCACGCTGATTGATGCTTCTTGTGCTGCGGCGGATACTCCCCAGGATGAAACTGGGGGCTGCGGCCAGGAAGGCATTCGTTGGGCGCCATGAGCCCGGGCTCCTAGAGCCGATTAGCGAAGATCGCTGCGGGCTTCTGGCGCCTCATCGAGCAGTGCATCTTCGATAGCTTCATCGGTCAAGGAACCGTCGCGCCGGTACTTCTTCTCCGCTTTGGCCCGCACCTTGCGCACCTTGTGCACCGGTTCGTCAAAGCCCAAAGCCCGTGCTTCAGCCAGCTCGGCTGCGTCCTCGGCGTTCAACTTCTTTTGCTGCCTGGCGGCATACCAGAAACCGACAAAAGCGAGCACGCCGAAGGCGTACCACTGGAATTCGTAGGAGAGGTGGGGACCCTCGTCCATATCCGGCGCATCCAGCGGCTGAGGCGTGATGGACGGGGCAGGATCTTCCTGGTACATGATGCCGTAAGCGCCCTGGGCGATGCCATAGTCGACCTGCTGCGCATAATCCTCTAGCTGGATTGATGCGATCTGCCCTTCTGGGGCGCCTCGGTCCAACCGCACTTCACCGGGCTTCAGCCGAGCGAGCACCGTCACTTCTCCCGAAGGCGGTGCCGGGATGGAGTCGGGGTGTCCGCTCTGTTCATCGCCAATCGGCAGGTAGCCGCGGTCAATGATGACAACTTCGCCCTGCGTGGTCTTGAAGGGCACCAGCACTTCGTAGCCCGGGCGTCCAGCCTTGATGCGATTCCTCACGATCAAGGTATCGCCGGGCAGGTAGCTTCCGGTGAGCTTGGCCGTCATCCAGGTTTTCTCTTCGGGAAGCTGGTTGAATTTCTCAAGAGCCTGTCCGCCTGAGACCGGGTCGGCGAAATAATTGCGGTTGACCCGTTCAATGCCCGTGAGGACCTGTTCCCTGCGGTTGGCCTGCCAGTTGCCCAGGCTGACGCAGGCGGTGGCGAAAATGGCTACCAAAATCAACCAGCCTACCCAGCGGGTGCTTGCTAGAAACCGGTACATTTACTCGGTACCTCCAGTAGTTCCTGGCAACGGCAGGGTTTGCCGGTAAAGCAGGCGTTCTTTTAGATACGTCTCCAGCCAGTCCAGATGCTCAGGGCAAGCCAGCCAGATTTTGCGGCGTTCGGGGGTGTGGATTTTTGGGTTGTTCCAAAGCAGCTGGTGCTCGGCACGGTTGCGGCAGCCCTTGCGCGAGCACTGAACCTCGGTGCTGGCTTGCGCCTGTCCCAATGAACCTAATAAATCCACTAGTCCTCCTTGGGTGGGTTGTTTGGCTGATCAGCAAAGGTGCCCTCAATGACTTCAGCTTCCGTTTCCGATGGTTCTGCGGAGGCCGGTGGAGCTGGCAGTTGTCCCGGTTCCGGGTCCGTGTAAAATTCGGCTGGCGGCTCGCGCTTGGTCAAATCCGCGCCGCCGTTGGCAACGACCACAGCGATATACGGCAGGATGACGGCGCCAGCGATAAATACCCAGCGAAGCCAACCGTCAAAGAAGAACGCGAGAATGAAGCAGATCATTCGGACAGTCATCGAAATCGTGTATTTGCGCACACGGCTATCGCGCTCGGAAGTATGGGATTCCCGGGCTTCAGTGATGCGGTGAACTTCAGGTTCACGCGAATCGTGATTCGTGGGTTGAGATGACATGTAGAAGACTTCGCTTTGCTGTACAGAAACTGCTTCCATTGTCTCACTTGTGGCACCGAGAGTGTAATTTCTACGCGCTGTCGAAGCGGTAAAACTGGGCAGTAACTAATAGGATTGATCACGGAGAAGCTACTTAACTAGGCAAAGTGCGTTAGTCGAGGCCTCAGTCACACGATTTGTCGTGCTCGCGCCAACGCATGAATGGAGAAATACATTGACTATGGAACCAACCACTGGCCGCAGCGTACTCGTCACCGGCGGCAATCGCGGCATCGGACTTGCCATTGCCCGTGCCTTCGAGGCCAACGGCGACAAGGTAGCCATCACCTACCGCAGCGGCGAGGTTCCCGCCGGCCTGCTGGGCGTTAAGGCAGACGTCACCGACAGCGCCTCCATCGATGAGGCTTTCAAAGAGGTCGAATCGGCCCACGGCCCGGTTGAAGTGCTGGTCGCTAACGCAGGTGTCACCAAGGACACCTTGCTGCTGCGCATGAGCGAAGACGACTTCACCTCGGTGATCGATACCAACCTCACCGGCGCCTTCCGCGTCATCAAGCGAGCCACCAAGGGCATGATGCGCCTGAAGCGGGGCCGCGTTGTCCTGATTTCTTCGGTGGTCGGCCTCTACGGCTCCCCGGGGCAGATCAACTATGCCGCATCCAAGGCCGGCCTGGTGGGCATCGCCCGTTCGCTTACCCGTGAGCTTGGCTCGCGTGGCATTACGGCCAACGTGGTGGCGCCGGGCTTCATCAACACGGAGATGACCGCCGTGCTGCCTGAAGAAACCCAGAAAGACTACCTGTCTAATATCCCGGCCAACCGTTTCGCCGAGCCTGAAGAGGTTGCCAACGTGGTTCGCTGGATCGCCAGCGATGAGGCAGCCTACATTTCGGGCGCCGTGATTCCTGTCGATGGCGGCCTGGGAATGGGCCACTAAAGAGCTTTCCTGCAGCGCGGAATGCTGCATGAGATTCAATTTTCCCTAAGATCCAAGGAGAACATTCAAGATGAGCGAATTTAAAGGTGCCGTAGTTACCGGTTCCTCCCGTGGAATTGGCGCGGTCACCGCGCAGCTGCTGGCTGAACAGGGCATCGGTGTTGTGGTGAATTACCGTGCCAAGGCACCGCGCGCTAACAAGATCGTTGCCGCTATCGAGGAAAAGGGCGGCAAGGCAGTAGCCGTTGGCGCCGATTTGACCACCCCGGAAGGTCCGGTGGCCTTGGTTGATGCCGCCGTGGAGAACTTCGGATCCCTGGACGTAGTTGTTCTGAATGCTTCCGGCGGCATGGAAACCTCGATGGGGGAGAACTACGCCCTGCGCCTGAACCGGGACGCACAGGTGGCCATGCTGGAAGCAGCATTGCCAAAAATGTCTGATGGCGGACGCGTGGTCTTCGTGACCAGCCACCAGGCACACTTCATCAACGACGTTTCCACTATGGATGCCTATGACGCCGTGGCGAAGTCCAAGCGTGCCGGTGAAGATGCACTGCGCGAAATGATCCCCCAGCTGGCCGAAAAGAACATCAGCTTTGTTGTTGTCTCCGGCGACATGATCGAGGGAACCATCACCGCTACGTTGTTGAACCGCATGGAGCCAGGTGCTATTGATGCCCGCCGTGAGGCCGCTGGCAAGCTCTACTCCGTTGAGGAATTCGGCGCCGAAGTAGCCAAGATGGTATTTGCCGACGTCGAGACCGGCTACACCGAGCTGGTCGGTGGCGCAGGAGACTTCCTGAAGCAGTCCGGCAAGTAGTCCAGGCCTGATTCGTCAGCAACAGCAAACAGCTGGTGCCTTCCTCCCGTTCAGGGAGCTGGGCGCCAGCTGTTTTTGCGCGGTAATTAAAGATCAATGCCGGGCACCTTCCATGGAAGATGCCCGGCATTGGCCAATCTGAACCGCTATGGCTTTTCGCCGCACACGATCTTGTGCCAAGGGCTGTAAGTCCAGCTCTTGGTCTCGGCGGGGAGTTTCTTGGAACCGTCGAAGGTTTCGCGGTAGCGAGTGATATCGATGGTGAAGCCCTTCTTGCCACCGGACTCGGACACGCACTTCTCGGCAGTATTGTATTTGGTCTCGGGGTCCGTCTGGTTGTACTTTCCAGAGCTCTTCTGCGACACATCCCAGTACTTGGTCGACCACAGTCGAGTGTGTACGGCATCATCTGATACCCATGCCTGCACCAGCACGCCGTAAGGGGTGTTGTTCTCCCAGATCATATCGATCTGCCCTTCCCACAGGGTGGCTTCGCGACCGGCTGGATAGCGGTCGAACCAGCGGGAGTGCGGCTTATGGGTAATGTCGTCGTAGCCGGCCAGGAACCCGACGTTGTACATCATCGTGGAAATCTGCGAGAGTCCTCCACCGACTGCTTCGGCGCTGAAGCCGTTCTCAACAACGCCGGAGCTGAAGTATCCGTTGGCCACGGTAATCGGGCCCAGGGTATCAAGCAGCGAGAACCGCTCTCCGGGCTTCACCACGACGCCGGTGACGCGTGCCGCGCCAGCCTTGAGGTTCTTGGTGCGCACGGTGTCCGAAGCAGGATAGGGGGTCGAGAAATCGACGATAGGTTCCTTGATGCCCAGCTTCTTTGCCTCGGCAGTGGTGAAATCCGCTTCCTTTTCAGTCATCTTGACTTCGGCAGTGCGGTTCTCGGTCGCGCTGGCGGCAAGCACCTTGGCGCCTAGGCCTTCCGTTTCCAGCGAGATGCCCTTGGTGGACGCCTGGATCGAAGGCTTTCCGCCCTTCAGGACGATCTTTGCGTCTTTCGCGGTGCTGGAAAGATCCGAATTGCTGGTGGCAGCTTTATACAGCTTTTTGTCGTCAAGGGTGAGGGCAGGAGCCCCATCCTTCGGTGCGTAGGACGCAGCTGCCGCAATCGATGCTGGTGAGAGGGTGGCCTTCTTGTCCCCGGAAACAAGTTCCACGTCGCCCTTGAGCAACGACTTCACTTGATCGTCGTAGAACTTCTGCAACGTATCCGATGAAATCTGGGGCTTGACTACTTCTGCGGGCAGCTCGATCGGGGGACCGGCAACCGACCAGTCTTCACTGAATTTTTCAATTGCAGCTTCGTTGTCCAAGACCACCCCGTCGACAGGCTTGGAAAGCTTTGCCGCACCATCGACAAATTCGATTTTGCCTTCGGTGACCTCAGCGTCGGCCTTTTTCGCCAAAGCCTCAATCTGTTCGGACAGCTTCTGCTGATCAACATTCAACTCCGGGATGACTTCATAGTCACCAGCCAGGCGCTCGTAGAGCTTCACGGGATTGACGACATAGGACGTCAAGTCCTTGACTGTGTCGTCGACGTTGAGGCTAAGCCCTGCCTCGGCAGGGTCAACAGTGTAGTCCTTGCCATTAACCTTGACTTCGATGGGCTCCTGTGCCAAGGGCGAGACCACTCGCTCAATTTCAGCACGCGCCTCGTCACTGTTCATCGACCCGATATTGACGCCGGCAATCGTGGCGTTGGCTGGAACTTGCGAGCTGACAAAAGCAGCTGCGCCGAAGTACGCCGCGACTACGGCCACCGCACAAGAACCGCCAATGATCCAAGGCTTGGCCTTGCTCTTGGGCTTCTTCTTATTGTGTGAGGGATTCGTAGACGTAGTGGGGGTACTGTCCTGAGGAGGGGTCTGCACTGGTTTTAGTGTTCTTTCGAAAAGCGTTAGGATTTAGCCGCTTGGTCGAGGTATCTACCACAGGCCATTGGGGCGTCTAGTGAAAATACTAACCGCTGGAACAACCGATAGACGCGCAGAGAGACTCTATTCACCTCAATTGTTATCGAGTTGTTGGAATCTTTTAGTTCAAGTCATCCAGTACGAGATCAGCGATCACGTCGAGTCGCCCGAAATCCAGGCGGACATCTGCCTTGTCACGCAGTGCTGGCTTGGCGTTGAACGCGATCCCCAAGCCCGCTGCCGCCACCATGTCCAGGTCATTGGCACCGTCACCGGCAGCGATCGTCGCATTCAATGGGATCTTATGCTCTTCGGACCAAGCGCGAAGCTTCGTCTCCTTCATCTGGCGATCAACAATTTCCCCGTGAACCGTGCCGTCAAGCACTCCGTCGGTGATACCCAGCGTGTTGGCCAAGGCATGGTCCAGGTTGAGCGTTGAGGCCAGCGGGTCGAGGATTTGCTGGAATCCACCCGAAACGACAGCAACCTTGTGGCCCGCGGCATGGAAACGGCGAACCAATGAAGGCGCGCCGTCGGAGAAGATGATGCGTTCTCCGACTTCCGCCAGAACCGAGTCCGGCAGGTCCTTGAGGGTTGCGACACGCTGGATCAGTGATTGGGCAAAATCCAGTTCACCGCGCATGGCAGCTTCGGTAACTTCCGCGACCTCTTTTTCCCGCCCGGCATGGGCTGCTAGCAACTCGATGACTTCCTGCTTGATCAGCGTGGAGTCCACATCCATGAGCAGCAGCAGTTGCGGGGCCGAAGCGACCTCCTCTGGCACTACGGCCAGGCACATATCGGCATACGCCAGTGTCCCGGCTGTGACGTGCCGGTCAATGAATTCAGTCGCGAGCTGTTGAAGCCGATCAGGTGATCCGGCAGCGTAGTGTACCTTGGCTACCAGTCGTTCTTCGCTGGTTTTGATCGAGAGCTCCAGCCCTTGTGGAATCAGCTGTTCTGCGGCCGCGAGGTCCAGCAAAGCCAGGAACTGTTGGCGCGGGAAGGACGGGCGGGAGACAAAAACCAGTGAAGAAGCCATGCCTCCATTTTTCAATGATTCAGCAATTACGACCAAACATGACAGAGGCGAACGGCGAATAATCGGGGGATTGCAGGTGATTCAATTAGTGAAACAGCAACGAAAAGTCTAGTCTTGAATACCATGAGCGAAGTGCTAACTTTCAAAGATGTCAGCGTGGTACGCGGGCGAAAAGAACTGCTCAAGGACGTGTCTTGGGAAGTTAAAGAAGGACAGCGGTGGATTGTTATCGGCCCCAATGGTGCCGGCAAATCTACCTTGATGAATATCGCAGCCACTCGGTTGCACCCCACCCGAGGCACCGCCGATATTCTTGGCGAACGCTTGGGACGAGTATCAGTGTTTGATCTTCGTCCCCTGATTGGCTTGAGCTCGGCGTTGGTCGCCAACTCTATTCCAGCCAACGAAAAGGCATTAAACGTAGTTCTGACCGCGGCGTACGGCATGACTGGCCGCTGGCGCGAGAAGTACGAAAAACTTGATGAACGCCGTGCCTTCCGTTTGCTCCATGAATGGGGCATGTCGACGTTCATGAACCAGCCGTTCGGCAACCTGTCTGAAGGCGAGCGCAAGCGGGTGCTGATTGCCCGTGCGCTGATGACGGATCCTGAACTCCTGATCCTGGATGAGCCAGCTGCGGGCCTGGATCTTGCCGGACGAGAAGAACTCGTCGCCCAAATGGCGGAGCTGGCTACCGATGAGGATGCTCCCGCGCTTGTGTTGGTGACACACCACCTCGAAGAAGTTCCTGCCGGCTTTACCCACATCTTGATGATGCGTGATGCACAGGTGGTCGCCGCTGGCGAGATTGATTCCACACTCACCGAAGAGAATCTGGAAAAGACCTACGGAATGAAATTGAAGCTTCGCCGTGAAGGTGGACGCTATTCGGCATTTGCTGGCGCGTAATTGAACACTCTAGAGGGGAAGCTTCTGCGTGGTTGAGTTTTGGCGTGAAGCCCTCATCTTCATTGGCGGCCTGTGGGCTGGAACGATTAACACTGTGGTCGGGTCCGGTTCTCTGGTTACGTTCCCGATTCTTGTCGCTTTGGGGACTGCGCCGGTCAACGCGGTAGTTTCTAATGCGATGGGCCTGGTCGCTGGCGGATTCTCTGGTGCCTGGGGCTATCGCAAAGAAGCAGCAAGCGTGAAGAGGACGCTGCTCAAGCTGGTTCCGGTATCCCTCATCGGCGGCCTGATCGGATCGTTGCTGCTGCTGAACTTGCCCGAATCAGTATTTGGCGTGGTCGCGCCGGTCCTCTTGGTCTGTGCCTTGATCCTGGTGATCTTCCAACCGAGGTTGGCCAAGTGGGCTAAAACCCGCCAGGCAGCTCGGGGCGGGACGGATCCGGATGAGGCGGACCGAACCAAGGTGCCGACGATCCTGTATGTGCTGGTATTTGTTATCGGCATCTACGGAGGATATTTCACCGCGGCACAGGGTGTCTTGCTCATGGCGGTTTTCGGTGTCTTCCTGCAGGCTTCGCTGCAGCAGTCCAACGCCATCAAGGTCATCTTGTCGCTGATCGTGAATCTTATGGCCGCCGCGATGTACCTCATCATTGCTCCGGAACGTATCAACTGGTTGATCGTCCTTTTGATTGCCGTGGGATCTCTGATTGGCGGATTCATCGGAGCGAAAATTGGCCGGAAACTCTCTCCAGGCTGGCTCCGCGGAATTATCGTCGTCCTCGGTGTTATTGCACTGGTCAACATGCTATTGAAGTTGGTTTAGCCCGGTGGCCGAAATTCTTAATCCGGAGCGGATCCTGCACGTTGAAGATCTCCAGGACTCGCGTCTTGACGAATATCTGAGGCTTTCTGAGGCGCATCTACGGATGCGCACCGACGTGGAGAATGGTCTCTATATCGCGGAAAGCACCAAGGTTGTCCAGCGCGCGATCAATGCAGGGCATGTGCCTCGCAGCTTCCTTCTTGCTGAAAAGCATCTGGGACAGCTAACCGATGAATTCAACCGCTTCCCAACAGCGCCCATTTTTATTGGTGATGACCGCCAGTTGGAAGACCTTGTTGGTTTCCACCTGCACCGAGGCGCCATGGCGGCCATGAACCGCCCAGAACCTCTGGATCTGGACAAGGTGCTGGAAACCGGTTCCCGAATCGCCATTCTCGAAGATATTGCTGACCATACCAACTTGGGTGCCATCATCCGGTCGGCCTCAGGGCTCGGAATTGATGCTGTATTGCTGACGCCTAAGTGCGTTGATCCCTGGTATCGCCGCAGTGCTCGGGTCTCCATGGGGACCGTTTTTGATCTTCCGTGGGTTCGCTTGGAAAACTGGCCGGATGACATGGACAAGCTCAAGAAACACGGCTATGACCTGCTGGCCATGGAATTGACTGACGACGCGATTGCGCTCAACGACATCCAGATTGCTCCAGGCCAGAAAATAGCGATGATCCTGGGCAATGAAGGCAGGGGAGTAACGCAAGAAGCGCTGGCTGCCGTGGACCATACGGTCATCATTCCGATGCATCGGGAAGTGGATTCGCTCAACGTCGGCGCGGCCAGCGCAATTGCCTTCTGGCATCTGTGTTCTGCCCCACGTTGAGGCGGTTCTCCTCGGCCGTAAATGTGCGATAGGATGTAATGTCTGTGTGTTGCAGGTTCTTTAATGAACGTTGTACTGCATGGCGAATTTCCGAGCAATTAGCTGCTGGCAAAATCCAGTGGCCATAAACAAAAAGGTGTATAGCTATGAAGGCTGATATCCATCCACAGTACGGCCCAGTTGTCTTCAACGACCTGGCATCCGGCGAAAAGATCCTGACCCGTTCGACCGCAACTTCGAACAAGACCATCGAGTGGGAAGACGGCAACACTTACCCAGTGATTGACGTTGAAATCTCGGCTGCTTCGCACCCGTTCTACACCGGTAAGCAGCGCATCATGGACACCGCTGGTCGTGTCGAGCGCTTCAACGCCCGCTTCAAGGGCTTCGGCGGCAAGAAGTAATACTTCGCCCCTCGCAAGCTTTACGCGGCGCGCTTCCAGTTTCCCTGGAAGCGCGCCGCTGCTGCTTTAACGGCCCTGCACTGGCAGCCGTGGAAGGAGTTCGAGGCGCAGGTGCCCGGGGATAGAATGAGAACATGATGCATCATGGTGAATACAAGGTAGTCGGTGGCAAATTAGTCGTAGTTGATCTTGAAACAAGCAACGGGACAATCACGGATGTATCACTCAACGGAGACTTCTTCCTGGAACCGGACGAGGCACTGGAAGATCTCAACGAGTCGGTGCGGGGATTGCCGACTGACGCCAGCCATGGCACCATCCGCGATGCCGTAACCAACAACCTGCGCGAAGACGCAGTGATGTTCGGATTTGATGCGGACGCAGTCGCCCGCGTGGTGCGGCGCGCCCTCGGGCATGCAACTAAGTGGGAAGACCACGAGTGGGAAATACTCGGACCGGAAATCATCCCCATCACTGAACAAGTGGCGCTGGATGAGGTTTTGACCCGCCAGATCGCCAAAGGCGTTCGCAAACCAGCCATTCGATTCTGGGACTGGAACGAAGGCGCGGTTGTCATCGGTTCCTTCCAGTCGCTCAAGAATGAAGTTGATATGGAACAGGCCGACAAGTACGGCATTCAAGTGGTTCGCCGCATTTCCGGCGGCGGTGCCATGTTCATGGAAGCTGGCAACTGCATCACCTATTCCCTGTATGCGCCCGAGTCGCTGGTCGACGGCATGAGTTTTGCCGATTCCTACCCGTTCTTGGATGCTTGGGTCATGGAGGCGCTGCAGAACATCGGCCTCAAGGCTCACTACAAGCCTTTGAACGACATTGCCACGGAAGCAGGGAAAATTGGCGGTGCGGCGCAAAAGCGGTTCGCCAATGGCGCCATGCTTCATCACGTCACGATGAGCTATGACATTGATGCCCAGAAGATGACTCAGGTCTTGCGCATCGGCCGGGAGAAAATTTCAGACAAGGGAATCACCTCGGCGGTGAAGCGAGTGGATCCGTTGAAGTCGCAGACCGATCTGGAGCGCATGGAAATCATTCGGGTCATGATGGACACCTTCGCGCAGCGTACCGGTGCCCAGCAAGCACAACTTGATGATGCTACCCGTCAGGCGGCTCAAGAGCTCGCTGAAACCAAATTTGCCACCGAGCAGTGGACCGCTCGCGTTTCCTAGCCACGTCAAGGGGAATAGGCCAGCGGGCCTGCGCAATGCATCAAGCATTGCGCAGGCCCGCTGGTTTCTGAGTGGCAGCTAGCGGCTGGTTCGGCTGAAAGCTTGAGCGTTCAGTGAGCGTTCCAGTTCCGCGCGCTCTTCCAGAAGGATGCGCTTCAATGCACTCGGTGCCTGCGCATTTTCCTCTAGCCAGGCGGTCGCTGCCGACAATGCCTGGTTCTGTTCGACCGAGCCATCCAAGTCTTGATGAGCCGGGTAGAGTCCTTCGATTACTCGAGTAGAGAACTCCATGCTCATGGATTCGAAGACTGGGAGGACAGCGGCCCAGAAGCGCTCCTCAAAAGGCGCTAGAAGGGCCGCTGAACCCATGGAAAAGCCCAAGGCCGTTGCGGAAAGTGCATCGTTGGACAGCTGGCCCTTTTCATCGCGAGCCATCAAGACGGTGTCGAAGGCGTTCATCTTCGCCTCGGGATCGGGGCGGGCAGCCAATGCAGTTCTCACCGCATTGAGCGCAACGCTCGTCGGGTTCTGCTTGGCGGATTCGTGCATTGCAGCTTCAGCGGTTGCGTCGAGTTTGCCAGCAGCGGCGAGTGCAATGTAGGAATTCCAAAGCAACTGCTCATCGACCGTGACCTGGTAGGCGTTAGGCTGCTCGCCGAGGAACGCGTCAATGACTTCGCCGGCAACACCGGCTCGTGCCAAACGGGTCAAGGTTCGAGCAGTCGTGGTTTGCTGATCGCTGCCCGGCTCGAATTTGCCGAGCCAGCCGGTGAGGATCCCAGCGGCGCGAGTGCGTAATTCTGCCCGCAGTTCCGGTGCGGCGTATTTGGAAATCGAGCTCACCAGCTGATCCGTGAGGACTCCAAAAACTCCAGCGTCGGTTACGGTGTAGGCGTGAGCCAGCACCGCATCGACATAACTTTGCGCATCCAAGGTTGCTGAACGAACGGCGTCCCACAGCGAAGCCCAGCAGGTAGCGCGCGGCAAGGAATCAGCCAAACCTGACAGGTTTTCCAGCAGGGTAGCGCGTGAAGCTTCATCAAATTCAATCAAGGCATAAGTTTCATCGCCGTCGTTAGGCAGGATGAGATCAGGGACGTTTCGTCCTACCAGGAAATCAAGTGCCACGGATTGGCCCACAAGTTCTACCGGCACGGTGTCGGTGCGCACCAGCTGCCCATCGCGAAGTTCATAGGCGCCGACAGTCAGGACATGGGGACGAACGATCGGCTGGCCGGTCACCGGATCCGAGCCGAACTGATTGAGTTGAGCGTGGGTAATGACGCCTTGGCTATCGGTCTTGAGGTCAACCTTCAGCTTGGGGACACCGCTGGTTTTCAACCATGCATCGGCCCACTGGCGCATATCCCGGCCGCTGGCAGTTTCCAAAGCCTGCAAGAAGTCTTCCAGCGAAGTATTCGAGTAGGCGTGCTTGCGGAAGTAGGAGCGCGCCGCGTCGCGGAACGCGTCTGCGCCCACAAAGGCCGCGAGCTGCTTGAGCACGCTAGCGCCCTTGGCGTAGGTAATGCCATCGAAGTTCTGGTCTGCCGCCAGCAGGTCGGGGATATCGGCAACAATGGGGTGCGTAGTGGGCATCTGGTCGGCGACGTAGGCCCAGGCCTTGCGCCGAGCTGCGAAGGTCGTCCACGCGGTGGTGAAGTCAGTGGCCTCGTCGTTGGCCAGGGTGCCGATGTAGTCGGCGAAGGACTCCTTGAGCCACAAGTCGTCCCACCATTTCATGGTGACCAGGTCGCCGAACCACATATGTGCCATTTCGTGCATGATGGTGTTGCCGCGCTGCTCGTACTGGCCCTCGGTGGCGTGCGAGGTGAAGACGTAGCGTTCGGTGAAGGTGACCAGGCCCGGGTTCTCCATGGCGCCGAGATTGTATTCGGGAACGAAGGCCGAATCGTATTTGCCCCATGGATAGGGGTAGTCGAAAAGCTCGTGGAAATAGCTCAGCCCGCGGCTGGTCAGCTCCAAAATCTCCTGGCCGTCGAAGTGCTCGGCCAGCGAGGCGCGACAAGTCGCCGCCAATTCAATAACAAGCTCTTCACCGTCTGGCAGTTCTTGCACATGCTCGCCACGCTCCACATGGTACGGGCCGGCAAGGACCGCGGTGATGTAGCTGGAGATTGGCGGGGTGGGGGAGCAGGCGACAGTTTTGGTGCCGTCATCGTGGAAGACCTCGTCCACGATCGGCTGGTTGCTGGCCAGGTGCCACCCTGCGGGGCCAGTGAGGGTGAAGCGGAAGCTGGTTTTCAGGTCCGGCTGTTCAAAGCAGGCGAAAACACGGCGGGCCTCGGATGGCTCGAATTGCGTGTAAAGATAGGTCTCGCCGTCTTGCGGATCAACGAAGCGGTGCAGGCCTTCGCCGGAGCGCGAGTAGAGCGCTCGACCGGTGACCTTCACGGTGTTTGGCACATCCGTGCGCAGGTTATCGAGATAGATGCGTGAGTCCAGTACGGCCGTCGACAGGTCAATGGCGGTGCCGTTGACCAGAATTTCCTCCACGGATTCGTGGATGAAGTCGATGAAGGTGTCGGGGCGCAAGGATGAAAAGTTTAGCGTCGTCGTCGATGCATAGCTGGTGGCCGATGGCTCGGGGGCGTTGCCCAGGTCCAGTTGCACGTCCGCGAAGTGCCAGGAGATGTTTTCAGCGCGCCAAGCCGCTTCATCGCGCCTCAGGTTTTCATTTGGTGCATAGCGTTCTAGAGTGTCCACCATTCCAGCTTAGCTGTGAAATAAATGTTTGAGACCTTGGGCGGCCATTTAATTCCTGTTCTCCTGGCACTCCACGCGGCGAGCCTGCGCGGTTTTTGCCGGCGGAGGCCGGAATGGACGCGCATCTGCTCGTCACCATGCTGGACAGGCGCGCCATCGAGCGCAGCAGGCCGGTGGGCTGAATCCGCTGATCCTCACGTCGCCCCTTGATGGGCTGGCGGGCATTGGCGCTACGGCGTTTTTCCTTGGCGGGGCATTCTGACCTAGGGTTAAAGCGACACCCCGCACTCTTGAGCATCGGAGAAAGCCAATGGACGCCTTCATCAAGGGCCCTTCCAAGCGCGACGTCGCCGGCATGAAGGCAGCCTTCGGCGCCATTGAAGAATCCGAGGTGATTTCGGTCCTGTACAAAACCGAGCGCTTTGGAAACTTCCTGGTTACCGGAGCAGCGCATCCCACCGTCCTGGACGACGTGATGGTGGGAGGGCTGAACGCCGCCGCTGCTAAAAAGAAGGCCAAAGCCAGCGACGGCTCCGAGGTGATACAACGGCAACCGGATAAAGACGTGCGAGCATTCCCGGCGCAGTTCGATGGGGAATTCTCGCCCCAGGACATCGAGGTTGCACAGCTCTCCCATGGCGATCTGGTGGTTGCTTCCTTTAGCCAGGAACCGTACGGGGACTTCGTGATCACCGGCGTCGTTACCGAAGCAGAAAACGACCGCTCGTACCTCATGGTTGGCCCGTGGATCCTGCAGACCGCACAGGGCAATGCCCCGCGCCTGTTGCGCATTCAGCTGGTTGCCGGCAATGGAACCCACGTCGCGCCGGTGCCTACACGCCGCGGCTTGGTGGAAGTGGACGGATTGGCCTAGCGGTCCGCGGAGCGCAAGGCCTCGCCCAGGATCCTTCCCGCCTGGTCAAAAGCACCCGGATTCGGCCCAGAATAATTCAGCCGCAGATATTGGCCAGACTCTTCGGCGGGGAACCAGCTCGCACCGGGAGCGATGGCGAGTTTGCGAACCTCGCACTCTCGTTCCAACCGGCGCAGGTCGGTCCCATCGGGCAGCTGCACCCAAAGGTTCAACCCGCCCGGTGGAACCAGTTGCAAATGGGCTTCGGGAACATGCCGGGCGAGCGAATCGATGAGCAGGTCGCGCCGGCCAGCCAATTGCTGGCGCAGGGATCGAAGGTGTGTTCGCCATGCTGGCTGGCTGACCACGTCTAATGCCACCGCTTGCAGGGGTCCGCTGACATACATTGATTGCGCTTGATGGTCTGCCAGGATCCTGTCCCTGGCCGGGCCGCGGGCGATCAGTCCTGCGACGCGCACCGCCGGGGACACGCTCTTGGTCAGCGAACGCAAGTAGACGACATGCCCGTTATCTTCTCGGGCCGCCAAGGGGGATGAATCGCTGCTGATTCCAAAATCCTTGGCCCAGTCATCTTCGACCAGGAAAGCACCGCGTGCTTTCAGGATTTCAAGTACTCGTTCCGAAACTTCTGGACTCCACTGGGCCCCGGTGGGGTTGGCGAAGTTCGGATGCGCATAAAAAGCCCGGGCGCCGGTGCGTTCGAAGGCGCGATCCAGTTCTCGGGTATCGGGACCCTGCGGGCCCGCCGGGATGGGGATCAGCGTAACGCCCACTTGTGCAGCAGCGAGAATAGCACCCCAATAAGTTGGCGACTCGATAAGCATTGGATGCCCCTCGCCAACCAGTGCTCGGAAGATTGACCCCAATCCGCTCTGGCTTCCGGGCAATATGATGACGTCCCTGGCACTGGGGGCGCTGAGCCCGGGAAGCATCTGTTCGGCCAGTTCGGCAGCGAACCATGATTGAAGTTCTGGCAGCCCTGCAGCTTCGGTCCTTTGCAGGACCGACTCGCTGCGCGCGGCCCGCGCGAAGGCTGATTTCACCAATCTTTCCGGCAACAGTTCCCGATCCGGATACCCCGACTGCAGGGCTATGAAGTCGTTGGGCAGGGTGCGTTGGCTGGGGTGGACCTCGGGAAGCTTTTGCCGGGGAGTACCCAGAGCCGCCGTCTGCCAGCCGTAGTCGTATGGTCGCGCCGTGGGCATACCGCGAACAAAAGTTCCAATGCCCGGGCGGGACTCGATCAATCCTTGGGCGATTAATGCCCGCAAGGCTTTTTGCACCGTAACTGGACTGAGCGAATATTCAGCAACCAGCTGCCGAGTCGATGGCAGCTGGGTTCCAGCGGGAGCTTGGGAGATCCATTTGCGCAGTATCAAAACCAAGTTTTCACTGCTACTGTTAATCATGTATCATGATAGTACCGCTACTCATCCAAAGCATCAACCGCTATTCAACTCCCCAGCGGGTCTGATTTGGGGCCTGCTTGGCGTTTGCGCCTTTTCATTGACGGTTCCAGTCACCCGCATCGCCGTGTCCAACGAGGGCATGGATCCGCTTTTTATCGGCGCTGGGCGCGCGGTTATTGCTGCACTCGTCGCCGCTGTTGCACTTGGGGCCACCAAGCAAATACGTCCTAGTACCAGACAATGGATTCGACTGTCCGTGGTGTCGTGCGGCGTGGTGGCAGGATTTCCGCTGCTCACCTCATTCGCCATGGCCACCGTTCCAGCCAGCCACGGGGCTGTGGTCATTGCGATTCTTCCAGCGGCCACTGCCGTGGCAGCTGTTATCCGCACCAAGGAACGAGCCCGTGCTTCGTTTTGGTGCGCCGCTGCCCTTGGCGCACTCGCAGCGGTGGTCTTTGCTGCAATTAGCGGTGGGGGACTATCGGGCATTCAAGTGGCGGATCTGCTGCTCTTTGTCGCAGTGATTGTCTGTGCTGCTGGATATGCAGAAGGAGGCCTGCTGGCACGGGAGTTGGGTTCCTGGCAGACCATATCCTGGGCATTAGTCCTGGCCTTTCCGCTGATGCTGGTTCTGAGCGTGGTGAGCATTAATCATCAGGTGCCAACCGGCGGCATAGCTGCTTGGGGATCCTTCGCCTATTTGGGCCTAGTCAGCATGTTCTTGGGCTTTGTGGCCTGGTACCGCGGCTTAGCTATCGGCCCGATGTCCCGCGTTAGCCAGGTGCAGCTGGCCCAACCCGTGCTGACTATAGGATGGTCGGCATTGCTTTTGGGTGAGCATATTGGCTGGAGCACAGTAGCAGGGGGATGCGCCGTGATTTTATGCGCCTTGTTTGCAATACGTTCCAGAACCTCAACTTCGCGTCCCGCGGCAAGGGCCATCGGGACGCATTCAATGAACTAGTCGAAGTTCTCTGGCACGATGAAATAAACCGAAACTGAAAGAGGTGCCCGTGAAGACCTTTACTGGCTTGAGCGCGTTCCCGCTCACTCCCTTGGCGGACGACAAAGTGGACGAATCCGCGTTTTCTGGATTGGTCCGACGGCTATCTTCGGCTGGGGTGGATTCGATTACTGCGCTCGGCTCCACCGGTTCCTACATGTACTTGAATCGGGCCGAACGAGCAAGGGTCGCTCAATTGGCAGTGGCGAATGCTGCGGGTGTACCAGTGGTTATTGGTGTTGGCGCGATGCGCACATCTCACGTCTTGGAGCACATTGATGATGCGGCGGCCGCAGGTGCCGATGGCGTCCTGCTAGCACCCGTTGGCTATCAAAGGCTGGGAGAATCCGAAGTTCTGGACCTCTATCGGACGTCCACTGAACACAGCAGCCTGCCGGTGATTGTCTATGACAATCCTGGAACAACGCACTTTGCCTTCAGCAACGATCTCTACGCGCGGATTGCCAGTCTGCCTGGGATTGCCTCGATCAAGATCCCCGGGGTTCCCGACCACGCAGGGAGGGCCAAAAAGCATGTTGCTGCGATTCGCAGCATTTTGCCTGAGCATGTGGGCATCGGTGTTTCCGGGGACGCCTTCGGTGCTGCAGGACTCGTCGCTGGATGCGACGCCTGGTACACGGCGGTTGGCGGCACGATTCCCGGTCCGATGCTGGAGATCACCCGTGCAGTTCAAGCCGGTGATCACCAAGAGGCATTGGAAATTTCCCGGCGCCTCGAACCATTGTGGTCCTTAATCACCGAATTCGGCGGAAGCCTGCGAATCAGTGCAGCTATCGCTGAGCACTTTGGGTTGGCAGCACCTGGCTGCCTGCCGTTGCCAATTCATGGTCTGAGCTCGAAGCAGCGCCAGGTATTGATCGGCGTATTGAATGAACTCGGGCTTGACGAGACGGCCAGGCAGCACTTCACAAGGGAGATTTCCTGATGCTCTAAATTTGCTCTGACATGATGTTTTACCGGATTTCGCGTCTCATGGGGGGATGTCGGAACGCTGGTGTTAAAGCGGACCTGCTCGTAGCATGAGTGCAACTGGGGTAAGCGAAGTTTAGAGCCAGAAGGCGGCAATTATGGCCAGCATCAAGAGGTTTGATCATATCGGCATTACGGTGGCGAACCTTGAGGAAGTCACCAATTTTTTTGTTGAGCTCGGCCTGAAAATCGATGGGCGGGTGGACGGCATCGAAGGCGAATTTCTGGAAACCGTCAGTGGTGTCCCTGACTCGCGCACCAGCATCGTCATGCTGAAAGCGCCCGGGAGCGATGTGGGAATCGAGTTATCCAGCTTTGAAAAACCCGACCATGGTCCTGGCCAGCCGCAAGCGATGGCAAACGAACTGGGGCTTCGATCATTGGCTTTTGAAATTGATGACTTGCGGGCAACAGTGGCCAAATTGGAGAACCAAGGCTACGGGCTGATCGGTGGAATCGGCGAATATGAAGGCGTCTGGGCCATGGCGTACGTCCGAGGGCCTGAAGGGCTGATTGTCGCTCTCGCCCAACGACTGTAGAACACCGTTGGCTATAAGAAGGCGTCCGATTTCAATTGATTGAAATCGGACGCCACCTTATCTGGTTTATGCCGAAGCCTTCTTCAACGATTTTTCGCTGATTGGCGCGTTGTCGCTAGCACGCAGCTTGCGGAAGTACTCCATGGCCTCGTCCTGGCGTTCTGCTTCGGTGCCATTGGAGATATCGGCACGCAGATGATCTTGGGTATATCCGAAAGCGTCAACGAGATCCTGGGCATGGGGGCGCAAACGAGCGAGCAGGCGGTTGAGGTAACCGGGCAGTGTCCGCGCACGCTGCATCGAAAGGTGCCCATTGGCCAGGAACCAGCCAAGGTCTTCTTCAATGAGGCTCAGCGTGAAAACATCGCGAAGCCACGTGAGCACGTCGGATGTTACCGGGTCCGCGACCTTCTCTAGCGCTGCGGTAAATGCTTCCCAGCGAAGCAGCTGACCGTGGTCCCGCGCCGCAGAAATCAGCAGCTCCTGGTTTTCATTGAAGGCCTGTGCCGCCTTGACTGGATTCTTGCCAGCTGCGCGGAGGGCATTGGCCACTTCGGCAACCTTGGCATTGATCCGATCGGTGAGCAGGGCGCGTTGGTTGTCCGGATCCTTGAAGAAATTGGCGCTCTTTCGTTCATCGGAAACATCAGCCAGGGCTTGGCCAACGCTGCGCAAGCCTGAACGGTGCAAGGCAGTATTTCCGACCTGCTTGGCTGCATAGAGAGCCATGGCACCGGTATCCAGCTTGCGGAATTCCGCCGCGTAATCGGTGAGCAGGCGCTTGCCCACTAGCTGCAGCAAAACGTTGTTGTCGCCTTCGAAGGTTACGTAGACGTCGAGGTCCTGGTAGAGCTGGGTGAAACGGTTCTTGGCGATGAAGCCGGAACCGCCGCAGGCCTCGCGGCACTCTTGAAGGGTATCCAGTGCGTCCCAGGTGCTCAATGGTTTCAAGGCGGCAGCGAGGGTTTCCAAATCCTGGCGGTCTTCGTCGCTGTCGGCGCGTCCGGAGAAGACGGCATCGAACTTGTCCAGAAGTCCGTCGTGGGCGAAGGAGGATGCGTAGGTTCGAGCCAACCGGGTGATCAGGCGGCGCTGGTGGCGCTGGTAGTCCAGCAGCGTGGTCTCTTCGGTATCCGAGGTGGAATTGAACTGGCGGCGCTGATTGCCGTAGGTCACGGCGATCTGCAGGCCAATCTTCGAAGCACTGGTGGCGGCACCGTCAAGGGAGACACGACCTTGAACGAGTGTGCCAAGCATGGTGAAGAAGCGGCGACCTGGAGAAGGAATGGGGGAGCTATAGCTGCCATCGGCAGTGACGTTGCCGTAGCGGTTGAGCAGGTTGGTGCGTGGCACGCGGACATTGGTGAAGTGCAGGCGGCCATTGTCGATCCCGTTCAGCCCGCCCTTGAGGCCGTCGTCCTCTCCGCCGATGCCTGGCAGGAAGTTTCCGCCGTCATCACGGATTGGAACGTAGAAACAATGAACGCCGTGATTGACGCCCTTGGTGATCAGCTGGGCAAAGACCGTGGCTGCCTTGCCGTGCAATGCGGCGTTGCCCAAGAATTCCTTCCATGCCGCCTTGAATGGGGTGTGAATGACGAATTCTTCGGACTCTTCGTCGTAGGTCGCGGTAGTCGCCACCGAGGCAACATCTGAGCCGTGGCCGATTTCGGTCATGGCGAAAGCGCCCGGGGTCTTCAGGCTCATGGCATCGGGCAACCACTTGGCATGGTGGTCTTCCGTGCCAAGGTGAAGAATGGCACCGGCGAAGAGGCCCCACTGGACGCCGGCCTTGATCTGCAGGGATGGGTCGGCGGCAACGAGCTCCTCAAAGGAAGCGATGGAGCCTCCATGGTCATCGTAACCACTGAATTTTACTGGGAAGGCGCGCTGAACTGCTTCTTCTTCCACTAGGAGGCTGAGCTGGCCCAAGACGCGATCGCGATGTTCGTCCATGCCCAGAAGCGGGTCTCGCTGGAGTTCAGGGCGAGCCGCTCGAGCACGCGAGGCCTTGCGAATCTCTGCATAGGGGCCAAGTAGCTGTTCTGCCAGGTCGGTGACGTTGATGCGGTTCTCGCTCATAACGTTCCTTTCATTCTTTGGTGAGTCGGAGCTTGATGCTTTGTTGTTCATGGGTTTTTTGTGCCGGAAGTCGAAGCAATGCCATAGGCCAGCCAGTTGGTCAGTTCTCGGGCCATGGTTTCGATGCTCGGCTTCGAGTTTGAATCCGGTTCGCGGAGCCACTGTTCGCCTGCGGCCCGGACCATGCCAAGGGCAGCGCGTGGCCAATAGCCCAGGGCGGCTGCTGTTGCTTTTTGGTCGTAGAGCTTCAGCAAGCGATCACTGATCATTTCAGAGGCTTCATCGAAAAAATCGTTCAGGGCACCTGCGGACATGTCATCTGCTGAGCGTGGTGCACTGGTCACAAAGTAATAGAGGTTCGGGCTGTTGGCGGCCAGTTCAAGATAGGCCGTGACCATGGCATGCATGGAACTCAGTTCCTGATCCTTCGCCAGCGCCGCGGCGATGACCCGTTCGCGGAAGTCGTTGATGACGTTGGCGCTCAGGGCTTGGCGCAGTCCTTCCTTGTCGCCGAAGTATCGGTAATAAACGGGTTTGGACGTTTTGGCGAGGCTGGCGATGTCCTCCATCGATGCCTGCGGCCCGAGCTTGTGCACGGCTTTGCGTGCCAGCTTGAGCAGTTCTTCATGGCGGGCGGTGCGATGCGCGTGCCAGCGCGATGCTCGACCGTCAGTTTCACCGTTTATTGCTTCCGTGATCTTGTTCACGTTACTCACAGTATCATGTACTCTTGGTTACAGTAATAGGAGTCACAACAATCCATGGAGGAGTTTTTGAACATGGCCCAACAGTCAGTGCGCAATGCCGTGATTATCGGTGGAAACCGCATCCCCTTTGCTCGTTCCAATACCGCCTACGTCAATGCGTCGAACCAAGACATGTTCACCGCCGCTCTCGAAGGGCTCGTGGCCCGTTACGGCTTGCAAGGCCAGCGCATGGGCGCGGTCAGCGGTGGCGCAGTGCTCAAGCACTCCAAGGACTTCAACCTCATTCGTGAATCGGTCCTCGGCTCTTCGCTGGATCCGGCAACTCCCGCCTACGATGTGCAGATGGCCTGCGCCACCGGAATGGAAGCCATCGGCTCGCTGGCCAACAAGATCAAGCTTGGACAGCTCGAGTCGGCTATTGGCGGTGGCGTCGATACGACTTCGGATGCGCCGATTGCTGTTTCTGAATCACTGCGTGGAATTTTGCTCGAATTGGCTCGTGCACGTACGACTAAGGCCAAGCTCTCAGCGCTTGCAAAGATCCGCCCATCGCACCTGGCGCCCTCGGCGCCAGGCACCGGAGAGCCACGCACGGGACTGTCCATGGGCGATCATCAGGCGCTGACCACCAAGGCCTGGAAAATTACCCGCGAAGCACAAGATGAATTGGCCATGGCCAGCCACGCAAATCTTGCCGCTGCTTATGACCGTGGCTTCTTCAATGACCTCATAACCCCTTTTAACGGCCTGTCCAAGGACAATAACTTGCGCGCCGATTCGACCTTGGAAAAGCTGGGCAAGCTCAAGCCGGCCTTCGGCAAGAATCTTGGCGACGAAGCAACCATGACCGCAGGCAACTCGACCCCGCTGACCGACGGCGCTTCTGTGGTGCTTTTGGGGAGCGAGGAATATGCTCGCAGCCACGACCTGCCGATGCTGGCCAACTTTGTTGATTTCGAGGCAGCCGCGGTGGACTTTGTCCATGGTGCTGAAGGATTGCTGATGGCACCGGCCTATGCGACCGCCCGAATGCTCGAACGGAATAATCTCACCCTGCAGGATTTTGATTTCTACGAGATCCATGAGGCCTTTGCCGGGACAGTGCTCTCGACCCTCAAAGCATGGGAAGATGAGGAATTCTGCCGGGAGAAGCTGGGGCTGCAAGCACCGCTGGGAGCCATCGACCGGAGCAAGCTGAACGTCAACGGATCCTCGTTGGCCGCGGGCCACCCATTCGCCGCCACCGGTGGACGCATCATCGCCAGCACCGCGAAGATGCTGCACGAAAAGGGTTCAGGACGCGCATTGATTTCTGTCTGTGCCGCAGGTGGACAGGGTGTCGTGGCAATTTTGGAGGCACGCAACTAATGGCAGACAAGTACATGGAACTCGTGAACACCGGGGCGACAAAGAAGCTGGCCAAGCTCTTGGGCCTGCCGAGGCCGCCACGCTTGCGCCGCTACACTCCAGATAGCCCACTGCTGCCTGGGCCAGTTCTCGTGCTCGGTGCATCAGCACAAGCCCAGGAGCTCAGCGACATCCTGGTTTCTTGGGGGCTGGATGTCCGCCGGCATGATGCAGGCGAGGCCAAACTCGGTGGCATCCTGCTGCTGCTTGAAGAGCTGGATCATCCGCAGTCGCTCTCGCCAATCATGCTCAGTGCTGGTCGTGCCCTGCGCCAACTGCGCCCTGGCGCGCGCGTTGTTTCCATATCGCGTATAGCCACGGCAGAAGACGACCCGGCTCTGGGTGCAGTACGCCAGGGAATCGACGGAGCTATCCGTTCCCTTGGACGTGAAATGCGCGGTGGCTCCACCACCAATGGCATCGTGCTCGAAGAGTCGACTTCCGCGGTCAGCCCCAGTGCCTTGGCAGCCCTGCGTTTCTTTTTCTCCGGTCGCAGTGCCTACATCGACGGCCAGTTCCTGACGGTGCGCAACGATGACGGCGCACTGCCAAAAGACTTCAGCCAGCCATTGGCGGGCAAAGTCGCAGTGGTCACTGGTGCAGCTCGGGGCATTGGCGCAGCTATTGCCCGCACCTTGGCCCGCGACGGTGCGCAGGTGGTCGTCGTAGACATGCCGCAAGCTGGCGACTCATTGGCGAAGGTGGCCAATACCATTGGAGCGACGACACTCCAGCTGGATGTTACCGCGCCAGATGCGGCCCAGCAGATCATGGATCATGCAATCGGACGCCACGGCTCGCTGGACATCGTGGTTCATAACGCCGGGATCACCCGCGACAAGTTGCTTGCCAACATGGACGCCGGCCGCTGGGATTCCGTCATTGCCGTGAACATTGCCTCCCAATTGCGCATGAACGAAGCCTTCCTGGCAGCAAAGCTGCCAAACCTGCGTGTCGTGTCGCTGGCCTCCACCTCTGGCATTGCAGGCAATCGCGGCCAGACAAACTACGCTGCGTCCAAGGGCGGCGTGATCGGCATGGTGCGCTCAAGTGCCAAGCTGTTTGCAGAAAATGGCGGAACAATCGCGGCCGTTGCTCCAGGGTTCATTGAAACCGACATGACGGCAAAGATTCCTGTCGGCACTCGCACTGTGGCGCGCTTGGTCCTTCCGTCATTGATGCAGGGTGGTTTGCCAGAAGACGTGGCCGAAGCTATCAGCTTCCTCGGCTCGGACGCGGCCGCCGGTCTTAACGGGCAAGTGCTTCGCGTGTGCGGACAATCGTTGGTTGGTGCCTGAATGGGTGCGCAGATCGTTTCCGAGATCCCTTCCATGGCCTCGGTTTTTGCCAAAGCCGCAAAAACTCTCGGACGCAAACCCAAGGATCCGGTGTTGCCGCAGACAGTACTGGTCTTTCAGGGCGCTCACGCTGACCCGGAGAAGCTCAACGAGTACCGCAGGGCAGTGGGAGCGCCGATGAACGCCGTGCTGCCCAGCCTTTATGTACATTCCTTGGCTTTCCCATTGGCTATGTCACTGATGCTGCATGATGACTTCCCATTGCCACTTCTGGGCATGATTCACTTGAGCAATCACGTCGATGTCGCTGCGCCCCTGGGCGAGGGTGAAGCCTTCGATGTCGAGGTGCACAGCGAAAATCTGCGTGCCCACTCAAAAGGGGCAACATGCGATCTGGTAATCCGGATCGTAGCCGACGGCGAGGATCGAATGCTCCTGCGCAGTACCTTCCTTGCCAAAGGCGTAAAACTATCCGGCGAGAAGCCAAGCCGCAGTGAGCGTACTGCCTTTGACGTGCCGGTTCGTACTGCCCACTGGAAACTTGACGCTGGCACTGGCCGGCGGTGGGCGAAAGTCGCCGGTGACTACAATCCGATCCATTTGTCGGCGTTGAGCGCCAAAGTTCTGGGGATGCCCGGAGCCATCGCACACGGTATCTACATGGCAGCACGAGCGCTGGCCGGTATTGAACCCGGCCGGGGGTCCTACTCATGGAACATCGAGTTCAAGACCCCAGTAGTCCTGCCGGCCGCCGTTGATTTGGCTTTTGAGCCAACTGCTCATGGCTACCGCGTGAACGCGTGGCATGCGCGCAAGGGCAAGCCGCATTTCGAGCTGGAACTCTCTGTCGCCGGTTCCTAATCGGCAAGCTTCTGGTCTTCAATCAGCAACGATTGAAGACCAGAGCTTTTAATCAGCTTTGAACTTCAGACTGGGCAATTCGGTAACTGGCCAGTGTCGCCACTGCGGCACGCTCCCAGGTGAATAGCCCAGAATGTTCAAGGGCGCCATGGCCGGCTGTTGTCACCGCATCAGGATTCTGGGCCAGCTCAACAAGTTTCTGGGCCCACAGGGAGGCGTCCGCTTCAGGCATAAGCCAACCCGATTTTCCATCGTTCACCGCATAGGCGAGCCCGCCAACGGCATTGGCCAAGACCGGTGTCCCGCAAGCTTGTGCTTCGGCGGCCACCAGCCCAAAGGTTTCGGAAAGCGACGGAACCGCGACAATATCCGCATTGGCAAAAACCAGAGCCAGTTTGGCCGGTTCCAAGGGATCATAGAATCGCACAACATCGCCCAGGTTCTGTTCGTTGGCCATTGATTTCAGATCGTAGTCCGCGGATCCAGAAGATGCGCCAAAAAGCGATGCGGTGATCCGCAAATCAGGATGGCTGCGGCGTGCCGCGCCCATGGCACTAAGCAATAAGTGAGCGCCTTTGAGCGGTTGCATGCGGCCCGCGTAGACCAGGTGCAAGTCATCTTCGCCCAGCGGGCGGCGCAACTTGTCCTGATCAGGGTGGAAAATCCGGTGATTGACCCCGGGCAGCACCACGTCCAATTTGGTGGATTCGACCTGGTAGAAGCGCGCGAGCTGCTTGGCTTCAACCGGCGTGTTGGCAATGATTCGGGCACATTCCAACAGCAATTGTTTCTCGGCCTGTTTACGATTGCCCGGCTCGGGGATGCCCGACTCATGCTCTTTCGCCGAAGCCGAGGTGTGCATCGAAACGAGCAGCGGAACGGACCAAAGCTCTGCGAGTTCGAGTCCGGCCATTCCCGAGAGCCAATAATGGGCGTGAATGATATCGAACTTCAGCCCCTGAAGATGTGAGGATACTGCAAGGACGGCTGGGCCAATGATTTCAGGAAGCTGTTCCTTGGACAATGATTGATTTGCAGCCACCTGAACTTCGTGCATCCAAACGCCTTCGCCAACCTGAAGGGATTGGGATTCAGCCGCGGTGCGAGTAATCATGTGCACTTCATGGCCCAGGGCGCCCAGCGCAAAGGACAAGTTCTGGATGTAGACATTCATGCCGCCGGCATCACCTGAACCCGGTAGCTGCATGGGCGAAGTGTGCAGGGAAAGCATGGCAATGCGCATGTTGATGGCTCCAGGAAAATTCGGGGGAGACGGGCTGCTGTGGCTGAACGCCCAGAGTTGATGCTATCAAGAAGCGAGGTCCAGCATTTTCAAGTTCGCAGCTGTCCAGCGCTCCACCATTGATGCCCCGCCGTGCGCTTCCCCTTCACAGATCTGCAGCTCAGAACCTGGCCATGACCGATGGAGATTCCAAGCAGTTGCCGCAGGACTGGAAACGTCGTTCCGTCCATGGATGAATATTGCCGGAAGGTGACTGATGCGCTCGACCTGGTCCAGAATCGGCGGTTGGCAGAAACCGGAGTGAGACCAGAAATGCGTGGTTAGGCGGGTCATGGCGTGGCGGAATTTTTTCTCCTTCCAGCGTGGATCGCGAAGGACCCGTTCGCTGCCGAGAGAAATATGGGTATCTTCCCAAAGCGCCCATTCCATCGATGCGGCATCTCGAAGATCGGAAACAGGGGAGGAAAGCATCTGAGCGTAGGCCTCGACCAAAGGCATTCGACCTGATTCATAACCAGGGATGTGCGTCCGGGCAAATTTTGACAACCGGTCCCAAGCCTCGGGAAAGATGGTTCCGACTGTTTCAGTTATCCACTGGACTTCTTCGCGACTTGTCGTCGTGACGGCAAAGAGAACGAGGCCGAGCACCCTGCTTGGGTGAGCCTGGGCGTACGCCAGCGCCAATGTTGATCCCCAGGACACTCCATTCATAATCCACTTGTCGATTCCTCGATCGATTCTCAAGGCCTCGATATCCTCGATCAGTTTCTGGGTCGTGAATTGATCTGCAGGGATATTGAGATCGGCAGCCGATGGTGTCGAGCGCCCGCAACCGCGTTGCTCGAACCCGATAAGGCGGGTGCGAGCCAGATCCCAGCGATGCCGGTAACCTGAACTCCCCAGGGTCCCACCGGGACCGCCATGGAGATGCAAGGCCGGGACGCCTTGGGGAAAGCCTGATTCCTCCCAGAACAGACGATGTCCATCGCTGACGGGAAGAAATCCATGCTCGCCGGGGCTACTAAGGTGAACTGAAGAATCCATAGCTGAACCTTATGCGAGGAAGACTGAAGCGAAGGGCTTCTGCGTCGAGCGCATAAAAAGAAATTCCCGGTTGACCAAAGTCAACCGGGAATTTCACCTGTGCGCGAAAGGGGACTTGAACCCCTACCCTCTTGCGAGGACTAGCACCTCAAGCTAGCGCGTCTACCTATTCCGCCACCCGCGCAGGTTACTCGTTGTTCGCGTTGTTATCGCTGGCAACGAAGTAAAACTTTACCATCCCTTTCAAGTGAATTCCAATCGGGTGGTTCTCGGCCTCGATGCCTAAAAACTCCCGTAAATTCGCGGTAAATTCAGGGTTGAGTAGTGACTTAAGGGAAAAAATCCCTCAATCAGTGGCAAGGGTCACATGAAACTTGTGTGATTGTCCTAGTGAAGCACGTGTTTGGCCGGCACTCACAGTTGATTTTCACTGCCAATCCTTCGGATGAATTCTTCTGCGCCGAGTACTTCATTGAAGATTTGTCCCGTGGGTTCTAGCGCTTTGCCAGAGGCCAAATCGGGAAGTTGAACCGGGGTGAAACCTAATTGGCGAACCAATGACGCGACCAATGCGGCATCTTGGGGACTGTCAGTCGCGATTCCCAAGGCGCGCCGGGCCGCGGATTTGGAAGCTCGATCCGCATCGAGGTCCCAGTGGCTGATGTGGTTCAAGGCTTTGGTCACGCGGGATTGGCTGAAGTGTTCAGCGAGCGCCTCTGAACTTGTAAGGCCTCGATCAATTGCACTTTGCAGCCAGCGCGGCAGCGGTTCGTCGTTCCACCGGTTTGTTGCGTCGATCAGCAGCGAACCGGCCAGCGATTCGCTGTCGATGTCGTTCAAGTCTTCCTGCGGAACCATAAGGGCTACCAGCTGTACGTCTTTGGCGATGTCGGTGGCGTCCACGGCGGTGGCCTGTGGCGCATACTGCGCCAAATGATATTTCATGAGCCGCGCTGGCCTGGAGCCTGCAATCGTCACGTGAATGCCAGCGGAAGCTGCCGCTCTTGCCAACGCGGTTCCGGCACGGCCTGCCCCGAGAATGCCGATTTTGTCAATGCTCATGAAACCAGCTTAAACGCCGAGGCCGCCGCCATCTGCGCAAACTGCACAGATGCCGGCGGCCTCGAATCAACTAGCCAAGTACTATCCGGCCCATAGGGGGGAGAGAGCTTTGTAGAGCTGCTGTAGGCCAAGAATGATGAAGAGGATTGCGGTAATGGCCAGGGCGGTGTTGGTGTGCCAGCGGTTGGCCCACTGCTTCGGGATTCGCTTGCCGTTGAGCAGGCCCAGCAAGGTGACTGCAAGGAATGGCATGAACAGCGCTCCGAGCACTCCATAGGCCAGGATCAGCGCGATTGGCTTGTCTAGCAAGAACAGAACCATTGGCGGGAAGGTCAGCCACAGGACATAGAACTTGAAGTATTTGCCACCGGTCATGGTGTCCGGGTGATTTGCTGGGCGCTTGCGCATGTGGCCCCAGAAGTCTGCGAACATCAGCGAAACACCGTTCCATACGCCGATGATCGAGGAGAAGGAAGCTGCCCAGAATCCGATCAGGAAGCCGTTGCCGACCACCACGCCGTATTCCGCTTTGAGCACATCGCCCAGTTCCAGCAGTCCCTTGTCGCCACCGGAGATGGAGACGCCGGCGGCACGGACTACCTCGGCGCCGACGATCAGCATGGCGATCACGAAGATGCCGGTCATGACGTAGGCCATGGAATTATCGATGCGCATAACCCTCATCCACTTGGGGGTGTACCAGCCCTTTTCGCGCAGCCAGTAGCCGTAGGCTGCCAGGGTGATGGTGCCACCCACGCCGCCCGCCAAGGCCAGGGTGTAGATCACGCCGCCCTTGGGGATCATCGGGATCAGGCCCTTGAGCATTTCTGGGACATTGGGCACTGCGATCACTGCCAGGCCCACCACGGTGATGAACATGATGCCCACCAGCACCGCAGTGACCTTTTCGAAGAAGTGGTAGCGGCCGAACCAGACCATGACAAAGCCCAAAAGGCCCATGATGATGGCCCAGATCTTCAGGTCCACGCCAGGGATCAATGCTGCCAGGGGCAATGCCGCCGAACTCATTGCCGTCGCGCCGTAGACGAAGCCCCAGATGATGATGTAGGGGCCAAAGTACCAAGTGGTCCACTTGCCCAGGGACTTCCAGCCTTCGAAAATCGTCTGGCCTGTGGCCAGGGTATAGCGGCCGGCGCCTTCAACGAGGACGATTTTCAGGATGACGCCCAAGATGACTGCCCAGAGCAGGGCATAGCCATATTGGCTGCCGGCTACGAGGGTTGCCACCATATCTGCGGCACCAACGCCTGTAGCGGCGACAACCAATCCGGGGCCGATAATTTTCCAGCGCGGTGGCCCGCCGGACTCAAGGCCGGCATCGGGTGCCTGGGTGCTTTCACTCATGGGGTCATTCCTTTGTCACAGTGCGGTTCGCTGCGGCCCTCATCGTCGGTGATGAGGGCCACAAGCGTGCGAGATCGTAATCAATATTGGTAGTGATTCAGATTACTTGCAATCTGAGTTGGAAGTACTAACACTTTCTTAGGACAACGAGCCGGCGCCGACGCTTGGTGCCTGGAAAATTGCTAGAATTGCCTAGTTATCGCGGGCCGAGCGCCCAAATTCAAACACCAAGGATGGTGCCGTGCGGCTTTTGATCGTCGAGGACGACCAGGCAGTTGCGGATGCGCTCATTGATGCTGTTAGCGCTGCTGGCCACGAGGCCATGCACGCTGGCAAGGGTTCCGATGCCTTGCTGCGCCACCATGACGCCGAGTTGATCTTGTTGGATCTTGGCATGCCGGACATGGACGGGTTGGAAGTCCTTCGCAAGCTCAGGCAAGTGAGCGACGTGCCAGTGGTCATCCTGAGCGCCAGGAACGATGAGCGCAGCGTGGTTCGCGGTCTGCGCCAAGGCGCTGACGACTATCTGGTCAAGCCCATCGGGCTCACCGTCTTGCTGGCTAGGATTGATGCCGTAGCACGCCGGTCCAACGTGAACACCGGAGCAGACAGAAACCAGATCAGCGCCGGAGCCCTGGTGATTAATCTGGATAAGCATGAAGCGGTTCTGGCGGGCAAGGCTCTTGCCCTGACCGCCAAGGAATTTCAACTGCTCACTTTGCTTGCCCGGCATGCAGGATCCGTAGTGACCCGTGAACAGATCCTCGATCAGCTATGGGGCGATGCTTTCCTTGCAGTGTCCCGTTCGCTCGACGTGCACCTGACCGGACTTCGCTCGAAGCTTGCCCGCTCCGGGATGATCGTCAACGTTCGCGGTGTCGGCTATCGCCTTGAGGCCCCGTCGTCGTGAGAGTCCGGGTCTTGGGGGTGCTTGGCTCCTCGCTGCTGGTGATCGTAGTTCTCGTCAGCACGGTTCTGATGCAGGGGGTCAGCCGTGATGCCGCGGCTGAGATTCTCTCGAACCGGCTCTCTGCACTGAATCGATTCGTCCAGCTCGCGTCGCATGTCGCGAGCGACGATGACTTGGAAATGCTTCAAATCGAGATGGATACGTATTCCGGCCTCTATGGCGAAGGGCTGCTGATAGTTGCCGACGGACACCAGCTAGTTTCCGGGAACATCAGTGCACAAGACCCTGATGTGGCCGATACGCTGCGTGCAGCCGCGCTAAACCTCGAACGCACGGACATTCCTGCGGTGAACCCATTCCTTGACACCGGGGCCTTGATTGCCCGCCCGTTCGGTAATACTGGACAGGTGCTGGGCTCGGTCACCATGAAAGTGAATCTGGAACCCGCGCGCATGAAGGTTCTTCAAGCATCGAGCATGGTCATTCTCGCGACCCTCACCGTCGGTGCTGTCTTCCTGTTATTGGCCAACCGGTTGGCAACCTGGGTTTTGCGCCCCTTGCATCGCCTTGATGACTCAGTTCAGTTGCTGACTCAAACGCAGCGTCCCATCCCGCTCGTTGAGCAGGGCCCGCCAGAACTGCGCGCGTTGTCGCGCTCGGTCAGCTCCATGGCGCAAACCATGGCGACAAGTCTTCAACAGCAACAAGAGCTCATTGCAGAAACTTCCCATCAGCTGCGCAATCCAGTGGCCGCGTTGAGGCTCCGGGTGGATTTGTTGAAAATGAGGCTTCCCGATCGGGCGAGTGCGGAAGGATTGCGTTCAGTTGAAAATGAGCTGGCACGAGTGGAAATGCTGTTGGACGGAGTTTTGCGCTTGGCTAGTGCGGAGCACCGTTTAACCGAGCAAAACTCGGAGGAAGGCGTTGCTGATTCAACTGCTGGGAAAGAATCCATAAATGTTCTGCAGGTCCTCGCCGAAGAGTTTGAACGCCAGTCGGCTACCGCACAGGCAGCAGGAAATACATTGATTCTGGAAGGGACGGCGGAATCAGCAAAAGACGTGTCGGTTTGGTGCAATCTCTTCGACCTGCAGCAGATGGTTGCGGAGCTTCTGGAAAACGCGATCAAATATGCGCCGGCCACCCAAATCACGTTGTCCGTAAAAAGTTCTCCGACGATGGTTGATGTCATGATCTGCGATCAAGGCCCAGGGATGAACAAGACTGAAATCGGACGTGCGGGCGAACGTTTTTGGCGAGCGGAAAGCGTCCGAGGCACTGCGGGCACGGGACTGGGATTAGCGATTGTGGATCGGCTGGCACGGGCAAACTCAGGCCAGCTGCTCGTGACGGCTAACTCACAGGCCGGGCTCGCGGCCATTATCAGTTTGCCCCGTGCCTCATCAGCCGCGGAGAAGAACGATGACTGAGAAAAATCCACCCGAGCGCCGCACGATCCTCAAATTCCTGATGGCTGCCCCCGTCGTTCTGTCGATGCCTGTCCTGGGCGCATGCAGCAGCCGTGCCACAGAACCGCGCCTTGACATTGCTTCAGGTGAAGAAGGCGGAATGTACTTCGAATTTGCGCAACTGCTTTCCTCTGCCCTGTTCAACGAAGGGATTGCCGAGCAGTCAAGCGCCCTGAAAACCCAGGCAAGTGCGCAGAATCTTGAACTGCTTGTCCAAGGCGGCGCCCATTTGGCCTTGGCCCTTGCCGATACCGTCGCTGAATTTCGTTCAGAAAACAAGGACCACAGTGGCATACGGGCGTTGGGGAGGGTCTACCAGAACTATTTTCATTGCATTGTCCGAGCCGGCAGCGGCATCCGATCCCTCGCCGATTTCCCTGGCCGCATTATCGGCACGGGCGCGGCCGGTTCGGGAACGTGGGTTACCGGACAGCGGATACTGCAGGTTGCTGGACTCAAGGAGCATAGCCAGCCGCCGGAGGAACGGAAACTTGGGTACACCGCAGGACTTCACGCGCTCAGCCAGGGCCGCATTGATGCGCTCTTCCTATTTGGCGGGATGCCGGTAAGGCCCCTGACCGAGCTGGCCCAGAAACTGGACTTGAATCTCTTGGATATCTCCAAAGTGCTGCCTCAACTGCGCGATGCCTACCCCGGTCTTTATGATCGCGTGGTCATCCCAGACAACACGTATCCAGGAATATCTGGCGTTGACACGATTGGTGTCAGCAATTTGTTGATGGCCCGCGCTGATTTGCCGGATAGAACTGCAAAGTCGATCGTCCTGCTTCTCGCGACCAAAGCGCAACAGCTTGTTCCCGAATCCAGCGCCGGAATCCAGCATTTGACACCTGAAACGCTTATCAGCACCGCTGGGCAGCCGCTCCATCCCGGCGCTCGCGCTGCCTACCTGGAGTTGCACGGCTAGCTGCCAAAAGCCTCCACAGCAAGCGACGAATCGCCCATTGCCTACTATGGTGGAACTCAAGACCACCACTGCGAAAGGTATTTCCCTGATGACCACCGCCATTGAGCGCATGGAAAAAGACGCCGTTGAAATTTGCCGCGGGCTGATCCGAATTGATACGACGAATTTTGGCGGCAACAAAGGGGCAGGCGAGCTAGAAGCCGCACGCTATGTTGCCGAGCTGTTTGACGAGGTTGGCCTGGACGCGCAGATCTACGAGTCAGCGCCTGGGCGTGCCAATGTGGTCTTGCGAATTCCGGGTTCAGATCCATCCTTGCCGGCGCTCATCGTGCATGGGCACCTTGACGTGGTTCCAGCCATTGCAGAGGATTGGAGCGTTGACCCGTTCGGCGCCGAAGTCATCGATGGCATGATCTGGGGCCGGGGCGCGGTGGACATGAAGAATATGGATGCGATGATTATTGCCGCTATCCGGCATCTTCACCGTGAAAAGATCTCGCCACGGCGTGACTTGATCATTGCTTTCTTCGCTGACGAAGAAGCTGGCGGCGATTACGGTTCTGGCTGGATGGTGCAAAATCATCCGGAGGTCTTTGCCGGCGCCGAGGAAGCGATCAGCGAAGTCGGCGGATTCTCCGTGGACATCAACGGGCGCCGGGCTTATATGCTGCAAACCGCTGAAAAGGGGATCGCGTGGCTGAAGCTCACCGCGCAAGGAATGGCTGGGCACGGATCCCAAATTAACTCTGATAACGCTGTCACCACACTGGCCGGTGCCGTACACCGCATTGGCGAATACCAGTGGCCTTTGTCCTATACCAAAACGACGCTGTCCCTCCTGGAACAGGTTGCCGAGTTGACGGGGCTGGAATTTGACCAGCAGAATCCGCAGCCGCTACTTGAAGCCATGGGAAATGTTTCCCGTTTTGTCGGAGCAACCCTGCAGAACACCGCTAACCCCTCGGCCTTGCAGGCGGGCTACAAGCACAATGTCATTCCGGGGCAGGCTGAGGCGCTCATTGATTGCCGCACGCTGCCAGATGAGCACGAAGCAACCTTGGAGAAGCTGGCTGAACTGGCCGGAGAAGGCGTTGAGCTTTCCATGGTCCACGAGCAGGATTCGCTGGAAGTGCCTTTTGCCGGAGCGCTGGTCGACACCATGGTCAAGTCGCTGCTGGATGAGGATCCAGACGCGATTGTCTTGCCTTATATGCTTTCTGGCGGCACCGACAACAAATGGCTGGCCACCATTGGCATCACCGGATATGGTTTTGCGCCGCTGCAATTGCCGGCAGAGCTCGACTTCACCGGCATGTTCCATGGCGTGGACGAGCGTGTCCCGGTGGACGCTATTAAATTCGGGGTAAAAGTCCTCGAAAACCTCATGCGCAGCTACTAGCGGCCAGCTGGAACGAGGCCTCAAATATGCAGGAGCAAAAAGTGTCTATCGAGTCAGTGCTCTCAGATCGACTTCTAGAGCAATTCCGTGAACGCGCTGCGCAATACGATGAGGACAATTCCTTCGCCACAGAGGACTTTGATGCGCTGGTGTCGTTGGGATATCTGAAAGCCTTGATCCCTGTCGGACAGGGCGGGCTGGGCTGGAGCCTGGAACAACTGGCATTGGCCCAACGGCGCTTGGCCACGGCAGCCCCAGCCACGGCGCTGGCGGTGAATATGCACCACGTTTGGGCTTCGGTCGCCAACGTGTTGCAAGCGCGAGGCGATCATCGTCTGCAAATGGTCAGCGACTGGATTTCCCAGGGCGAGGTCATGGCCTTCGGAATTTCGGAGCCAGGCAATGATTCGGTGCTTTTTGATTCAAAAACCTCGGCCAGCACGGCACCAGATGGATCTGTGACATTTAACGGGGTAAAGATTTTTACCTCGCTGTCTCCGGCATTCACTCGACTCGGCGTTTTCGGGAAAGACGAAACAACCGGTGAACTGGTTCACGGGTTCGTAGCCAAGGGCCAAGGCGTCGAATCGATGGGGGACTGGAACACCCTGGGCATGCGGGCCAGCCAGTCGCACACGACCAAACTCGTTAATGCAGTTTCCCCGCGCGAGTGGGTGCACAGCCGGCTTCCGGCAGGTCCAAATCCGGATCTGTTGATTTTCGGGATCTTCGCTTCTTTCCTGACTCTGACGGCCAGCGTCTATGTGGGCATCGCGGATCGGGCCGTGGCCTTGGGCCAAGAGGCGCTGAATAAGAAGGTGCATCACGACGGGACCAAGTACTCCCAGGATATCCGTGCCAGGGGACTTCTAGCCGAGGCCGCGATGAGGCTCATTTCGCTGGACGCTCTCCAGCGGTCGGTGGCCGCCGATATAGATGCCGCAGTGGATCACCGCGAAGCGTGGTTCCCGAAACTTGTTACCCTGCGCACTCTGGCCGGGGACGCCGCCCGGGAAAATGTCCAGGTGCTCGGGCAGCTATTGGGCGGTAGCGGATACTTCCGAGGCTCCGAATTCGAGAGGCTGTATCGCGACGTGCAGGCCAGCTGGTACCACCCCTCGAACGCTGCCTCGGCAGCAAACTCCGTCGCATCCTGGCTTGTCGGGCCATTGGATACGTAGAGGCTGCTTGCCTAGTTAGTTGGCGGAAGGGTGCTGCGGATTCTCATGACCCGTCGCCGTAGCCAATATTTGTAGACGCCGCCTTCATATCTGCAGGTACGCATCAGTTCCCATTTGCCGTTGTCAGCATGTTCACGCAGGGCAGCACGGGCAAGATGAACGGGCTCGCTGGGGAAGGCGGTGATCACCAAATATTCGAAGCGCTGTTCATCGGAGTGATGCAACGGCGGTTTAATTCTTTCTTGAAGCATCTTGCCCCCTATCTAATGAACCCTATGCGTTGTAGCTTAAGACCATGAGTACTGATCCAAGTTTTGCACTGCAATCTTTGATTGCCCGGCTCGAACAGCACCTGGCCGTTGTTTCGCAAAGCCGCGGTGCTGCCGAGGCATCGGTGGACGCCGCATTTGGAGCCCTGGCAGATGCCTTCGAAGACTACGAAGACGCGCTTTACGATCAGTATTCGGAACTTTTGCCTTTCACCATACCTGCAGATGACGCGTGAGTACGACCACGGGGTGATTTTTGGCCCAATCGTGTTTTTGAGCCTCGTTCCTTGCTGGCGGTGAAGTAATGTCGAGGGGTGAATTGGTTTGAAGCAGCTTTCCTTGGATTGATCCAGGGCCTGACCGAGTTCCTCCCGATCTCGTCCTCGGCCCACCTGCGTATTGTCGGCGAACTTTTGCCCAATGCCCAGGACCCCGGAGCGGCCTTTACGGCCATCACCCAGCTCGGAACAGAGACTGCGGTGATCGTGTTCTTCTGGCGTGACATCGTGAGAATAATCGGAGCCTGGGGCAAAGCCCTTGCCGGCAAGATCCCGCACTCGGATCCCGACGCAAAAATGGGTTGGCTGATTATTGTCGGCTCGATTCCGATCGCTATCCTGGGCCTGTTGCTAGAGGACTACATCGATTCGAACTTCCGATCCCTGTGGATCGTGGCGACCACCCTGGTGGTCTTCGGCCTGTTTCTCGCCCTCGCTGATCATTACGGCAAGCAGCAGCGCAGCCTGGACAAGCTCACCGTCAAGCACGGCATCATTTATGGCCTGGCCCAGGCCATGGCCTTGATCCCTGGCGTTTCGCGTTCCGGCGGTACGATCACCGCAGGCCTGCTCATGGGATACACCCGTGAAGCCGCCGCGCGCTACTCTTTCCTGCTCGCCATCCCCGCTGTCTATGCCTCCGGCCTGTACAAGTTGGCAAAGACCTTTGATGAGCCGGGGGTGTACACCCTGGCGCAAACCGGCGTGGCGACCGCGATCGCCTTCGTGGTCGGGTTCTTGATTGTCGGCTGGTTCCTGAAGTTCGTTTCCACCCACTCGTATCGGTTCTTCGTTTGGTACCGCATTTTGCTGGGCCTCGTGCTTTTCGTGGCTTTGGGCTTCGGCCTGATTAACCCATAGTTTGATCTTTATCGAGATGTCCGTGGAGCGTTTCACGGACATCTCGGCGTTAACGGGAATAAACCTCGTCCTGCTTCACTTGGACTTAGAGGAAGAAAATCGTCGCATCTGCGAAAGGATGTTCATCAGTGCACGCGTGGAAAAACCCTGAGGTACCTCAGGTGGCTGGTTCAGCACCAATTTTGGAACTCTTCAATACTGCCACCGGTAACCTGCAGGCCACCGCACCTGCGGATGCGGCAAATGACGCCGCCAGCATGTATGTCTGCGGGATTACCCCGTACGACGCAACCCATATGGGACATGCATCCACCTACGTCACCTTTGACCTCGTGCATCGCACGTGGCTGGACAACGGGCGCCCCGTTGCGTACTCGCAAAATATCACCGACGTCGATGACCCGCTCCTTGAGCGTGCAGAAGCCACTGGCGTGGATTGGCGGGACCTCGCTGAGCAGCAGGTACAGCTGTTCCGCGACGATATGGAAGCGCTCAACGTGATTCCACCGCAGCACTACATCGGTGCCGTCGAATCCATCGAGTGGCTCGTTCCCGTGGTGGAGCAGCTTCTCGAAGCGGATTTGGCATACCGCGTTCCAGCCGGCGCCGATGGGGTTGAAGGCGATATCTACTTTGACACCTATGCCGCCGAGAACGATGCATGGAAGCTGGGAGCAGTGTCTAACTACGACCGGGAAACCATGCTGGGCTTTTTTGCAGAGCGCGGTGGTGATCCGCAACGCGAAGGCAAGCGTGACGCCTTGGATCCCTTGCTGTGGCGGGCAGCGCGCGAGGGTGAACCGTCGTGGGAGGGCGGCAAGCTGGGCACCGGTCGTCCGGGATGGCACATTGAATGTTCGGTGATCGCCCGCAAGACATTGCCGGCGCCTTTCACCGTCCAAGGCGGCGGATCCGACTTGATCTTCCCGCACCATGAATTCTCGGCTGCGCATGCGGCCGCCAGCGACCACCATGAGCTTGCCCAGGCCTACGTGCACACCGGCATGGTGGGCCTAGACGGTGAAAAGATGAGCAAGTCGCTGGGCAACCTGGTCCTGGTTTCCAAGCTGCGCGCTGCTGGAGTCGAGCCTGTGGCCATTCGCGCGGTATTGCTTTCCCAGCATTACCGCACCAACTGGTTCTGGACCGATGACCTGCTCGATGCCGCACAGCAGCGCATTGCCCTGTGGCGTGAGCGCCTGGAGGGCACCGGCCTTGCCGAGGCCACCGCGCTGCTAGCCCGCATCCGTTCGCATATGGCCAATGATCTTGACGCTCCGGGCGCCTTGGCGGCCATCGACCAGTGGGCTGCGCAGCCGGCTGATGGCAGCGGTGACGGCGCGCAATTGCTGCGTGACGGCTTCGACGCGCTTTTAGGCCTCAAGCTCTGAGTTCTGTCTTTCACCCCGGTGAACCGGTGAAGCCATCAGGGGCCGACATCAGATTTCGAAGTCGGCCCCTGAGCCGTCCGGGCGGAATTTTCCCCGCCGGCGCAGGTACCGTTCAAATTCGCGGGCAATGGATTCACCGCTAGCCTCCGGCAAATCGCTGGTATCAGTTGCCTCTTCGAGTTGCTGCACATACTTGGCCACGTCTGGGTCAGCGGCCGCTAATTCGTCGACTCCATGCTTCCACGCCAAGGCGTCATCGCGCAGTTGCTGATCCGAGATGGTGATGGGCAGCAGCTCTTCAAGCATCTCGACGAAGGCCAGCTGGACCCGTGGGCTCGGCGACTGGGCAACATAGTGCGAAAGCTGGGCCCAGAGCGACATGGTGGGGATGCCCCGGCGTTCAAATTCGATGCCGAGGATCGAAGGGATGCCTGAAGGCCCCTCGTAATTCGAGGCCTCGATCTTGAAGTGTTCCTGGAGCCTGGCATCGTCGCTGGATAATGACGTGGGCACAGGACGCGTATGCGGCACATCGGCCAATAGTGCTCCCAAGGTCAACACGGCGTGCGCGTTGTGTGCCTGGGCCACTTCGATGATCCGGGCGCAGAAGCTCTGCCATTTGAACGTTGGTTCCACTCCGAGGATCACCAGCAAATCCGCGGCCGCCTGCGGCAGTTCCATCTTGTAGATTTCGGTGCGGGGCCAGTCCACCATTCGTCCCTGGGCGGTGCGACGCGTTTTCGGCCGGGAGAACTGGTAGTCATAGAAGTCGTCTTCGCCGATGGTGGCAATATGCTCATAGGCGTTTTCCTCCAGCAGCAGGCGCACTGCATCCGTTGCCGCTGAGCCAGCGTCATTCCACCCTTCGAACGCGGCCACGACGATAGTGGGGCGAATCTCATGCTCGGCCTGGGCGATATAGGTATTCAGCGTTGGGGTGTGGAAATCCTTGTTCAATGAAAACTCCTATGCAGCATTCTGGCCGTTGGCGTGGCTTGCCGAAGCGGCTTAGCCCCACTCTTCCATCTAGAATGGACTCATGCCAAGCACCAGTTTTGACTTTAATTCCGCATCCGACCCCCGAACGCCGCAAGCGGTACTGTGGGACATGGATGGCACCTTGATCGACACCGAGCCTTATTGGATTGTTGCCGAGTCGGAACTGGTTGCAGCACATGGCGGAACCTGGACTGAGGAGCAGGGCCTTTCTCTCGTCGGCAGTGCGCTTCCCAATTCAGCGCGGATCCTGCAGGAAGCCGGCGTCAAGCTGTCGGCACGTGAGATCATCGACCTGCTGAGTGCCCAGGTAGTTGCCGGGATTCGAAAGGAAATTCCGTGGAGGCCTGGAGCCCGCGAGCTGCTCGCGGCCTGCCACGAGGCCAATATTCCGCAGGCCCTGGTGACGATGTCTGAGCGCAGCATCGTCAATGAGCTTCTGGATCAATTGCCAGAAGGAACTTTCCAGGCATCGGTCACGGGCGAAGAAGTGGGCCATGGCAAACCACATCCAGAACCTTATCTGACCGGATTGCAATTGCTGCAAGACGAGGTGGGCCACGAACTGATCGCTGAAAAGTGCATTGGATTTGAAGATTCGGTTCCGGGCATTGCCTCAGCATCGGCTGCGGGATTGCATGCCGTGCTGGTGCCCAATGCCACTGATCCCGGTGACGGAAAGTGGCGTCGAATAGAAAGCCTAGACGGGGTAGACGTGAAAGAAATGACTCGATGGTTGGTGCAGGTTAGCGCGTGAGCGATACTTCAGAAAAAGCCCCCGGAATAAAGCTAGGGCGCATTGGCGGAGTTCCGGTCTACCTTTCGAGCTCGTGGTTCATCATCGCTGCGGTCATCACTGTCTCAGTGGGAATGCAGCTTTCACGCAGCCAATGGATTCCGGCGCTCAACGCCTATCTCATGGGTTTTGCCTGCGCTGCGGTGATTGCGGTTGCGGTATTGGTCCACGAAGTAGCCCATGCCATGATGGCCCGGGTATTCAAATGGCCCGATGCGCACATTGTCCTGACGCTGATGGGCGGACACACGCAGTTCGGTTCCTTCAAGGCAAAACCGGGTGCTTCGCTGTGGGTTGCGCTCTCAGGGCCAGTGTCCAACTTTGTTCTCGCCGGGCTGGGCTGGCTGATTCTCCAGAATCTTGAACCAGATATCTACTCGAAGTTGCTGCTGGACTTCTTTATTTACGCCAACCTGCTGCTCGGGGCATTCAATGCTTTGCCGGGGCTTCCACTAGATGGCGGTCGGCTGATTGAGTCGATCGTTTGGAAAGCGACCGGATCACAGTTCAAGGGCACCATCGCATCGAGCTGGGTAGGCCGCGTCATTGCGATTGGCGTAGTCTTCTACTTCGTCGCCTACCCATATCTGCGTGGCGAAGAAATTCAAATTATCACCGCCGTCGTTGGCCTCATGGTGGCGATGTTCATGTGGCAGGCAACCACCGGGCTCATTGCGCACTCGAAGATGATGCTCAACCTTCCTAGCGTGATTGCCTCTGATTTGATGAAGCCCGCTTCCGCCATGCTGTCCCAGGTAACGGTTGCCGACGTTTATGTGCGGCAGAACCAACGCGGTGGGGAAATAATCCTTGTCGATAGCAAGGGCATGCCCGTCGGCGTAGTTGACGCGCAGGCCATTGTACGAGTTGACCGTGCCCGGGCGGCTGAAGTCCCGGCCCTGGCGGTCGCGCGTGCGCTGGGGCAAGGTGCCATTGTGGCCGAAGATTCTGATGGGCGTGCACTGATCGACTACCTCGCCAGCGTCAGCTCAGTCGAATATGCAGTGATCAACGGGCAAGGACAAGTTGTCGGCCTGCTGCACCAGCGAGATATCATCAGCGCCGTTACCGGACGACGCAAGTAGACTTTCAAAGAATTCATAGAGCATTAAGAAAAGGATCACACTAGTGAGCGAAGCCAACAGCACGGCACCCCACGGTGCGGCAGCCCGCCGCGGACCATTCCGCGTAGGCGACCGCGTGCAATTGACCGACGAAAAGCGCCGGATCAACACCATCACCCTGCAAAACGGCGGGGAGTTCCACACCCACAAGGGCGTCTTGCCGCATGAGGCGATCATTGGCCTTCCTGAGGGCTCTGTCATCGAGAACATCGATGGATTCCGCTACCAGGCCCTTCGCCCGCTGGCCAAGGACTTTGTGCTCTCGATGCCACGTGGCGCCACCGTGGTGTACCCGAAGGACGCAGCCCAGATTGTCCAGTTCGGTGACATCTTCCCGGGTGCCCGCGTAGTGGAAGCCGGTGTCGGCTCCGGCGCACTGTCCATTTCGTTGCTGCGCGCCGTCGGCGATGAAGGATTCCTGCACTCGTTCGAACGCCGCGAAGAATTCGCCGATATTGCCCGTGGCAATATCGCTACGGTCTTCGGCGGGGAACACCCGTCCTGGCAAATCTCCATCGGCGATTTCCAGGACCGGGTCGTGGAGCTCGAAGAGCCCGGAAGTATCGACCGCGTGGTGTTGGATATGCTCAGCCCCTGGGAATGCCTCGATGCGGTAGCCACTGTGCTGGCACCGGGCGGGGTGTGGACCAACTACGTCTCCTCGGTGACCCAGATGTCCCGTGTTGTCGAGGCAATTCGCGCCTCGGGCCAGTTCACCGAACCAGAATGCTTCGAAACCCTGGTGCGTGGTTGGCATGTCGACGGCTTGGCTGTGCGCCCGGACCACCGCATGGTTGCCCACACCGCGTTCCTGATCACCTGCCGTCGGCTGGCCGATTCGGCCGACGGCATCCCGAAGGCCAAGCGAATCAAGGAGCACTCCTACTCAACTGAAGACTTGAGTGCTTGGACTCGTGACCACGATGAGCAGCAGTGGTCTGCAGAAGCTCTGGGGGAGCGGGGCATTTCGGATAAGAAGCTGCGCCGAGCCTCTCGCGATGCACATCAGGCTGTGCGCGTGCGCGATGCGCAGAATACCGATGCGGACTCTGAGAGCTAAACATTCTGGATGACCGAATACTGAGATAGATTGTCTCAGTATGTGACTTCAGGCCCCGGGTGTTCTGCACTCGGGGCCTGAAGTTCTTAGGATGGGACTAAAGCGGTGCGCTGAGCACCGGCAAAACCTCGCTGGATCCTCACTGACCAGCGACGTTGAATGTGGGGGAGTTGGAACGTGAACGAAAATCACGAGGCAGAGAAATTGGCCGAACGGCTTCAGATGACTGAACGCCAAGTCAATGTGCTGCGCGATAAAAATCGCAACCTCGATAAGCAACTTGCCGGGCTCAGCGGAAACAACCAGCGGCTGGTCGCGCTGCTTGAAACCACGCGCGAACAAATCATCAATTTGAAAACAGCCCTGGAAAAGGACGGCGACACGCCATTTAGCTACGGCACCGTCGTGGCCAAGCACCCGCGCCAGCACCCGGCAGCCGGGCAAGGCATCGAGTCCACCGGCGTACAGGCTGTCGACGTGATCTATTCGGGCCGCAAAATGCGCGTAACGGTGAGCCCGCTCATGGACTTCGACTCCGTCCTCATCGGACAGCAAGTATTGCTGAATGAAGCCCTGGTTGTGGTGGCTGCCCTGGGGTTTGAGGAAACCGGCGAGCTGGTCACCGTCAAGGAACTGCTGGAGAACAACTTGGCCGTGGTCATGGCACACGCCGATGACCAGCGTGTTATCGAGCTGGCGGAACCCCTGCGTAAGACGCACTTGCGAGTCGGCGATCAGCTGACCGTTGATTCTCGAAGCGGCATGGCCGTGAGCCGCGTGCAGCTCACCGACATGCAATCGCTGGTCCTTGAGGAAGTCCCTGAAATCTCCTACTCCGATATCGGCGGATTGAACTCGCAGATCGAGGCCATCAAGGATTCGGTTGAGCTTCCCTTCACCCATCCGGACTTGTACCGAGAGCATGGATTGAGTGCGCCCAAGGGCATTTTGCTCTATGGCCCTCCGGGCTGCGGCAAGACCCTGATTGCCAAGGCCGTCGCCCATTCCTTGGCCCAGCGTGTGGTTGAGCGCAAGGAAGGCACCAGCACGCGTAGCTACTTCCTGAATATCAAGGGACCTGAGCTGCTGGACAAATACGTCGGCGAAACCGAACGCCATATCCGCCTGATCTTCGCCCGGGCCCGCGAGAAAGCCTTGCACGGCGATCCGGTTGTGGTGTTCTTCGACGAGATGGAAGCCCTGTTCCGCACCCGTGGAACGGGTGTGTCCTCCGACGTTGAAACCACCATCGTTCCCCAGCTGCTGGCCGAAATTGATGGCGTGGAACGACTGGATAACGTCATCGTCATTGGCGCGTCGAACCGCGAGGACATGATTGATCCCGCCATCCTGCGTCCAGGCAGGCTTGATGTGAAGATCAAGATTCGCCGGCCAGATGCACTGGGAGCCACCGAAATCTTCAGCAAATACCTGACAACCGACCTCCCGCTGCACGAATCCGAATTGGCGTCCGACGCAGGCAATGGCGAAGCGACGATTCGCCGGATGATCGACTCCACTGTCTCCGAGATGTACTCCACCGAGCGCATCAACGAATTCTTGGAAGTCACCTACGTGACCGGGCAAACAGAAATCCTCTACTTCAAGGACTTCGCCTCTGGCGCCGTCATCCACAACATCGTGGACCGTGCCAAAAAGCACGCGATCAAGGCACTGATCACCACCGGTGAGCGCGGCCTGAAGATGGAGTATCTACTTCGAGCAGTACGAGAGGAATTCGCGGAACACGAAGATATGCCCAATACGACCAATCCAGATGACTGGGCCAGAATCTCAGGGCGCAAGGGCGAACGCATCAGCAATATCCGCTCCTTGGTCAACCGCCAGGCCGCCTCATGAGCGCGCATCGCCTCGTCGGGCTGGAAACCGAGTACGGCATCATTCGTCCACAAATGCCCAATGCCAACGCCACGGTCCTCTCGGCTCAAATCGTTGATGCCTACGCGCAACTTGTGGCCGAGCAAAGTTCCACTGCGACCGCAGCGCGCTGGGACTACGCCGACGAGTCTCCCTTGCAGGATGCCCGCGGTTTTGAAATGGACCGGGACCAAGCACACCCAAGCCAGCTAACGGACGTGGAGCCAGGGCTAGAGGAGCCTGGCATCTGGACTGCCGAGTCCATTGCGCTGGATGGCAATGATGCGCGGCTGGGATCCACCTTGTACCAGGAGAAGGACGCTACCGATGTCGTGATGAACATGGTGCTGGGAAATGGTGCACGCCTGTACGTTGACCATGCCCACCCCGAATACTCCAGCCCTGAATCGCTGACGCCGCGCGCCGCCGTTTTATGGGACCAGGCAGGAGACGAAGTCATGCGCCGCGCCGCTCAAACAGCGCAGCGGCTGGGCAGCGGCGAGTTATTGCTCTACAAAAACAATACTGACAACAAGTCGGTATCGTACGGCGCCCACGAGAACTATCTGGTTCCGCGCTCCGTTGAGTTCTCCTCCATCGTGAGCGGATTGACCCCGTTCTTTGTCAGCCGCCAAATCTACTGCGGTTCTGGGCGTGTAGGCCAAGGCATGCTCAACGAGAAAGCGGAATTCCAGATTTCGCAGCGTGCTGATTTTTTTGAAGCTGAAGTTGGATTGGAAACGACGATCAATCGCCCGATCATCAACACGCGCGATGAGCCGCACGCCAACTGGGACAAGTACCGTCGCTTGCACGTAATCATTGGCGACGCCAACCTGGGGCAGATTTCCACCCTGCTCAGGGTTGGAGCCACCAGCCTGGTGCTTTCGCTCATCGAGGCAAATATGGCACCAGCTCTCGAATTAGCTGACCCGGTCCGGGCTTTGCAGCAAATCAGCCACGACCCTAGTCTCAAGACACGAGTGAAATTCCGCGGCGGGCTAGAACTGTCGGCCATAGAAATCCAGAGGCTGTATCTGGAAGCCAGCGAAAAATATTGTGCCGCACGAGGCATTGACGATCCGGACACCACCGAGATTTTGACCCGGTGGGCACAGATGCTCGAAGTTCTCGAAAGAGACCCGATGGACGCAGCGGATCAAGTTGATTGGATCGCCAAGTACAAGCTCATCAGCGGGTTTACCCAAAGGCATCAGCTCTCGCTGGCTGACCCGCGCGTTGCCATGATGGACCTGCAATGGGCGGACCTGCGCACCGACAAGGGGCTGTACTATCGGCTCGCTGCGCGCGGCGCGATCCAAACATTGTTCAGCCAGGAAGAAATCAATCAAGCGGTTGCCACTCCTCCCCAGGACACCCGCGCATACCTGCGCGGAATGGCGTTGCAACGCTACGCACCCTACGTGGTTGCCGCCAACTGGGACGCACTGTCTTTCGCTGTTCCCGGCGCACGAAAGATCAGCCGATTCCACATGCCCGAACCCTTGCATGGAACCCGCCAGAGCGTTGGCGACTTGTTCGATGCTGAACTGGAGATTTCGGAATTCATCGACGAATTGGCGAGGCGCAGGTAAACAGCGCAGAATAGGTATGAGTCTCGGGACCTAATTCCGGGATTCAGAAATTTTAGGAGAATATGATGACCCAGGAAAGCTTCTCAGCCCGCCGCAGCTCCGAGCACCAGGCAGCTGAAACCGAGCAGGTGCAGGCCAACACCACCGGGCAGTCCGCTGGCGTAGATGACCTGCTCGACGAGATCGACTCGGTCCTTGAGTCCAACGCCGAGGAATTCGTCCGCGGATTCGTCCAAAAGGGCGGTCAGTAAAACCACTGCGGGCATAACGCAACCACCAACTGGCATGAGACTAGGCAACGCCGCGGGCGAGGGGAAGTAACTACGCGTGGATCGCAGAATTTACGGGCTAGAAACCGAATTCGGACTGACTTATGTCCCGTCTGACGGACGCCGGCTGACTCCAGAGGATGCTGCACGGCATCTGTTCAAACCAGTGGTCAATTGGGGCAGAAGCTCCAATGTCTTCCTGGAGAATGGATCGCGGCTGTATTTGGATGTCGGCTCCCACCCCGAATATGCCACGGCCGAATGCGACCAGCTCAAGCAGTTGATCGCCCACGACCGTGCCGGCGAGGCCTTCATGCTCGACCTTGTGGACCAGGCTGAGGACCAGCTGCTTGAAGAAGGTCACGAGGGCCGGATCTACATGTTCAAAAACAATGTGGACTCGGCGGGCAATTCCTATGGCTGCCATGAAAACTATCTGATTCCTCGCAAGATCGAATTCAAGCGGCTTGCCGACATGCTCATTCCCTTCCTGGTCACCAGGCAGCTGTTGTGCGGGGCCGGGCACTTGATCGCCGAGGATGACCAGACGAAATTCGTCTTTTCCCAGCGCGCGGACCATATGTGGGAAGGCGTATCCTCGGCAACGACGCGCTCGCGCCCGATCATCAATACGCGCGATGAGCCACACGCCGATGCAGAGTACCACCGGCGCTTGCACGTCATCGTGGGCGACTCGTCCATGAGCGAGACCACGCAGCTGCTAAAAATCGGCGCCACCGATCTTGTCCTGCGACTGATCGAATCCGGCGAGATCTACCATGACCTGCGGCTGGAAAACCCGATCCGTTCAATTCGCCAGATTTCCCACGACTTCAACGGCCAAACAATCGTGCGCCTGATGGGCGGCGACGAACCGACCGCGCTGCAGATCCAATGGATTCTCCTTGAATCGGTGAAAGAGTTCGTCGCCCGTCACGGAGCGCATCACGATCAGGTCGAGCGGGTGCTTGAACTTTGGGAACGGACACTGACTGCGATTGAAAGCGGCAACTATTCGCTGATCGACCAGGACATCGACTGGGCCATCAAGCACAAGCTGATTCACGGGTATGCCCAGAAGAACTCCTTGCCATTGTCATCGCCACGCTTGGCGCAGCTGAACTTGACCTACCACGATATCGATCCTGCCCGCGGGCTATTCCATGTGCTCAAGCGACGCGGCTTGGCTTCCAGCGTGGTCAGCGATGCCGACATTCGCGAGGCTGTCAACAATCCGCCAGCGACGACACGCGCCGCGATCAGGAGCAAATTCATTCGTGCCGCGCGTGCCCATGGCCGGCGCTACAGTGCAGACTGGGTTCATATGAAATATGAGGACGAGCCCGGTGGCATCGTTCTATGCAAGGATCCGTTCGCGACCAGCGACCCTGAGGTTGACAAGCTCATTGACCTGATGAGTCAGCGATCTTGACCAGCGGGCGGAAAGACTTTTCACAGCTATCTTCCCTAGGGTTGTAGCAGTGAGTTTGATACCCAGATGATGGGTATCTGCGTAAATTTTCAATTTTGACTTCAACGAAAGTAGATACGTGCGAAAAGTATTGGCATTGTGCGCTACCGCCTCGGTTCTAGCCCTGGCAGCTTGTGGATCAGGTTCATCCTCGGATCTGTCTTCGATCTCGGTCAAGCCAGCGTCAGATGACAAGACCGCTCCAGAAGTTTCCTTCGACACTCCTTTTGTCACCGACAAGGACGAGGCAGTCACCTTGGAACAGGGCGACGGCGCTGAGATCAACCCAGGCGATACCATTTCGATTAAGTCGGGTCTCTACAAAGCCATCGATGGGCTGAACGCCGGCGAGAACTTCACCGGCCAAGCTACCCCGATGACTGTCGACGACAGCATGAAGCAGCAGATGCCTGAACTCTACGACCGCTTGGTCGAGTCAAAGGTCGGAGACTGGATCGCCTACTCCAGCGTCGAAGGCACCCAGCAGGCTGATGGCAGCATTGCAGAACCTGAAGAGGGCGCAAAAGCAGAGCGCATCATCGTGCTGCACGTTGAAGACAGCACCGCTGCCAGCGGAACCATGAGCAAGGATGAAGTGGCCAAGCAGAAGAAGGAAGGCAAGCTTCCAACTGTCAAGGTCACCGATGGCAAGCCAACCATCACCATCCCGAAGGACACTGAAGCTCCCAAGGATCTTGCAGTAGACGTTCTGGAAGAGGGCAAGGGCGAAGCCGCCACCGCGACCTCCAAGGTCAAGGCCAAGTACTCCGGCGTTACCTGGGCAGATGGCAAAGAATTCGATGGCAACTTCGACAAGGACGAGGCCACAGAATTCAGTCTCAACCAGGTCATCAAGGGCTGGACCGAAGGCATGACCGGCCTGAAGGCCGGTTCCAAGGTACTGCTGACCATTCCGGCCGATAAGGCCTATGGAAATTCTTCCCAGAGCGGATCGCCAACCGGCACCCTGGTCTTCTACGTAGAATTGGAATCTGTTACTGCTGGCGACAGCAAGTAGACACCTAAACCACGACTGAGAAAGGCCGTGACCATGTCGTTCGGAGAACGCAACTACGACCGCACCAAGCCTGAGATTGACTTCCCGGGCACCGACGCACCAGAAGAGCTGGTCATCACCGACCTGGTTGAGGGCACCGGCGCCGAAGTAACCCCAGGCACCACCGTTCAGGCGCACTATGTTGGTGTTGCCTGGTCGACCGGTGAAGAATTCGACTCGTCCTGGAACCGTGGACAGACCCTGGACTTCCCAGTTGGGGTTGGCATGGTCATCCAGGGCTGGGACCAGGGACTGCTGGGCATGAAGGTCGGTGGCCGCCGCCGCTTGGAGATCCCCTCCCACCTTGCCTATGGCGAGCGTGGCGCTCCCGGCGCCATCGCCCCAAATGAGGCATTGATCTTCGTAGTAGATCTCATCGGCACCAAGTAAATAGCTGATGGCGTCAAGGCCCCGATATAACAATCGGGGCCTTGGCTGTCTTAAAAGTCATGCTTAAAGGTAAAAGTTGGTTAGTCTAAACAAGTGAGCATAAAGCAATCCAGTGGTCCGAGCAAAGCAGAACGCCTAACCAGCCTGATCTATGCATTGGCGACCAAATCCCGGAAGTTCAATGCAGAACGCATTGGGGAATATCTCGTTCCTGACGGTTCGGCCGATACTCGGGAAAAGGCCCTTGACCGGCTCAAAGACGACATCCGCAATGACTTCGGACTGCAGCTGGACAAGGAAACGATCGACGGCGTTCCCTATTACAGCATTGATACGACCGACTGGTTCCTGCCCCCGGTCACGTTCAGTCCGTCTGAAGCCGGTGTCGTTGCCCTGGCAGCGAGCCTATGGAAAGACACCAAGCTCCAGTCGCTGGGCTTGAACGCGGCCGCCCGGGTTACCGGCCACGCCGATGCCGTGTCGCCGGTGGCACCGCTGGCAGGATCTCTGGTGCCCCGCTTGTCCATGGATGAGCCGAATTTCCGCGACTGCGCGCTGGCAGTTTTCAACCGCAAGACGCTGAAGTTCACTTATGTCTCGTCTCGAGGCTCAAAAACGGAACGCATCGTTGACGTGTGGGGGATTGGGCAGCGCTACGGCAACTGGTATTTCACAGGCTACGACCACACCCGCAGCGACTCGAGGGTCTTCCGGCTCTCGCGAGTGCAGGGCAAGCTCAGCAACCACCGGCACAACGGGCCGGGGAGCGTCTATCATCCGCGCCCCGAGGGCTTTGAAATGAACCAGGTGCTCCTGGACTTTGACCTGAGGCACCCGGGATATATCGCAACCATCAAGCTGCGCGGTGATGAGGCAATTCCGTTGCGCGCGCAGTCCCTGAACGGACGCGGCACCAGCTCAGAGCTTCAAATCGGTTACTCGGATCCGCACTCTTTTGCAGCCGAACTTGCCGCGTACGGGCCGGCAGTCCAAGTACTCGAGCCAGCAGAATTGGCCGAGCAAGTTCGCGGGTTGCTCTCCGCGGCCAAAGCCTCGCAACTGGCACAGCAGGGCTTGGATGCCTATTCCCAGGTGAAGTTCCGGCCCAGCCGGGCTGCCGGACGCGGAACGACGACCACCCAGGTGATGCGCAATATCGACATGATCCAATATGTCGTTGCCCATGGCGCCGTGGAAATCCAGGAACTCGCCGAACGCTATTCAATGAGCGTGGCCAAGGTCCGCGAAGAATTATCCATGATCATGATGTGCGGTGTCCCCAATGGACAACACGACGAATTGATCAATGTTAATGACGGAGACCTTGATTCGGATACCGTCACGATCTCCAACGCGGCACTATTGGCTGAACCGCAGAAGCTTGCACCGCTGGAAGCCGTCGCTGTTCTTGGCGGCCTTAATGCCTTGGCGAGCATCCCGGAGTTTGAGCATCAAGATATCCTGAACTCTGCTCTGGCCAAGGTCAACTCAGCCGTAGCCCGCTTTGAAGGCTGGAACGGCGCATTGGGTTTTGCGCTGTCCAAGGCACGCGAAAGCGACATCCCGCGCCAGCTAGTCCAGGCTGTTCGGCAGCATGAAGTGCTACGCATCGATTACTACTCTGCCAGCTCGCGCACCCATCAGCTGCGCGACGTTGAACCGGTGAGGATGATTGAAGACGGGTCCATCCAGTACCTGCGCGCATGGTGCCGAAAACGGGAAAATATGCTGACGTTCCGTGTCGATCGGATTTTAAGTGCCCAAACGCTAGATGAACATTACGTTCCGTCAACAAGGCACGAAGACCAGCAGGACGTCCTGATTCGATATGAGGCGAGTTCGGATGACCTTGAGGTCGTGCTCTTTGTTGATGCGGAAATCTTGCCCGTTGTAGAAGCTTTCCACCCTATTTCTTGGTCCACGGGCAAAGTCGATAATGGATACTTGGCGACGGTACGCTTCTCCGATCATCAAGTGGCCGCTCCACTGGTGGCTCGGCACAGCGGTAAACTGGCTGTGGTCAGTCCTGACGCTACGCGCGAACAAGTCGTGCTGTGGTTGGACGAGGCTATCGGAATGTATGAGGATTAGTAGATGCTTCCTTGGTGGTTTTGGGTCCTGTTGTGGACGGTGCTCGTATTGGCGACGCTTCTAGTAGCGGTTCTTGCTGGATTCCGCTTATTCAAGCGGGGAATGGCTGTCGTTGAAGGTCTAGGAGCTGCTGCCGATCAGATTGGCGAAGGGCTGAGTCGTCCCGGCACCGTCGTGGAATACGCGCCGAATCCACGCCGCTATCCCCACGGAACAGATGCAACGCACAGCGATCCCGAGAAGATCCGCAAGCTGCGTGACAAAGGTCAAGCAGAACGCATTGAGGCGCGCAGATTGCGCAGAGTCGCCCGTCGAACCGAACGAGGACAAGCCCAGAACATGCGCGATCTTCGCCTGTTCTGACGTAGACTTTAACTTGAGAGAAGGGAAATCACATGGGTGGTTTACAGGGATGGCATCTGGTCATCATTATCGTATTGGCACTGCTGCTTTTCGGCGCGCCAAAGCTTCCGGGCCTTGCTCGCTCGATGGGCCAGTCGCTGCGCATCTTCAAATCTGAAGTTCGCCAGATGAAGGATGACGATCCAAAATCGGAGACTGTCGACGGGACAGTCAACGAACAGAATCCTAACGAAAAGAACAACTCGTAACCTTATCTGTGGCAACAAATAACGATAAGACACCGCGCAATAAGAAGAAGCGGGTCAAAGACGACGAAGGCCGGATGTCTCTTAAAGAGCATCTGATTGAAGCTCGAAACCGGCTCTTCAAATCGCTCATAGCGCTGACCTTGGGCACCGTGGCTGGATTCTTCATCTATGACTGGCTGCTGGAGCTCATCATCGCTCCAGTGCAGGCAGCTGGGGGATCAGTCAATTTCACGGCCGTGATGTCGCCTTTCGACATCATGATCAAGGTCGCGCTCTTTGTCGGAATTCTCATTTCGTCCCCGGTATGGCTCTATCAGTTGTGGGCATTTATCGTCCCAGGACTGAAAAAGAACGAACGCCGACTCAGCTATAGCTTCGTTGCCGTCTCGGTGCCGCTGTTTATCGGCGGCGTTGCCATGGCCTACTTCGTGTTGCCCTTCGCCCTTCATTTCTTCATCAGCTTGGCTCCGGAGAATTCCGATAAACTGTTCAACATCAACGAGTACTTGCCATTCATCATGCGCTTGCTGCTTGCCTTCGGGCTGGCCATGCTGGTTCCGGTGCTGATGGTGGGCTTGAATATGGTGGGCGTACTATCTGCCAAGATGATTTTGAAGAATTGGCGTATCACCGTTTTCCTCATTGCAGTGGTGGCTGCGATGGCTGCTCCGGGTGGCGATGCCATCACGATGTTCGCGCTGGCGGGGCCGCTGTTCCTGACCTTCGCTGCGGCAACAGTATTCTGCTACTTCAACGACAAGAAGCGTGCGAAGAAGCAAGCCGCCCAGGATGCTGAAAATGAGCGACTGGCCAAGGGGGATTCGTCGACAATCGATGCTCCGAGCCACATCGACGAACCTAATTCACAGTTGTAATTAACCGTCAAGAAAGCGAACGGCCACAAGTGACTTCACCCGCGGAACGATACGCGAATTCCAAGGCACGGCAGGTCGAACTCGGCACCGCGCTACCTGACTTCCGCGCAAGCATCTCCTTCGATCTTGATCCGTTCCAAGTCGAAGCCTGCAAGAAAGTCACCGAGGGCCACAGCGTGCTCGTTGCCGCGCCAACTGGTGCTGGAAAGACCGTTGTCGGTGAATTCGCGATTTTCCAGGCACTGCGTGAAAACCGCAAGGCCTTCTACACCACTCCGATCAAGGCCCTGAGCAACCAGAAGTATTCTGAACTGGTCAATCGCTATGGCGCCCAGAGCGTCGGCCTGCTCACGGGTGACACATCGATCAATTCCGAAGCGCAGATCGTTGTGATGACCACCGAAGTCCTTCGCAATATGCTCTATGCGGACTCGCAGACCCTTGATGGACTCGGCTACGTCATCATGGACGAGGTCCACTACTTGGCCGACAAGTTCCGTGGTGCAGTGTGGGAAGAAGTCATCATTCACCTGCCCTCGAACGTTCAGATCATCTCGCTGTCCGCTACGGTGTCCAATGCCGAGGAATTCGGCGGCTGGCTGGACACCGTGCGCGGGCAAACGGACATCATCGTCTCCGAGCACCGTCCTGTGCCGCTCTTCCAGCACGTCATGGTGGGACCAAATGTTGTCGACCTCTTCGCTGAGGACGTCGCATTCGACCAGGTGGCAGGGGGCGAGTCCAAGGCGAGCGTCAACCCTGAACTTCGAAAGCTGGTTCGCACCCTCAATGCAGGCGGTCGTGTCCAGCGCGGACGAGGCAAGGGAAGCCGCGGCCCGCAACGGGCCTCGGGCTTGGGCCAGCGGGTCAACCGTCCATCGGTGATCGGCAAACTGGACGGGGCCGGGCTGCTGCCGGCCATATTCTTCATTTTCTCCCGCAAGGGCTGCGACATGGCAGTGCAGCAATGCGCCATGGCGGACCTGCGGCTGACCACCAATGAGGAAGCCGCAGAAATCGCACAGGCACTGGACGAGGTCGCCTATCGGATTCCCGGCGAAGACCTCGATGTCCTGGAATTCTGGGCTTGGCGCGATGGGCTGATCCGCGGTTTCGCCTCGCATCATGCCGGCTTGCTGCCAATCTTCAAAGAGATAGTCGAAGACCTGTTTGCCCGGAACCTCATCAAGGTGGTTTTTGCCACCGAAACCCTGGCCCTGGGCGTCAACATGCCGGCACGTTCCGTGGTTCTGGAAAAGCTGGTCAAATTCAACGGCGAGTCCCATGTGCAGATTTCCTCTGGCGAGTACACCCAGCTGACCGGCCGCGCAGGGCGTCGAGGCATTGACGTCGAGGGCCACTCCATCGTTATTTGGAATCCGGACCTCGAACCCGAAGCCCTGGCCGGACTAGCCTCAAAGCGAACCTATCCGCTGAATTCTTCTTTCCGGCCGACCTACAACATGTCGACCAACTTGCTGGCCCAGTTCGGCCGGGAGCAAACCCGCCAGATATTGGAATCATCCTTCGCCCAGTACCAGGCAGACCGCTCGGTTGTCGGTATGGCCCGCCAGGTCCGGTCCAAGGAAGAATCACTGGCCGGCTACGCGGAATCAATGCAGTGCCATCTCGGCGATTTCACCGAGTATCTGAAGCTCCAGCGAAATTTGTCGACACTGGAAAAGAACGCGGCCAAGAACCGCCGCGCCGAACGCCGTTCCGCCGCAGAACGCTCCCTCCACTCGGTGATCCGCGGTGATGTCGTCGATCTTCCGGGAGGACGCCGCTTTGGGCGTGCTGTGGTGGTGGAGCTCGATACCGCAATGTACAACCCGCGGCATACGGTGCTGACAGAAGACGGGCAGCTGCGACGGTTGTCGTCCGAGGACCTCAGCGGACCGGTCGAAATCATTTCGCGGATCAGGATTCCCAAGGGGTTCACTGGCCGGGCACCGAAGGAACGCCGCGACTTGGCCTCCTCGCTGCGCAACGCCGTTCATGACCAGCGCCCGCCACGCGTGGATGCGCAAAGCTTCAATTACGATGGCGCGGATTCCTTCGAACGGGAAATCGACGCCTTGCGCCTGGAACTCAAGGATCATCCATGCCATGCCTGTTCCGAGAAGGACCAGCATATGCGCTGGGCCGATCGGTATTGGAAGCTGAAGAAGGACACGGACAAGGCGCGCCGCGCCATTCGCGGGCGGACCAATACGATTGCCACGCAGTTCGACAAGGTCTGCAAGGTGCTTGAACAATTCGAATACCTCACGCCCTCCGGTGAAGGTGATGATTTCACGCTCACCGACTCGGGCCGGCGATTGCGCAGGATCTACGGAGAACGCGATCTGCTAACGAGCCAGATCCTCGAGACCGGAAAGCTCAGCAAGCTCAATTCCGAGGAGCTGTGCGCGGTCGTCGCGAGCCTGGTGTACCAGGCGCGCCGGGATGGCGATCGCCCGGATCCGAAGATGCCCACGGACAAGGTTGCCGACATCTGGAATACCACGATCAAAATCTGGGGCGACTTGTCGGATGCCGAAGAGGCGCTGGCCTTGGACCCGACCGCACCACCTGAATCCGGACTGATCTGGCCTATGTACAAGTGGGCTCGGGGCTCGAGCCTCAATAGCGCACTGCGCGGAACCGACATGGCACCAGGAGACTTTGTGCGTTGGGCCAAGCAGGTCATTGATACCTTGGACCAATTCGCCAAGAATTCCGACCTGCCTCCGATGCTGGTGCGCAACGCGTATAAGGCAGCCGACCAGGTCAAGCGCGGGGTAGTGGCCTACTCGAACGTGCTGGCCTAGCCCGCCGTGCCCAGCACAATAAATACTTATCTAATCGGTGCACGAGAAAAGGGAGCACGCTGATGGCAAAAACACTGTACCGAAACGGGGCAGTCTATTCCGCCGCGGACCCATTTGCGACCGCAATGGTTGTGGATGGCGATACGATTTCCTGGCTAGGCGGTGAGGACGCCGCGGATCGCCACGCCGAATCGGCTGACCAGATTGTTGATCTGGGCGGCGGGTTGGTGACTCCGGCCTTCGTCGAATCGCACACTCACCTTGCGGCCCTGGGCCGAACATTGGCTGGGGGAGACCTGAGCTCCTCCACATCAGCCAGCGCGCTGTTGGCTCTGGTCGCGGTGCAGGGCCAGAAATCCAGCAAGGTTGTCCTGGCCCAGGGCTGGGACAACTCCGGCTGGGCGCAGCAGGAACTGCCTGCCGAAAACGACCTCACCAGCGCCGCTGACGGCCGGGCATACTACCTCTCCCGCCGCGATGTTCACAGCGCCCTGGTCAACCAGGAGCTCCTGGACTTCTTGGGGCTGGGCGATTTGAAGCCCGGACTCGTCGCCGGCAACGATCATGACGAGGTGCGCTTGGCCCTGGCCAAGGCGCAAAAGGCCGATCACGAATTCCAGCGACTGGCCTTGGCGCACTACGCGTCACGGGGCTTTGCCACCGTAGTGGAAATGGCCGCGCCGCAACTTGAGGGTCGTGCAGCCTTGGACCAGCTTTTGGCCGACGATCAGCCGAACCTGCCGAAGGTCTATGCCTACTGGGGCGAACTGGTCAGCGATGCCGATGCCGCCGATGAGCTCTATGCATCATTTCCATCAGGCAGGCTCTTGGGCCTGGGCGGAGATCTCAAAGTCGACGGTTCCCTGGGCAGCCACACGGCTTACCTGCGCGAAGACTACAGCGACCGCTCCGGGGAGCGTGGCACGCTGTACCTGGACAGGGAAGAAATTGCAGCACATCTGGTAGCGTGCAGCACCCGCGGCATCCAAGCCTCCTTCCATGTCATCGGAGATGGCGCACTGGATGTGGTTCTTGACGGTTTTGATCTGGCCGCCGAACAAATCGGCGTGTCCAAGGTGCAGATGGGCCGACACCGCCTGGAGCATGTGGAGATGGTCGATGAGCCAACTCGGTCACGGCTTTTGCAATATGCCATCACCGTTTCCATGCAGCCGGTATTCGATAAGGCATGGGGCGGTTCGAACGGAATGTACGTACAGCGTTTGGGCGAGCGCGCCGAAACGATGAACAACCTTTCGGCCATGCTTTCAGCTGGTGTTCCAATGGTTCTTGGATCCGATGCTCCGGTGACCGAGGTCGACGGGTGGGAAGTAGTGCGCGCGGCGATGAACATGTCCAATGCCCAAGCACGCATTTCGGCACGCGCCGCTTTCTTGGCCCAAACCAGGTCAACGTACCGTGCCATGGGCGAGATGAATCCGCTAGCTGGCCAGCTGGCTATTGGCGCACAGGCAACTTTCGCCGTGTGGACTGCCTCGGAACTTGCTGTGCAGACCCCGGACGTTCGCATTAGCTCGTGGAGCACGGACGCTCGCGCAGGTACGCCAATGCTGCCGGTAGTTGACGAGGAAATTCCGCAGTGCTTGCGCACCGTTCGTGCCGGAATTACGATCTTCGACAATCTAGAGCAGGTCAATTAGCTTAAAGAGAAACCATTGACCTTAGCCTAAAAATTTTCATCAAGAACGCCCTGACTAGTGGTGTCTAGATAAAGGCTGAAGTCATTAGATGGTTGACAGCCTAGGTGGGTTACCCACTAGGCTGAGGTAAGCGCCTCTTCGCGATGCTCAAGCGTTGCGTTCGAAACGACGCAGTTTAAACAACGATCCTCAGTGACCTTAGATAACATTTTGCGCGCTACTTGCGGGCAAAATAGGGCCGAAGTCACTGAGGATCGTTGTTTTAGGCAGTGTCTTCAATGATCTGGCGAACAATTGATGACTATACTTTGAATTTGGACTATCTCTTCCCGCTACCAAATTTCGCTGGATCTCCAGCTTTCGGGTTTTGGGAGAGAGCTTTTATGTTGCATACCCAGAAAGGTGTCGCCGAGTGCGCGTCATTACAATCATCCCGACCTATAACGAGCTGGAGTCGCTCCCGCTAACCGTAGGGCGGTTGCGGTCCGCAGTTCCGGATTCGGATGTATTGATCGTTGACGATAACTCACCGGATGGCACAGGCGAACTTGCTGACAAGATGTCAGCCGATGATTCAAACATCCATGTGCTTCACCGCACCGGCAAGGACGGTCTCGGCGCCGCCTACATCGCGGGCTTCGAATGGGCACTGGCCCGCGACTACGATGTCCTGGTTGAAATGGATGCCGACGGTTCGCACATGCCGGAACAGCTTCCACGTTTGCTCGAGGCAAGCGCCGCTGGCGCCGACCTGGTCATCGGATCACGTTGGGTCAAGGGTGGCGAGGTAGTCAACTGGCCGCTGCTGCGCAAGATCATCTCCCGTGGCGGCAGCTTCTACTCCCGCACGATGCTTGGACTTCCGCTTCGCGACATCACTGCCGGGTACCGTGCCTTCAAGCGCGAGACCCTGGAGGCCATCGACTTCGATGCTGTTGAATCGCGCGGCTATGGCTTCCAGGTAGATATGACTTTCCGCGTGGCCATGCTGCGCAAGACGATTGTCGAGGTTCCAGTGACCTTTGTGGAGCGAGAACTTGGGGCATCCAAGATGAGCGGTAACATCGTCTTCGAAGCGATGTGGAATGTAACCCGTTGGGGTTTGGGCGCTCGTTGGAAGAAGCTGACTTCAAAGAAGTAGATTTGATGATTTGGCGCGTGCCGGGAGATAACCCGGTGCGCGCCAATTCTGTTTTCAGCTCGGTGCCGCTGCCCGCTGAAAACATTCGAGGGCTGGTTCCACAACCAATGGTTGTGGAACCAGCCCTCGAATATTCCCTCAAGCCGGCACTGGGCTTGCCAGCGGCTTATCGGGGAAGTGCTAGACAGTTTCCCCGCGAGCTGCACGCAGCTGCTTCAGGCGGTCTGCCAGAGTCTTTTCCAGCTCCTCTTCGCTGCGACGCTCCAGGAGCATATCCCAGTGGGTGCGGACTGGCTTCTCATTGTTAGCTTCTTCCATCTGGGCTTCGCCATGGACAAGCTTGGCTTCCTTGCCGGTCTTGGTGTGCCAGACGGCTGGAATTTCAGCTTCCGCTGCAAAGACAACAAAGACGGTCTCGCCGTCTTCGGTACGGTATTCCACGCGCTGACGGGCAGCCGGCTCCACACCTGCCTCAGATTCCATGCTCTGTGCACCCAGGCGCATGCCTCGTAGGCTGCGATCGCTCATGATTTCCCTCCGCGATGTTAAAAGAATTCGCTACACGTACCAACGTTTGGCACCGAAAAATAATTCCAGCCAACAAGCAGCGTTGAAATCTTCAGGTACCAAAACATCCATTATACGCGTTAGCGGCGAGGTGCATGGTCTGCACCTCGCCGCTAACTGCTATCTAGTTATGAAACCAGCTGCTGCTACACGTCGCTGCCAGGAGCAGGAGGCGTTGCTGGAGACGTGTTGCCACCAAACGCTCCGCCGATACCCTTCAATGCCTCGGTCAGCTCACTTGGGATGACCCACAGCGTGTTGGAAGTGCCTTCAGCAAGCTTCGGCAAGGTCTGCAGGTACTGGTAAGCCAGCAGCTCCTGATCTGGCCGGCCAGCGTGAATTGCGTCGAAGACCTTCTGGATAGCCTGGGCTTCACCATCAGCACGCAGGATCGATGCCTGCGCATCACCTTCTGCCTTCAGGATCTCTGCCTGGCGCTGGCCTTCAGCGGTGAGGATGGAGGACTGCTTGGTACCCTCGGCGGTCAAGATGGCGGCGCGGCGGTCACGCTCTGCACGCATCTGCTTTTCCATCGAGTCCTGGATGGACAGTGGTGGATCAATGGCCTTCAGCTCGACACGCGAAACTCGAATACCCCACTTGCCGGTGGCCTCGTCCAAAACTCCGCGCAGCTGGCCGTTGATCTGGTCGCGGCTGGTCAAGGCCTCTTCCAAGTTCAATCCACCAACGACGTTACGCAAGGTGGTGGTGGTCAGCTGTTCCACAGCCTGGATGTAGTTGGCAATCTCGTAGGTTGCCGCACGTGGCTCGGTGATCTGGAAGTAAACCACGGTGTCAATTGAGACCACAAGGTTATCTTCGGTGATCACTGGCTGTGGCGGGAAGGAGACCACCTGTTCGCGCAGGTCAAGTAGAGGCAAGAGACGATCCACAAACGGGATCAACAATGTCAGGCCAGGATTCAAGGTGCGGTTGTACTTGCCGAGGCGTTCAACAATGCCGGCACGTGCCTGGGGCACGATTCGCACGCTGCGCAATAGAACGACGATCACGAAGATCGCCAGAACGACAAGCACAACGGTTACGCCAAAACCATTAGAATTCATGGTTCGTACTCACTTTCATTGTGCGGGGTGATGAAAAAGTCGAGAAGGAATCAGCTGTCAGCTGGGTCTTCGGGCTTCGGGGAAAGATATGCGGTTGCGCCATCAATGCGGGAAACCACGGCGTAGGTTCCAGGGGTCATCGTCGGAACATTCGACTCTGCGCGAACGGACCAAATTTCGCCCTGGATCTTGGCTGAGCCAGAGATCCGAGAGGTGGGCTCGAGGATCAGCGCATCCGCACCGATCAATCGCTCGATATTGGACCGGAATCCGGCCGGTGATTTTTTCAAATGCCTAACGGCGATGGGCCGAACGAGCAGGATCATCAAAAGCGAAACTACACAGAAGACAACTACCTGCAACCACAGCGGGCCATTGAGCAGGGCTACCGTGACCCCTCCAAGAGCACCTATGCCCAGCATGATGAAGTAAAGGTCGAGTGACAGCATCTCGATAATGGCCAAGAGCAAGAACAGCGCAAGCCAGATTACCCACGCATTACTTATGATCCATTCCGCAGTAGTCATGGAATCCACCTAATTTCTCATAGGACAAGGGCCACAAGCTTTGGCCTTTCCTACATTCTGCCGTATCCCGGGCCTGAAAGTAGTAGTCATTTTGGGGTATTTTCTATGCCTCAGGGACGAAAACGTGTACTCCGAAGGATGCTGTTACCTGCTGGTTGCCGAGGGAACGGACTTTGTCTCTCAAAGTTTCGGGGGAGAGGTGGTGTCCCGCGGGGCCCATGAAGGCCAGGTTGTACAGGTCCTCGTCGTTCAACGCCATCTGATAGCTCAGGTGCTGAGTTTCACTGTGCGCCAGATGCTCGGCCGCAAACTTTTCCGTCAGGGCAGCCAATTTCCCTTCAGCAACAGAGAGCATGCCCAATGGCTCGACCACTTCGTTCAGGTGATCGGGTTCGCCGGTGACGACGATGCATACGCCGTCCTCACGCAGGACTCTGCGAAACTCGGCTGGATTGTGCGGAGCAAAGCAGTTGAGCACCACATCGCGCGAGGCATCGGCCGACGGCAATCGCCGCCAAACGTCCCACACCACAGCCATGGTGCTGGGCAGCTTCGCGGCACGGCGCATGGCAAACCGGGAGATATCCAACGCCAGTGCATCATGCTGGCAGTTGGCTGTAGCGTTGAGGATCTGGTTCAGGTAGTAGCCTGTGCCGGCGCCCGCGTCGAGCAGATCCAGGGTAGATCCTTGGCGATATTTCCCTACAAGTTCCGAGAGCTTGCCTGCTAGCGGGGCGTAGTGTCCGCTCGACTGGAATGCCTCTCGTGCCTGCACCATGGCCGAGGTGTCTTCAAGGAAATTGGTTCCCTTGCCCGTGAGGAAGTTGAAGTAGCCCTGTTTTGCGGCGTCGAAGCGATGGCTGGAGACACAGCGCAGCGACTTCCTCGTTTCGTCGCTGAACTGCAACGGCATGTCGCAGACGGGACAGGTGACGGTGGTGTCGATGTTGGGCATCAGAAGTTCAGTACCTTCTTGGCGGTGTTGACGTCCAGACTTTCGTGGCGCCATAGTTCTTGCTCATTGATCAGCGAGCGCGTTTCCGACTTATCAACGTAGACGACCCCGCTGAGATGATCCGTCTCGTGCTGCACGATTCGTGCTTGCCAGCCACTGAACGCGCGTGAATGTTGCGCTCCGCCGCGGTCCTCGTAAGTTGCCGTGATATCGGCAGGACGAGTAACAACGCCCTGGAAGCCTTCAAACGACAAGCATCCCTCATAAAACACGGCTTCGCGATCGGAGGTGGCGGCGTACGACGGGTTGAAAATTTCGAAGTACTCCAGCGGTTCGCGTTCGCGTTCGGCGGCAATCGCTTCTGGTACCGGGTACAAATCTTCAAGCACTGCGATCTGAAGCGGAATACCTACCTGCGGTGCAGCTAGCCCTACACCCGGCGCGTGATACATGGTTTGGCGCATGGCGCTTAAAAGCCGTTCGAGCAGGGGCTGATCCAGCTGTCCGGTGTAGGCAACGGCTTGCTGCCGAAGTACTGGGTGGCCAAGCTGGACGATAGGCAGGACGAGATTGTCGTCAGCTGTTTCTAGCACTGCGAGCACGAGCGCTTGGATCTCTTGGTTGGTGTATTCAGGATTCATGGAGAAACAGTGGTCCGTTCTATGTCGTGGCGGTGTAGCTGCGCTAGCCGCGAGGTCAATCGCGCCTTTTCGGTGGCATGAAGCATATGGCCCAATTGGGACAAGTCGTCCTCGGCGTACAAATGAACTTCAATGTCCTTGTCGTAGAAGACATCGATCAGGTTCGCGAGACGGCGCTCTTCATCCATTGGCATCAGTTCGCTGGATGGGATTTGGGTGATGTGCCACCGCGGAAAACGGGTGGCAAGTTCCAGATAATCCGCGGTATTGCGCCGGGTCCTGCAAATTTGATCGAAGCTAATCCAAATAGCTTCGCCTGCTTGGCGGGCCGGACCGATTCGGTCGTATCCGATTTCTATCCATATTTCGAGCGAGTCGCTAGGCGCCTGCTGGGGGAGCAGGGTCAGTGAACCACTGCGATACCCGGAAGTGGCGCCCTCCATGTCTGCCTTCCGTAGACGGTAGTCCAGCGCATGATCCAGTTCAAATACCTCGTAATCAGCACGGATGGACTCGATGATTGGCTTGACCAAATGGTGGAAGGCATCGTCGTCAAGCAGCTTCTCAGGCTCGTAGTTGGACGTGGTCACCAATTGAATATCGTGTTGCTTGCAGTACTTGACCAGTTTTCCCATAAACATGGCATCGCCTGGCTCCGTGCAGTGGAATTCGTCGAAGATGAGCACCTGGATGCCAGCCAGTTCCCGTTCGAGCCCTTGAGAAAAAATGGCGCCAAGTGGCTGGCCAGGGACGCGATTTTTGGGGGAGTTCAGTTGGTGAAAGAACTCGTGGAAATGAAATCTCCTAGTGCTGTGCGCCGGGAGATGCGCAACCAACGAATTGGCGATAACCGTTTTCCCTCGACCGGGCGGGCCGTAGATATAGGCGCCTTGCGGGGCGTTCTTCGAGGCTGGTCCGACCGTCTTGCCTAGAACGTCGATGAGCTGTTGCTGGGTAGGATCAGCGATAATTCCTTCTGCAGCCAGGGAATCCAGGATTTGCTTGGCCAGTGCATTCTTTGCGGAATTTCGTAACGACGGTTCGGGCATAACTAAATTTTGCCATTCGCGGATGCGGCATCCAATTCACAGGCGATCTATCAATTCTTGACACCATCATTGCACTGCCGTTCACAAGCCTGAGAAATATTCAAAATACCTAGTCAGGTGTTGAAACCTTCAATTCATTTCGGATGATTTATTCAGGGGAGTTGCGCCAGGCAAGGGCTCGCCGAAGGCTGGCCGGTGTGAATTTTCGCTACGCCTATCGCTTTTCCAGCGGGTAAGTCCATAATGGACACACTCGGCAAGCAGTTTGTGAAAGGCTGATTGGTCGAGGAGTTGATGCCATGGGTTCAGGGAGTGTTCGTGATGACTGGTGAATATAGCGTCCCGAGGGCGCGAGCAGAAATCATATCGAGTGATCTGCTGGATATGACGGTGACCGTTCTCAAGACATTATCCGATCCATTGCGGCTTCAAATGCTCTGGGCGCTGTGCGACAACGATCTGACATTGTCTGAGCTCGCACAGCTGATAGGTGTCAGCCCGACAGTGGCCGGCCAATTGCTTTCGCGCATGAGGACCGCCGGGGTCCTGCAAACTAAAAAGTCTGGCCGTCACGTGATCTACTCAATGCACGATGAGCTTTCCCGCCAGTTTATTCGCCAAACTTTGGACTTTGCAGCGCACCGACTTGAGCTGCAGGGTGCTTCGGATTCCACAGACGATTGAGGCAGCATTAATAGGCGGATTAGCTGGTATCTGCACTACTTTCGCGCAGGTTATCGGTAAGCCGATAATCTACATTATGTAAAGTAGTGGAAATCTGGCACTCCCCAATAGTCCAGTTTCCCTCGGACGATTCTGATATTCGCCTCATCAGAACAAAACACTTGAAATTGCCACCCACCGGTTCGTTTGCGGCCAACGGGTCCGTTGGCAATGGAGATGCCTCGGAGGTTGCTTGTAACGATTCCAATGTGCAGACGTGTGCGCTGGAACCTCCGGAACTCAACGTCAGTGCTTTTGAACATCAGCCGAACCGGCAATCTTGCCGATTATTTTTAGAGTCGCGGGCTTTAGGGCTACTCAGCCAGCAGCAATAAATTGGAGTGTTCCTGGAAACGCGGCTGCATCCAAAAATCTTTGCATCGAACTTTTCGGCCAGCATCGAAACCCGGGATGGCGACTGCTAGAGCGTCAGCGATGCGCCGACCAATTCCGAATTGGGAGCTTTGCAGGGTGCCTGTCAGGTTAGTCTAGAAGGAGCTACTAAAGACGTAGCACTCCCCTATCTTTCAAGGACTGACGCAAGACTATGTCACCAAGCGCCCTATACCGTACGGTTGCTCGTGCAGAAGCGATCACCTGGACGTTATTGATTATCGCAATGGTTCTCAAGTACGCAGTGAAAGTCGGTGACTGGCCGGTATCGATTGCAGGCTTCGTCCACGGCTTCGTCTTCCTTACATACATTGCCACTTCCATTTTGGTCGGCATGAATCAGCGCTGGAGCAAGAGGCTAATTCTCGGCACCGCAGCAACATCCGTGATTCCGTACTTGACTGTTCCTTTTGACAGTTGGCTCGAGCGTCGAGGCAAACTTATTGGCTCCTGGCGCACTCAAGCCAGTGAACATCCGGCAGATCAGCGTTGGACGGATCCGACAATGCGTTGGCTTGTTGCGCGACCGGTTCTTTCATCCATCGCGCTTTTTGTCCTGATTGTCGCGGTCTTTTCCACCATGCTGGTCATGGGCCCTCCAGGTGGCCGAAGCTGATCAGCTCCTGTTGGAGCACCTGGCTTTGGGCCAGTCTTCTCCGGCCCTGACTGCACGGACTGGTTTTCCAAGTTAGAGGCAAAGCGTACTTTAGCCTCTGGGACTTCCCAAGGGATCGTTGGGCGTCGCCCTAATAAGTAGCGGCACGACCCTAACCATGACGAGCATCGCCACGAGCTCAATAAGCGTCTGCGTCATTACGACTGACGAGGCCAGTGAGTATTCAATCGGCAAAGCCAGTGCAATGGGCAGTACTACCAGGGAGTTCCTTGTGACCCCGCTGAAGCTGACCGCACGCAGGGCCGTTGCTGGAAGACCGAATGCTTTGCCAATATGAAACGCGGCGAAACCTGCCACAGGGATAAAGATAATAAATACTAGCGCCGCCTGAATCAGGCTTTCTCCCTGATCAGCCAACACGTGGATTTGTGAACCCACCACGCTGAAAAGCGTTCCCATCATGGCTGGAACCATGAAGTTCTCTGCGCGGCAAGCGATATTGCTGAAGCAAGCAAATTTATTGCCCAGGATCTGAGTAGTAATCGCAAGCGCCAGCGGTATGAATATGAGCAATGTCAAGGTTGCTGCAAATGGTTCTGGCGCAAGCATCTCCAATGAGGATTTCCCGACTATGACATACATGTAGATGGGAATCAGCAGCATCTGCAGTAGCAGCAAGAGCGGTGTTGCGGCGAGCAGCTTGTGGTTCTCTCCCCCGGCCAGTCCTGAAAAAACGATGACATAGTCCACACATGGTGCCAACAAGACAAGGGCGACACCGACCAAAACAGCTTTATCGGCTTGGATGAATCTCGTCAAAACGAAAACCAGGATCGGGATCACCATAAAGTTGGTTACCATCAGAACCGAGATGAATCTGAAATCCCTGAAACCATCGACCAGCTTGGTCAGAGGGATGCTCAGGAACGTGATGTAAAGCAGTATGCCCAAGAATGGGTTGATCGAAGCACCTAGGACGCTGCTGAGGTTCGGGAAGCGCCCGCCAATAAGGCAGCCTGCCGCGATAGCCAGTAAATAGAGCCGGATCTGATGCTTGTTCATCCACGTCGTTGCTGAAGACAAGAACCCTACGCTCCCAAAACTGATTATCGACCATTGAATAACTGCCCGTGGGCCTATTCTTGCTGACAGTGCTCCGCTGTGTCTGAATCAACAGCGTCCTAGTCCTGAAAGCTGCCGTGAATTCGACGGAGGCATCCCTATCATGAGTACATGAAGCAAAGTATGAGCAAGTGGCCCTGGATGGTTTTCATAGACGTTCTCCTCATCGTTCTCTTCGCGTTGCTGGGACGCCGGGAACATGAGCATGGGCTGGGAATCACCGGGATCTTCATGACAGCTCTGCCCTTCCTCATAGCCTATGTCGTCATGACTGTCCTGTCGCGGCCATGGCAGACGATTAATAAACTGTGGCCAACAGGTATTCTGGTCTGGCTTGGAACCGTCGTCTTGGGTGTTGCGACACGCTTATTGATGGGAAAGACGGCCGCCATTTCGTTCGTGATCGTCACGTTGATTGTTCTTGGGCTATTCTTGCTTGGCCGACGAGCAGTCTGCGGATTTGTCGCTAAACGATCACAGCAACAACAGGCCTAGCCCGTAGGAGCCGGCAGCAACCAGGCTGCTGGAGAACGTGCCCAAGATGAATTGTTCAGCCGCGCGGTGGTCTTTCAATTCAGAGAACCGGCCGAGTCCTTTGACCGCCAATACGATGGCGATGCCTTCTGGCCAACCGGCCCACAACGTACTGACGATGGCAGCTCGCTCCAGGAGTCCGATCCATAATCCGCCACGAAGCGGAGATGGGTCGGACTCTTCCTTTTCGATCTCTGAATCATTTTTGGCGGCCAGCCTGAAAACGAGTTCCGTAAATGGTCCACCAAAACTCACCGCGAATATGGACGAGAGCATAACGACATACAGTGTCGGTACATGACTGGACTGATCAGTTGCACCGGATGCTGCTGATAAAACTGCCGCAGCAGCAGCCAGAAGTCCGGAGATCACAATGAGAACTTCGCGCCAACGCGCCCGCTTTCCCATGGCGTAACCCAGATATGCAGCTAGGCAAGAAAGTATGGTGGCTAGGCTCAGACTCCCCCACGCGATCCAAAACATCTACGACTCCCCTAGCATTTTCATTTGTCGAGTCAGTGACTTCGCTGCCTCATCCATCATTCGATTTGCCTCAAACCATAGTGCTGCGGATAGGCGAGACGAGACTGCCTGCTGGGTGATTCCCAATTCCTTGGCAATTTGTTGCTGGGTAAGGCCCTCGTCCGCCAAGGTTCCCGCTTCCCAGGCGGTGGCCCTGCGTTTGGCGACAATGCAGGCGGTTAGCTGGAGCTCGGCTTCTAGCCGCGTTGCTTCATGGGACGGCCCATGGACTGCAACGTGCGCATTCGTATTCTTTGAGCGCTCAACGGCGACTCGGGCGTATTCAAAAGCTGGTCCGCGACCGGCCCGAGTCTCTTTTGGCAAGGGGGTCTCGACCTGGCCGAATCCCAGGCCGACGCTCCAATCCCCCGAAGCTGCCATCATGACTGCCAATCGAATCGCTTCCGACGCATCATCGAGTACAGCTTGAACCTCGTCTCCGGCGGTACGCTGGAATGGACGCACTACCGGAACTGTGGCGTTGGCCTGTTCAATGAGGGCTTGCACCTTGTCTTCCGAAGATCGTGAGCGCCGCTGGTCGATGGTCAAAACTATCATGGGACAAGTATAAACCATTGTAAATATAGATACTAACTTTAAGGCTTGTGAAACGCGTCCCTATCGCTTTCGACCGACTCCCTGAAATTGTATTTTCGACTAGAGTTGAAACTAAGTCATAGGCCTTCAGCGTGAAGGCTCAAGTAGTGAAAGGCGCAATTATGGTTACTGCATTCGTCATGATTCAGACGGCCACGGACAGCATCCCGGAGTGTGCTCAACAGATTTCCGCAATCTCAGGGATCAGCGAAGTCTATTCCGTCGCTGGCGACTGGGATCTGATTGCGGTAGCCAGGGTCCATAAGCATGAGGATCTGGCGGAGGTAATCGCCAACAAGCTCTCAAAGATTCCCGGGATTCGGGGCACCCAAACCCATATTGCATTCCGTGCCTATTCGGATCATGACTTGGAAGCAGCTTTTTCCCTGGGCTTGGACGACTGAAGCCATAGAACGACGGACGGGTTCTGGTTACCGCTTGTATTAGCGGCAACCAGAACCCGTCCTTGTTTGAACCTGTGCGCTACTCGCCTAAAATCCTCTGAGTAGTCTGCGACCAATTGGCCAGAACGGTCTTTGCAGCTCCGGAATCAATCGAGGCGGATGCCTTTGCAACAGCGATCTTCATGCGTTCTTCGAAGCTGCCCTCGTTCGTTGGCTCGTAGGCAACCATTCCCGCTGCAGCGTTCAACACAACGGCATCGCGAATTGGCCCCTGCGCTCCAGAGACGATCTCTTTGACAACCTCTGCATTGTGTAGGGCGTCGCCTCCGCGGAGCTGTTCGATGCTTGCGCGCGCTATGCCAAGATCCTGCGCATCAAAAATGAACTCCTTGACCCGTCCATCGCGAACCTCCCATACCCGGTTGGGTGAGGTGGTGGTCAGCTCATCGAGGCCGTCGTTGCCCCGGAAAACCAGGCCGCGAGAACCGCGGCTGGCCAAGACGCCGGCCATGATTGGAGCCATTTCCAAATCTGAACAGCCGATGGCCGACGAGCTGGGAAGGGCGGGGTTTGTCAGGGGCCCCATGAAATTGAAAGCTGTTGGCACGCGCAGCTGGCGCCTGGCCACGGCAACGTGGCGCATTGACGGGTGGAAAACGTTGGCAAAGCAGAACGCGATTCCAACCTTGTCGTACACCTCGACAAGCCTCTCGATTGGTACATCAAGGCGAACGCCGAGCGCTTCAAGGACGTCAGCGGATCCAGAAGAGGAAGATGAGGCGCGGTTGCCGTGTTTAACGATGTTGATGCCGGCGCCAGCGCAGACCAATGTGGCCATCGTCGAGATGTTGACGGTGTTCTGGCGATCTCCGCCGGTCCCCACAATGTCTAATGTTTGTGCTTCGATGTTCAACGGCTTCGCATTGGCAACCATGGAATCCACGAGGCCGGTCAGCTCCGCGACGGTTTCACCCTTGGAGCGCAAGGCAACCAGGAAGCCGGCAATTTGAACATCGCTGGCCTCGCCGCTCATGATCTCATTCATGGCCCACGCTGCCTGAACGCGACTGAGATCGCCACCGCTAATCAGGGTGGCTAGGAGATCTGGCCACGTTGGGAACTTTTCGTTTTCAAGGCTCGTTGACACAAATGAAAGCCTATCGAGCCGGCAGTCCCAGACCCAATTCATGTCGCCATATGATGTGTCTCAAATCGCTAGAATCCTAGTGTTTCTGGGGATAAATAGGGTACAAGAGTGTTGCATAAATGATTGTTTAGCAAGACTCGCCGAATCAAGCTCTACGAATTGTAGAAAGAGTTTTCTGCATACTTCCCCGTGTTTCCGCGGTTGTTGTCGATGTGTGGCGCAAAAAACCTCCGACAACGCCTTTCTGCATTGGTATCTGAGGGGCATTTAGAGACATAATGTCAGTGTGACAACTGCGACTCATGCCCCAAATACGACGGCGCCACATGCGCCGAACCGCCCAAACATGGTGTCGGTGGGAACGATGGTGTGGCTCTCCAGCGAGCTCATGTTCTTCGCCGCCCTCTTCGCCATGTATTTCAGCCTCCGGGCTGCCGCGCCCGAACTATGGGCGACTGAAACTGCCAAACTCAACGTGCCGTTTGCGCTGGTTAACACCTTGATTCTGGTGTCCAGCTCGTTCTCGTGCCAGCTTGGCGTGTTCCGTGCCGAAGAATTCAAGCCTCGCCGTTCCGGCGGAGTGTTCAACTTCAAGGAATGGGGAATGATCGAATGGTTCATTCTCACCTTCATCCTTGGTGCAATCTTCGTCTCGGTCCAGGCTTATGAATACGTCACCCTCGTTCACGAGGGCGTAGCACTGAACTCGAACTCCTACGCTTCGGCCTTCTACATGACCACCGGCTTCCACGGCCTTCACGTCACCGGTGGCCTGATTGCATTCCTGCTGATCATTGGTCGTGCAATGCTGGCTAAGAAGTTTGGCCACTTTGAAGCAACGGGTTCCATCGTTGTGTCCTACTACTGGCACTTCGTTGACGTTGTTTGGATCGCGCTGTTTGCGATCATCTACTTCTTGAAGTAGCAACTTTTAGTCATTAGTTGCCACACCAAGAAGTACGGCAACACCACACCAAAGAAACTAAGTGAGGAACCAGCAAGTGAAGGCTCTTTCGAAAAAGCGCCGCCACCCGCTCGCCGCTGTGGCCCTGCTTCTGTTTGGATTGCTGATTACCGGCAGTCTCTACACCGCAGCAGGAAACATCAGCGAAGCGAAGGCCGCTGAGACCACCGCCGCATCGCAGACCGATGTTGACGAAGGTCAGAAGCTTTTCGTCGCCAACTGTGCTACCTGCCACGGTATGAATGCTGAAGGCTCGGACTCCGGTCCTTCGCTGATCGGTGTTGGCGCCGCGTCTGTTGACTTCCAGGTGGGCACCGGCCGCATGCCAATGCAGATGCAGGGCCCCCAGGCCCAGGTGAAGCCAGTCCAGTTCGATGACAAGCAGATCTCCCAGCTGTCGGCCTACGTGGCCAGCCTGGGTGCGGGCCCAGCGATTCCGGATGAGGAATACCTCGATACCACCCAGGGCGATGCTGCCCATGGTGGAACTGTCTTCCGCGTGAACTGCGCAATGTGCCACAACGCGGCAGCAGCCGGTGGTGCTTTGACCCGAGGAAAGTTTGCTCCGACGCTGACCGGCGTAACTGAGAAGCACATCTACGAAGCGATGGCTACCGGCCCACAGAACATGCCCGTGTTCAACGACTCGAATATCACCCCAGACGAGAAGCGTGATGTCATCACCTTCCTGAAGACCATTGAAGCCAATGGTTCTGCTGGCGGTGCAGCCCTGGGCTCCTTGGGTCCAGTTGCTGAAGGCTTGTTCACCTGGACCGCAGGTCTGGGCATCATCATCGCCTTCACCATTTGGTTGACCTCGCGTCCTTCCTAAGGCAAACCACGGCACTGGCCGTAACCATCACTACGTACATAATTTCCTAACAGAAGGATGAGAGAGAAACATGGGCGACCATAGTCACGGCAGTCCCGAAAACTCGGGCACCGTTGCTAAGGCTGACGATGTAGCTCAGGATCGTTTCCCCGATCCGGGCTTGCCACCCCATCGTCCGCGTCTCGCAGATCGCGATCCGCGCGCAGCCAAGCGACACGAGCGTCAAGTAGCGCTCCTATTTACCATCTCCATCATCGGAACGCTCTTCTTCTTCGTGGCCTACTTCGTCTTGGGCCGCCTGGGCGAAATGTCTTTCGCTGAGCTGCGTGTGCAGAACGCTGCACTGGGCCTGGGCACCGCATTCGCGATGCTCGGTATCGGTGTAGGTATTGTTCACTGGGCAAAGACCCTCATGCCGGATCACGAGCTCATGGAAATGCGCCACGAGATCAGATCTGAAGAAGACCGCCAGGATGCAGTCGAGATCGTAGATACCGTTCTTGAAGAATCCGGCATCAAGCGTCGTCCGCTGATCCGCAACACCCTGATCGGTGCCATTGCCTTGGCTCCGATTCCGGCGATCTTCATGTTCCGCGACCTGGACCGCACCGGCAACACCGCGAACCAGATGATCGATTCCCTGCGCCACACCATGTGGGACACGGGCATCCGCTTGACCCGCGACCCATCCGGTACCCCGATCAAGGCATCTGATGTCCAGATCGGCTCGGCCTTCCACGTTGTCCCAGAGGGCATCAACGAAACCGAGAATCCGCTGAACGAAAAGGCCAAGGCCGTAGTTCTGCTGATGCGCATGGATCCAGCGGAAATGCAGATCTCCGAGGGACGCGAAGACTGGAACGTGGACGGCATCGTCGCATACTCCAAGATTTGCACCCACGTCGGTTGCCCAATCGCACTGTACGAGCAGCACACGCACCACCTGCTGTGCCCTTGCCACCAGTCGACCTTCGACCTGACCCAGGAATGCAAGGTTATCTTCGGCCCAGCTGGTCACGCACTTCCACAGCTGCCAATCACCGTGGACTCCGAAGGCTACCTGGTTGCGCAGAGCGACTTCCATGAGCCTGTTGGCCCGTCCTACTGGGAGCGTGGTTAATCATGACGACGACTAACGAATACCAGGCATCGACCGCCACCGGTCGTATCGCCAACTTCGTGGATTCACGTGTTGGCGCCTCGGCCATGGTCAAGGAATTCGGTCGCAAGATCTTCCCTGACCACTGGTCGTTCATGTTCGGTGAAGTGGCAATGTACACCTTCGTGTTGCTGCTGCTTTCCGGCACCTTCCTGACCTTCTTCTTCGATCCGTCGATGGCCCACGTGGTCTACAACGGTTCGTATGTGCCTATGAAGGGTCTGGGCATGTCGACCGCCATGGCTTCCACCATGGATATCTCCTTCGACGTGCGCGGTGGCCTGTTCATGCGCCAGGTGCACCACTGGTCGGCACTGCTCTTCGTAGCATCGCTGTCCGTCCACATGCTCCGCGTGTTCTTTACCGGCGCATTCCGCCGCCCCCGTGAATTGAACTGGGTTGTCGGTGGCGTGCTGCTGATCATGGGCCTGGCTGCTGGCTTCACCGGCTACTCCTTGCCTGATGATCTGCTTTCCGGCAACGGCCTGCGCATCATCGACGGCGTCATGAAGGCGATCCCCATCGTTGGTACCTACCTGTCGATGTTCTTCTTCGGTGGCGAGTTCCCAGGCGAGCACGTAATCCAGCGCCTGTACTCGCTGCACATCATGATTGTGCCTGCGGTTATCATCTTGCTCATCGTTGTTCACCTCTTCATGGTTGTGACCCACAAGCACACCCAGTACCCAGGCCCAGGCCGCACCAACGACAATGTTGTTGGTTTCCCTGTTGGCCCGGTTTACGCTGCTAAGGCCGGTGGATTCTTCTTCATCGTCTTCGGCATCGTGGCATTCATCGCTGGCCTCTTCCAGATCAACCCGATCTGGAACTACGGACCATACGACCCATCCCCTGTTTCGGCTGGTACCCAGCCTGACTGGTACATCGGCTTCGTTGATGGTGCACTGCGCTTGATGCCAGGTACCCTGGGCAACTTCAGCTTCGAGTGGATCATCCCGTTCCCTTGGGGTGACAACACCCTGGTGCTGTCGGTTCTGCTTCCGGCCCTGGTTCCTGCTGGCGCGCTCTTCGTGGTGATGTTTGCATGGCCATGGATCGAGCGTTGGGTAACCAAGGACAACCGCGAGCACCACTTGCTGGATCGTCCGCGCAACGCGCCGTTCCGTACCGCTATGGGTGTTGCCGGTGTGATCTTCTACAGCGTGATGTGGGCAGCTGCATCCTCTGACTTGATCGCAACGCACTTCCACGTGGCGCTGAATGACGTGACCTACTGGTTGCGCGCGCTGTTCTTCCTCGGCCCGATCCTGGGCTTCTGGCTGACCCGCCGCATTTGCCTGTCGCTGCAGCGCAAGGATCGCGAGATCGTCTTGCACGGCCGCGAAGCGGGCATCATCCAGATGTCGCCAGAAGGCGGCTTCAGCGAGAAGCACGAAGAGGTCGACGTGTACAAGCGCTACCTCTTGACCAACTTCGTGGATCGCCAGTACATTCCAGCTGAGCCTGACGCTGCCGGCCACATCTCCGGTTCGGAGAAGCGCCGCGCAATGATCTCGAAGTTCTTCTTCGAAGATCGCGTCGCCCCGGTAACCCCATCGGAACTGGAGGCAGCGCATGCTGCTCACGGTCACCATGAGGTTGAGGGTGACATGCAGGACTCGATCGGGAAGTAATTCCGACTCGCGTTAGTCACAGAAGGAGGGACACACCGAAAGGTGTGTCCCTCCTTTATTTAACCCAACACGCCAGAAGCCCGCAGGAACGATTCTGGGCGCTTTAGAAGCGCGGGAGGCGCAAGCGGTCACCGACGGGAGCGATGGGCCTCGTACGCGGCAGGCAAAGGCCTGTGGCAGTCGCCAGGTGATAGGGTGTCCCCCAATGGCCGTTATGGCGTTGGCCTTCTCGCGCGGCACCATTGGAATTCTGGCGGCCAGATTCGCATTGCGCTAGACGTCGGTGCCGGGGAATCCATGTGTCCCATCAGCCTGTGTGCACATTTGCGAACATTGGTGATCGATGCAGAACGGGCCGTGCCCGGAGACGAGGGCCGTACACACGGCCGACAGCAGCCAGTAAGCCACTGGCAAGGGTTCGGGGTGCCGTGCTTCTTGCGGCGCTTGCAGTGTTGCTCCCCCGCGTGCCAAGGCTAGAACGAGTCGGTGTAGCGCGGGGTGCGCGTGCCTACGCGTTGCAGTGGAACGAAGAGCTTGTAGCGGTCCGAGCGATATAGCGACACGGAATAGTCGGCGAGCCTTTCACCGATATAGGCGTAGCGGGTGATCTGCAAAAGCGGGAACCCTGGTTCAACGGCCAGCAAATGGGCTTGGCTCTTGCTGGCGGCAGTACTTTCGACCTGATCCTCGCCCCACTCCAAAAGGATCCCGTAGCGCTCGTGGAGCGCCTGATAGAGCTTGGACGGCGGTTCGGCATCAACGAAGCCCGGAACCAGGTCCGCTGGCATGTAGTTCTCGTCAAGGCTCATTGGGGTGCCATCGGCCAGCAGCAGACGCTTGAACTGAACTACCGGCGTGCCTTCCTCCACCATGAGCTGCAGGGCGAGGTTGGTGTTGGCCTTGATTTCGGCAAATTCGAGAACGTGCGCGTCCGGGACCATTCCTCGGCGCATCATATCCTCGGAATAGGAATGCAACCTGACGCGAAGGTCGAGCTTCTCGGGTACCACGAAAGTGCCGATGCCAACCACGCGCTTGAGCACCTGCTCGTCGACCAGCGCGTCGATAGCCTGCCGGATGGTCTTTCGGGCCACGGAAAAGTGCTCGGCAAGCTCGCGTTCTGGTGGAAGCTTGTAGCCAGGTTTGCAGGCCTCGCGTGCATGGGTCTTGAGGATCTCCCGGATTTGGCGGTACTTGCTTTGCTTGCTTGCGGGATCAAGATGGCCCTCGACCTTCGGCTGGGGTGCGTGGCGCATAATCGATCTCCTAGGCTCTGGCTTGGCCGTCGAGTCAACGCCGGCCCTGCTGTAATTAAAAGACTAATGGGGTGACAAGCCAATTGCTTGTCACCCCATTAAGGTCACTGCTTAGTGTGCGTGGTCTCCACGGCTGTATTCGTAAACCCAGCCGGTCACACCGACGACGGCCAGGCCGGCTCCGATGTAGAAGACCCACCAGCCTACGGCGAGGCCCAGGAAGGAGATTGCCGCAGACGCGGCCAGCACCAGTGGCCACCAGCTCCATGGCGAGAACAAGCCGATATCACCGGCGTTCTCGTGGATCTCACCGTCAACGCGGTCCTCGGGACGAGGGCCGATGCGCTTGGCGGTGAACAACAAGTACCAGCCAACCATTGCGGACAGGCCTACCAGCATCAGCAATGCCAGGAAGCCAACCCATTCGCTCCAGTTGGTCATGTAACCGTAAACTACGGCGACAGGGGCGAAGAAGAAGACGCCACCCAGGAAGATCCAGGATTCAATTTTCATCTTTACAGGTCCTTCTGGTCAGCAGGGCCGAAGATCTTCGCAACCGGGGTTTCCGGGGTAACGCGACCGCTCAGTTCCGGGTGGTGCAGGTCCAGAGCTGGGCGCTCCGAACGGATGCGTGGAATCGAGTGGAAGTTGTGGCGTGGTGGCGGGCAGGAAGTCGCCCACTCCAGCGAGGCGCCGAAGCCCCACGGATCATCAACTTCAACCTTCTTGGCGTAGCGGAAGGTGGTCCATACGTTCCAGAAGAATGGAATCATCGATGCGCCCAAGATGAACGCGAACACGGTCGAAACCTGGTTCATGAAGGTGAAGCCATCTTCAGGCATGTAGTCGGCGTATCGACGTGGCATGCCCATGACGCCCAGCCAGTGCTGGATCAGGAAGGTTCCGTGGAAGCCGATGAACAGCATCCAGAAGTGGATCTTGCCAAGACGCTCGTTGAGCATCTTGCCGGTCCACTTTGGCCACCAGAAGTAGAAGCCAGCGAACATTGCGAAGACCACGGTACCGAAGACCACGTAGTGGAAGTGCGCCACCACGAAGTAGGAGTCCGAAACGTGGAAGTCCAGTGCAGGAGCGGAAAGGATGATACCGGTCAGGCCACCGAACAGGAAGGTGATCATGAAGCCGATGCTCCACAGCATGGGGGTTTCGAAGGTAATCGAACCGCGCCACAGGGTACCGATCCAGTTGAAGAACTTCACACCGGTTGGCACCGCGATCAGCATGGTCATGAAACCGAAGAACGGCAGCATGACCGAGCCGGTTACGTACATGTGGTGGGCCCACACGGAAACCGAGAGGGCAGCGATCGAGATGGTCGCGAAGACCAGGCCCTTGTAGCCGAAGATCGGCTTGCGGCTGAAGACCGGGAAGATCTCCGAGACAATGCCGAAGAATGGCAACGCAATGATGTAGACCTCTGGGTGTCCGAAGAACCAGAACAGGTGCTGCCAGAGGACGGCACCGCCGTTCTCGGGATCAAAGATGTGAGCGCCAAAGCGGCGATCAGCACCCAGTGCGAACAGCGCGGCTGCCAGTGGCGGGAAGGCCATCAGCACGAGCAGCGAGGTGATCAGCGTGTTCCACGAGAAGATCGACATGCGCCACATGGTCATGCCAGGGGCACGCAGGCAGATGATCGTGGTGATGAAGTTGACGGCACCCAGGATGGTACCGAAGCCCGACAGCGCCAGGCCGAAGACCCAGAGGTCTCCACCGACACCTGGCGAGAAGGTGGTGTTCGAGAGCGGCGCGTAAGCGAACCAACCGAAGCTAGCTGCACCCTGCGGGGTGAGGTAGCCGGCCAGGGCGATGGCCGAACCCATTGCAAAGAACCAGAAGGCCAGTGCGTTCAGACGTGGGAAAGCCACATCCGGGGAACCAATCTGCAAAGGCATCATGACGTTGGCGAAGCCTGCGAAGAGCGGGGTTGCGAACATCAGCAGCATGACGGTGCCGTGCATGGTGAACAGCTGGTTGTACTGTTCCTTGGTCTGCAGGATTTGCATACCTGGTTCGAACAGCTCTGCACGGATCAGCAGCGCCATAACGCCACCGACGCAGAACAGGACGAACGAGCTGATCAGGTACATGTACCCGATCTTCTTGTGGTCGGTCGTCGTGATGTAGTCGACGAAGAGGCGGCCCTTCGACTTCGGCACCACGGCTGGGGCAATCGACCGGACGTCGTCAGTTGCATATTCAAACGTTGTCATCGTGATTATTCTCCTTCCCCGTGTTCGACTACGACGCCGTTAACCGTGTCCGGCTGGCGGTCGTATTCTTCGCCGATGTGTCCATCGTCCATCTTTGCGAGCTGAGCCTTGAACTCTGCGTCGCTGACAACCTTCACGTTGAAGAGCATCTCGGAGTGGTACTCGCCGCAAAGCTCGGCGCACTTTCCGTCGTAGTTGCCTTCAACCTGAGGAGTCAGGTAGATGTGATTGGTCTTGCCCGGGATCATGTCCAGCTTCTGCAAGAAGGCTGGAACCCAGAACGAGTGAATGACATCGCGGCTATTCAGATCCAGCTGTACCGACTTGCCTGCTGGCAGGTACAAGGTCGGCAGTTCTTCACGAGCGCCTTCCGAGCCATCGGTGTGCAGGTGGGCCTGCGTGCCAGCGAAATGCTTCTCAGTGCCCTGGTAGGTGTAGTTGAAGTCCCAAGACCACTGCTTGGCTCGAACGTCTACTACGACCTCGGAATCAACAGGCTTGTTGATGCTCTTTTCCAGGGTGTTGTTGAAGCTGAAGAAGACTAGAACAAGGACCAAAGGAATGGCCGTGTAGAAGATCTCCAATGGCATGTTGTAGCTCAGCTGGCGGGGGTAACCGGTGTCGGTCTTGCGGCGGCGGTAGGCGATGATGCACCAAAGCATCAAGCCCCAAGTCAAAATACCGATGACGACCACGGCGATCCACGAGTGAACCCAGAAATCCTGGATTGCAGCTGTGTGGTTAGTGGTGTCACGCTCCACGTTTGGGAGCCAACCGCGTTTAGCCTCCGCTGAACATCCCGTCAACAGCAGCGCGCCGGCGCCGACTAAAGCCAGAACTTTGGCTTTAGCAGACCCGCGACTGCCGGTTCGGTCTTGCGAACTCACAGACGGCCCTTCCTCTTTGTTGGTGCAGAATGTGGTCTTCATAAGTCACCTCGTGGTTTAACGTGTTGCACGGTGAGGTGGCTTACGAAGGGAAACATAGTTTTACTACTTAACGTAGAGCTTACCCTCTTCGGGGTCAGAATGCCGAAAAACGCCGCTGTTCTAACGAGAAATTTCTTCAACGTTTGAACAGCGGCGTTAGTTCCCTTGGGCCTAGTGGAAGGAGTCTCCACAGGCGCACGAGCCGGAAGCGGAAGGGTTATCGATGGTGAAGCCCTGCTTGGAGATGGTGTCTTCGAAGTCGATCGAAGCGCCGGCAAGGTAGGGAACGCTCATCTTGTCGACGATGACCTCTACGCCGTCGAAATTGCGAACAGCGTCGCCTTCGAGCATGCGCTCATCGAAGTAGAGCTGGTAAATCAGGCCTGAGCAGCCACCTGGCTGCACGGCAATGCGCAGACGCAGATCGTCGCGGCCTTCCTGCTCCAACAGCGAACGCACCTTTTCGGCGGCCACGTCGGAAATATTTACCTCGTGGGTTGGCAACTCGGTTGGGTCGCCCTTGGTTTGGTCAACAGCTGCAGTCATGATTTCCTCCCATACTGCTCGTTGTGGCATCTGCTTCAGGTTTGCCCTGAAGCATCGCCTCTGTTCTTGCTACTATCCTACGTCGCTACGGCGAGGATTTCTCCCCTTGTGTCACGGCGTATGACACGCCTCATAGTCCTTCAGCATTGATCCTGGCCAGCAACAGCGCTTCAGCCTCAATTGCATGCTGGAAGTCGCCAAGGTGCAGGGATTCATTCGCCGAGTGGGCTCGGGAATCTGGATCCTCGACTCCGGTCACGAGGATCTGCGCCTTCGGGAATACCTCAAGCAGATCAGCGATGAATGGAATTGATCCTCCCAATCCCATGTTCACTGGCACAACGCCCCAGGCTTGTTCAAGAGCCCAGCGAGCAGTGTCGTTCGCCGAAGCTTCCAGATCGGCCTTGTAGGCATTGCCCGCTTCTGTGGCCTTGAAATCCACTTGCGCACCGCGCAAATCGACTCCCCGCACATGCGCCTCCAGCGCCTGAAGCGCCTTGGCTGGATCCTGGCCCGGTGCCAAGCGCATTGAAACCTTGAATCGAGTTTGCGGAATCAGGGTATTCGACGACTGGTCAACGGTGGGGACATCCATTCCAATAACGCTCAGTGCTGGTTTATTCCACAAGCGATCGGTGATTTTTCCAGTGCCAGCCAATTCGAATGAATCCAGGACGCCAGAATCATTGCGGAACTGCGCTTCGTCAAAGTCGACTTCGGCTGATTCGTTGGCAACAAGGCCGGCAACGGCAACAGCGCCGTCTTCATCGTGGAAAGTGGAGATGAGCTTTGCCGCGAGGAGCGGGGAATCCAATACCGGCCCGCCGAACATTCCGGAATGAACCGCATGCTTGAGCGATCGCACGGTGATTTCAGCGGCACACATCCCGCGCAGCGAGCTCGTGAGCGCCGGAGTGCCAACAGCCCAGTTGCTTGAATCGGCGACAATGATCACGTCGGCTGCGAGCTTGTCCTGATGCGCTTCGAGGAAGTTGCGGAAGGACGGCGAACCTGCCTCCTCCTCCCCCTCGAAGAAGTAGGTGACGCCGAGCCCGAAATCTTTTACAAGGTCCAGCACCGCGCGCAGAGCCGCGATATGGACCATGATTCCGGCCTTGTCGTCTGCCGCTCCACGGCCAAAGAGGCGGTCGCCGATCTTAGTGGCCTCGAAGACGGGGGTATTCCAATCTTTTTCGCTGCCCGGAGGCTGCACGTCGTGGTGGGCGTACAAAAGGACAGTTGGCTTGCCTGGTGCGGCCTTGCGCCGGGCTACGACTGCCGGGGCGCCCATGGCGCCGTTTTCGGCAGGTTCACGCAGAATCTCCACGCTCTCCATGCCTGCATCCCTGGCCAGTTCGGCAACGGCTTCTGCCGACTTTTCCAGATTCTGCGGATCAAAGGATTCCCACGCAATGCTGGGAATGGAAACTAAAGCCTTGAGTTCTTCGAGGATCTGCTCGAAGTTCGTATCAATGTGGCCTCTTAATGAAGAAATATCAACACCGTTCGTAGCGGCGTCGAAGACAGAATTTGTGCTCATGTCTTCAGCCTAGCAATTCATTGCGTATCGAATGTCACGCGACAAGCTAATTCCGGCTAGGATAGAGGGGTGTTTGGACGTAAGAAGGATGAACCTCAATCCCCCGTAAATGTACAGCCCGTAGAGCAGTCATCGGAATCAGCCGATGGACGCAAATCGGGGCCAACGCCCAAGCGCAGTGCGCAGCAGGCGAATCGTCAGCGACCTTTGGTTCCGACTGACCGCAAGGCGGCCAAGGAAGCAGAGCGGCAGCAACGCGTTGAAGCTCAAAATCGCTTGCGCATTGCCAATGAAACCGGCGACGAGCGCTACCTCATGCCACGCGACAAGGGTGAGCAAAAGCGTTATACCCGTAATTTCATCGATTCTCGCTGGATGTTTGGCGAGTTCATGATGTTCATCATCCTGGCATTCTTGGTAATTTCGCTTGTATTCCAGAGCAACCTTCAAATCCAGGTGTTCGTTCAGCTGGCGCTTTGGGTTGTTATCGCCTTGATCATCCTTGAAGCAATCGTCACCTCGATCCTGCTCAAGCGCCGTCTCGTGGCCAAGTTCGGTCACATGGAACGCGGAGTACGCATGTACGCAGCGATGCGTGGAATGCAGTTCCGCAAGCTTCGCTTGCCTAAGCCGCAGGTTGCACGCGGGGCCAAGGTCGACTGATTCACCTTATTTGGCAATAGAGGCAAGCGCATTCGAGCTTGCCTTTTTTGCCATGTCCTCTCGACTTGAAACAAGCTAGAAACTTTGTAAGTTGGATTACAATGTTTTAACTCGCATGTCATGCAATTCCTTGCACGCTTTTTACCTCGTGCGCTCCCCCTGCATTACCTGAGCGGATCTTCTTGTAGCGGCAGATACAAGGCCTGATTCCGATCCTTCTTTACGGCCCGCTCCTGCCTTAACGCAGGTCGGGGCTGGAGAACGCTGTCGTTCTCCAGCCCCGAAGCTTTCCAAGCCGGTGCGAGTGGAATCTTGATCGCTCTAGAGCATGCGCTCAAGGTCCTTGTTGATGGAGCGAGCCCAGAACGGGCCTTCATACAAGAATGCGGTGTATCCCTGCACGAGGTCAGCGCCCGCGTCCAAGCGATCCTTGACATCTTGTGCGCTTTCTACGCCGCCCACGGCAATGAGCGCCATGTCAGCAGGTACGAGCGAACGAAGCTGGCGAAGCACTTCCAGGGAACGCTCCTTTAGCGGTGCTCCAGACAAGCCGCCAGCACCAATTTCCTCAACCTTTGCCGCGTCGCTCTTCAAGCCGTCACGGGTAATGGTCGTATTTGTCGCGATGATGCCATCGAGCTTCAGCTCTATTGCCAGCTGTGCTACGTCCGAGACATCCTCATCGCTCAGATCCGGAGCAATCTTCACCAGCAAGGGAATGTGCCGTCCGGAGACTTTGTCGGCGAGTTCTCCTACCTCCGAAAGCAACGGACGCAACGATTCGACGCTTTGAAGCAGTCGAAGGCCAGGAGTATTAGGGCTGGAAACGTTGACCACCAAGTAGTCGGCATGAATGGCCAGCTGGCGCGTCGAGGCGAGGTAGTCCCCTACGGCGTCGTCAAGCTCAACTGCTTTGGTCTTGCCGATGTTGACGCCAATGACCGGTCGGGTCTGCTGGTAATCGCCCTTCAAGTGCTGGCGCGCGCTGGCAACTCGAGCTGCAACGAGCTCAGCGCCTTCGTTGTTGAATCCCATGCGATTGATTACTGCACGGTCTTCAACGAGGCGGAAGAGCCGAGGCTGCGGGTTGCCTGGCTGCGCCTGTCCGGTTACTGTACCAATTTCAACGTGGCCGAATCCGATATCGCTGAGCGCAACGATTCCGGTAGCTCCCTTGTCGAATCCGGCGGCCAGTCCGAAGGGCGAGGGGAAGTCGATTCCCATGACCGTTCTCTTCAGTTTCGGCGCAGGAGCGAAAAACTTGCGGGCCGCTTTGGTGAGCCCAGCACGTTGCGCGATCTTGATGGCATTAAAAGCAAAATGGTGAGCCTGTTCAGGATCCATCTTGGTGAACACGTGCTTGAAGACCAATGGGTATATGCGCATGAAACCATTTTCCCGTGAAGAACCCGAAACAGACAACTTGAGATGAGTAGTATTCAAGATATGAAGGAGCACATCATCCGCGAAAGCGACGCGTGGCCTGATTACCTGGCCTCAACGCAGGCCGGCGAGTGGTCCCAAGATTTTTTGGGCGAGTCGTTCGAATACCAAAGTTTGGACTTCGGCGTTGATGATGAAGGGCCCGCGGTAGCAACCCTGGTTCGCTACCGTCCCCGAGGAATCCGAAACAAGCTTGGGCGCAACGCACGGGGCATCGTGCTCAGCGTACACGGGTGGAGCGACTATTTTTACAACCAGGAATTAGCGTTCTTCTGGCATGCCCAGGGCTATCACTTCTACGCTGTTGATCTGCGCCGGCACGGCAGGAGCCTGAGATCAGAACACCAGCTGCCAGGCTACGTCGACGATCTGGCGGTTTTTGACGAGGATCTCGACGCGGCGCTTTCCGTGATCAAATCCGAGCATCCGGCCCTGCCCATTGTGGTCCAAGGCCATTCGACCGGCGGCCTGATCCTGAGCCTGTGGATTGCCCGCAAGAGCCCCGGAATCGTGGCGCTGGTACTGAATTCACCGTGGCTGGAGTTCCAGGGAACAGCGTTCTTGCGCATACCCATGCACGGGCTCATGGAAGCGATCACAAGAACAAATCCCCGACGCAAGCTGATAGGTCCGGAATTTGACCACTATTGGCAATCCCTGAGCACTCAAGCGCACGGTGAATGGGACGTTCACCGGCTGTGGCGGCCGCGCCTGGCATTCCCCAATACAGCTGGATGGCTCAAGGCCATCTTTGATGGGCATGCCCACGTGGCCAAGGGCCTGAATCTTCGCTTGCCGATCCTCGTCATGACTTCTGACAACACCCACATCGGAACCAGCTACTCGCCGGATATGCAGCATTGCGATTCGGTGCTCGACGTTCAGCAAACCCGACTTCGCGCAGGGAAGCTGGGAAGCTTCGTCACGCTGTGCGAAGTACCTGGCGCCATGCACGATGTTTTCACGTCAGCCGAGCCAGCCAGGGCAACTGCCTATCGGGATCTGGCCTTGTGGCTGCGATTGGTCGGCAAGATTCGGAAATAGGCCCTAGGCCTGTGGCTTGTCGATGGCGCCGCCATACCGCCGGTCGCGCTTGGCGTACTCCTCGACGGCGGTGAACAAGGTGCGGCGGTCGACGTCTGGCCAGAGCTGGTCGAGGAACACCATTTCTGCGTACGCAGACTGCCAGAGCAAGAAGTTGCTGGTTCGCTGTTCGCCACTGGTGCGCAAGAACAGGTCGACGTCCGGCAGTTCAGGTGCATGCAGGTACTTGGCGATGGTTTTCTCCCCCACTGCGCTGGCGCGCAGTTTCCCTGCGGCAACATCTTTGGCAATAGCGCTCACCGCATCGCCAATCTCCGCACGCCCACCGTAATTGACGCACATGGTCAGCTGGCAGCCCTGGTTGGCCTCGGTGAGCTCTTCGGCGGCACGCAATTCGTTGATTACGGACTTCCACAGCTTGGGTTCGCGTCCGGACCAGCGAATGCGTACGCCCCAAGAATTCAGCGTATCTCGCTGTCGGCGCAGAACGTCGCGGGAAAAGCCCATCAGGAAGCGCACCTCGTCCGGGCTCCGCTTCCAGTTTTCGGTGGAGAAGGCATATACCGAAACGTACTTGATGCCCATTTCGACTGCACCAGCCATCACATCGAGGAGGGCTGCTTCACCCGCGCGGTGGCCTTCGGTGCGCGGCAGGCCGCGCTGATTGGCCCAGCGTCCATTGCCGTCCATCACGATGGCCACGTGCTCAGGGACCAGCTCCCGGGGAATGGCAGGCATGCGAGGATTCGCTGGATGCGCGTATGGCGCTTCGGGACCTCGGCGGCCGGTGATCTTCGGAAGTTTTTTCAATTTCTCTCCACGAGACGTAGGGAATTCACTGCACGCTCAAGGTGCCACTGCAAATAGTTTGCCACGATGTCTGCTGCCTGCTTGCGTGCTCGAGGGCCGGCCTCGGCAACGCTGGCCCAGTTGCCCTCGAGCAGCGCCTGCAGGTAGTCAATGGTGATCGGATGGGGCGACAATGAACCTGGCGGACGGCATTCCGCGCAGACCACTCCGCCCAGCTGGATATGCACAGCTTGATGCGGGCCGGGCTTGCCGCACTTGACGCAATCGGTAAAGGATGGGGCCCATCCTGCCATTGATAGCGCGCGCAATATGTAGGAATCCAGCACAGCGCCGGAATCCACGCGCTGCTTGGAGAGCAGGGCGATGGCTCCATGGAACAGCCGATATTGCTGCAAGGTGGAATCGCCTTCGGCCTCGACCAGCTTTTCGGCAATCTCGGCCATGGCGTTGGCAACGGTGTAGCTCGGATAATCTGCCACCAGCAATTGCCCGTAGGAATTGCGTAGCTGCGCCTGGGAGACGATGTCCAGGTTCCGCCCCATCACCAGCAGGGCTTCGACCTCCATGAACGGCTCGAGGGTTGCACCCAGCCGCGATGACGTGCGGCGAACTCCCTTGGCCACCGCGCGGACAATGCCCTTGGGCGTGAGCAAGGTGATGATCCGGTCCGCTTCTCCCAGCTTGTGGGTGCGCAAGACTAAACCACGCGTGTGGTAACTCCTGGAAGCAAAACCTGATCGGGACACGGAGAATATTCTCCCACTACCGCAATCAAAGTGCGCAATCTGGAGGATTGCTGGTGTTGCGAGGATGCTGCGGGAAAAAAGTGCACGCCATGCCAAAGGCCATTGCCTTCGCCATAGCGTGCACTTGTTCTACAGGGCTTGGCCTCTTTAGGCGGCGTCGCGGATCGCGCGGTTCACTGCCGAGACAACGGCCTTGAGCGCTGCAATGTTCGTGTTGGTGTCCATGCCGATGCCCCAGAGGATGCGATCGCCAACGGCGCATTCAACGAAGGCCGCGGCACTGGCGTTGCCGCCTTCGCTCATGGCGTGCTCGGTGTAGTCCAGGACGCGCAGGTCCACGCCGTCGTCGTTGAGCATTTTCACCAGTGCAGACAGCGGACCGTTGCCCTGGGCAGTGCGTTCATGGGCCACGCCGTCGATGATCAACTTGGTATCCAGCTGGAAGCTGCCATCTTCGGCAGAGGTTGCCGTAGCCGAAGCGATCTCGTAGTAGCCCCATGATTCCATGCCTGAATCCTTGGCAACTGGCAGGTATTCATCCTGGAAGACATTCCAAATGCGCTCCGAGGAGATTTCGCCGCCTTCGGTGTCGGTCTTGCGCTGGATGACGCCGGAGAACTCGATCTGGGCACGGCGTGGCAGATCCAAGTTGTAGTCGTTCTTCAGCAGGTACGCGACACCGCCCTTGCCGGACTGCGAGTTCACGCGGATCACGGCCTCGTAGGAGCGGCCGATATCCTTCGGGTCGATCGGCAGGTAGGGAACGGCCCAAACGAGCTCATTGATGTCCTTGCCCTCGGCGCCGGCCTTGGCTTCCATCGACTCCAGGCCCTTCTTGATGGCATCCTGGTGCGATCCGGAGAAGGCGGTGAAGACAAGGTCGCCACCGTAGGGGCTGCGTTCTGGCACGGGCAGCTGGTTGCAGTACTCGACGGTGCGGCGGATGTGGTCCATGTCGGAGAAGTCGATTTCAGGATCGATCCCCTGGCCAAACAGGTTCATGCCCAAGGTGATCAGGTCGACGTTGCCGGTACGCTCGCCATTGCCGAACAGGCAGCCTTCGATGCGGTCCGCGCCGGCCAGGTAGCCCAGTTCAGCTGCGGCCACGCCGGTGCCGCGGTCGTTATGCGGGTGCAGCGAGAGGATGATCGAATCGCGGTTGGCCAGGTTGCGGTGCATCCACTCGATGGAGTCCGCGTAGACGTTCGGGGTAGCCATTTCCACGGTGGCTGGCAGGTTCAGGATCATCTTGTTTTCCGGGGTGGCTTCCAGGATTTCGGCCACGGCCTCGGAAATGCGCTTGGCGAAGGCCAGCTCGGTGCCGGTGTAGGACTCCGGCGAGTACTCGTAGGTGATCTTGGTGCCGGACAGCTGCTCTTCGTACTTCTTGCACATCCTGGCGCCCTGGACGGCGATGTCCACGATGCCGTCCTCGTCCTGGCGGAAGACGACTTCGCGCTGCAGGATCGAAGTGGAGTTGTACAGGTGGACGATGGCCTGCTTGGCGCCTTCCAGGGCCTCGTAGGTGCGCTCGATCAGGTGTTCGCGGGACTGGGTGAGCACCTGGATGGTCACATCTTCGGGGATGCGATCCTGTTCGATGAGCTGGCGCACGAAGTCGAAATCGGTCTGCGAAGCCGATGGGAAGCCAACTTCGATTTCCTTGTAGCCCATCTGCACCAGCAGGTCGAACATCTTGTGCTTGCGCTCAGGGCTCATCGGGTCGATCAGCGCCTGGTTCCCGTCGCGCAGGTCGACGGCGCACCAGCGCGGGGCCTTGGTGATGTATTTGTCGGGCCAGGTGCGATCGGGCAGGTTGACTTCGATCTGGTCCTGGAATGGAACATACTTGTGGATTGGCATGTTCGAAGATTTTTGCATGTTTTGCATTTCGGTGTGTCCCCTAGACAAAAATAGTGCTTAGTTTGTGGGGCCAGACAAGAGCTACTCCGCGACGAGGGGTCGGCCTGTAGACCACTAACGGTCCTTTGGATCCTCGCAGCGGCTGAGTAGTAGTAGAAGCTCGAAATGCACGAATTGAGCATAACACCGAGGATTCGGCTGTGCTCAAACTTATGTCGGCGCTGTGTCACATTGTGGACAGCCGGCGTTCCGGCGGCCCTAGACAGCCCGGGCCTCCCGGCGAAGAATGGGAATTAAACGGTACCGGCCCAAGGAGGCCTGCAGATGAAAGCGATCATCGTCGGCGCGGGAATCGCCGGACTGGTGGCTGCACGGCAGCTGGGCCTGGCCGGCTGGCAAGTGCTGGTGCTCGAGCGTTCTGCGGCGCCACGCCGCGATGGGTACATGATGGACTTCTTCGGGCCGGGGGTGGAAGCTTCCGAACGCATCGGCCTGCACCCCTACTTGGCCGAGGTGGCCTACCAGGTGGAAGCGGCCGAATACATGGATCCGGGCGGGCGGGTCACCGCCAGCCTGGACTACCTCAAATTCGCGGATCTGGCCGGCGGCAATGTGCTCTCCTTGCTGCGCCCCGATATGGAGCGCGCGGCGCTCAAGGCCTTGGGCGAGGTGAAGGCAGGCCGGGTGCAGCTGCGCTACGGCGTGCACATCGAGCGGATGGAGCACCACGGGGCGCAGGTGCAGGTCTGGCCCGGCGGCGGGCAGCCGGTGGAAACCGCTGACCTGCTGATCGGCGCCGATGGCATCCACTCGGCGGTGCGGTCCGCCTTCTTCGGGCCCGAGGAGGACTTTCTCAGCCCGCTGGGGATGCGCGCGGCGGCCTTCATCGTGCACGAGCCAGCGCTGAACCGGCAGTTCAAGAACCGCTTCGTGCTCAGCGACACGGTGGATCGCACTGCGGGGATCTACGGATTGCGCGACTCGGAGGTCGCCTCGTTCCTGGTCTACCGGCAAGATCCGCAGGCCAAGCTGGACGGGACCCGCGAACGCTTGCGCCGGATTTTCGCCGGCGCCGGCGGGCAAGTGGACCGGCTGCTGGAGCTGTGCCCGCCGGATCCCTATGACGATGCCGTCGCCCAGGTGCTCATGCCCTGCTGGCATCAGGGCGCCGTGGTGCTCATCGGGGACGCAGCCGCCGCTGTGTCCTTGCTGGCCGGGCAGGGCGGCGCGATGGCAGTGTGCGCGGCCGCGGCGCTGGGAGATGCGCTGGGCCCGGTATCCAACCAGGAGCAGCTGCCGGCAGCCCTGGATGAGTATGAGCGGGTGATGCGGCCGAAAATTGCCACCGCCCAGGCTTCGGGGCGCCGGGCGGCCAACAGCTTCCTGCCGCGGCGCAGGCTGGGTCTGCTGTGGCGCCGGCTGATCCTGCGCTCCACCAGGCTGCCAGGAATGGATCGGATTATTGCCCGGCAGATCGTGAAGCGGCTGGCCAAATAGCGGCCGGCTAGGCAAAAACCGGCCGGAACCCAAATGGTTCCGGCCGGTTGATGATGCCTCTAGGCACCAGGTGCCTTGCCGCTTAGAAGCCGAGGCGCCCAAGCTGCTTGGGATCGCGCTGCCAGTCTTTGGCGACTTTCACGTGCAGGTCAAGGTACACCTTGGTGCCCAGCAGCTTCTCAATGCCCTGGCGCGCATTGGAACCGACTTCACGCAGGCGCGAACCGCCACGGCCGATCACGATGGCCTTCTGGCTTGAACGCTCCACGAACAGCGAGACGTGGATATCGATCATTGGGTTGTTCTCTGGCCGGCCCTCGCGAGGAATCATCTCTTCGACCACCACGGCCAGCGAGTGCGGCAGCTCGTCACGCACACCTTCCAATGCGGCCTCGCGGATCAGTTCGGCCACCATTTTGGCCTCGGGCTCGTCGGTCAGCTCTCCGTCTGGGTATAGCGGCGGCCCCTTGGGCAGCTGCTCAACCAGGACGTTGGCGACCTCCTGGACCTGGAATTCCTTCACCGCAGAAACCGGGATGATGGCGGCAAAGCCATTTTCGCCGAAGTTCTGGGTGCCCATTTCGGCGACCGCGATCAATTGCTGGGCGAGCTGTTCGCGGTCCACCAGATCCGCCTTGGTGACCAAGGCGACAATCGGCTTGCGCTGCAATTGGGCCAGCTGGGTGGCGATGAACCGGTCGCCGGGGCCGATCTTTTCGTTGGCCGGAATGCAGAAGCCAATGGCGTCGACTTCCGAGAGGGTGTCTGCCACCAGGTCATTGAGCCGCTGTCCCAGCAGGGTGCGCGGGCGGTGCAGTCCCGGGGTGTCGACCAGGATCAGCTGCGCATCTTCGCGGTGCACAATACCGCGAATGGTGTGGCGGGTGGTTTGCGGCTTGGCCGAGGTGATGGCCACCTTCTGGCCCACCAGCGCATTGGTCAGCGTTGACTTGCCGGCGTTCGGCCGTCCTACGAAGGAGGTGAATCCCGATCGGAAATTCTCCGGCCATCCGCTGGCGGCTAGCAGGTTATGGTTTTCGCTCATGTGAGGAATCCTCGTCGTTCTCAATATGGTCGGATGCGTCCGTTTCCAGGCGCTCTACATGGATTTTGCCGATCCGGTTGCGTCGGCCGGCCAGGGAGACCACGGTCAGCCTCAGGCCGTTGACATCGGCGGTGGACCCGAGCACCGGCACCGATTCCAGGGTCTTGGAGAGCAAACCGCCAACGGTGTCGACGTCTTCCTCTTCAATATGCATGTCAAAATGGTCAGCGATGTCATCGATGGCAGCAGTGGCTACCGCAAACAGGGAGCCATCAGGGTTCTCGATCAGCTCGGTCCTTGACCGATCATACTCGTCATCGATCTCTCCGACGATTTCCTCCAGCAGGTCCTCGAGGGTGACCAGACCGGCAGTTCCACCGTACTCGTCAATGACAACGGCCAGGTGGATCGATTCTTTCTGCAGTTCCTGCAGGAGCTCAGCAGCAGATTTGGATTCCGGGACGAAGCGGACCTTGCGTGCCAGATCTGCCAAGGTCTCGGCCTGCTGCAGCCCATGGATCTCGCGAATGAGGTCCTTGAGGTAGATGATGCCCTGGATATCGTCCGTGTCCTCGCCGATCAGGGGGATGCGCGAATAGCCAGAGGCGATGAACAGGTCGATGGCGCTATGCATGCTCTGTTCAGCGGTGAGCACCACCATATCGGTGCGCGGCACCATCACGGACCGGACACTGGTTTCCTCCAGATCGATGACCGAGGAAATCAGTTCGGCTGATTCCTCATCAAGATCTTCGCCTTCCGAGGCGCGGTCTACCAGGTCCCTCAGGCGCTCCTTGCCCAGATATCCGACTTCGTCCACTCCGCCGGGGCTCAATGCCTTGGCAATGGACGCCAGCCAGTTGGTGACCGGGCCGAGCACAATGCGCAGCAGCCGGACCATCGGTGCGGTATTCTGCACCACGTTTTCCGCGTTGGAGCGGCCGAAACGCCGAGGCGATACGCTCACCAGCACAAAGCCCAGGCCAGCCATGGCAATAGTCGAAATGAGTCCGATCAGCCAGACATTTTCAATCCATTGGGCGACCAGCAGGGCGACGGCCACTGCGGAAGCGGTTTCGAACCAGATGCGCCAGAACTTGATAGCCTGGGCGTGGGTTTCGGTTTCGTCGAGAATCGCGGAGAGCGACTTCGAATTGGATTCGGCGCGCAAGCGTTCTGCTGCGTGGCGGGATAGTGCGTAGAACGCTGAGTCTGCGGCTGTCAGCACGGCGGAAAATGCCATGAAGACCAGTGCGAGAATCAGCAAGAGTATTTCCACGGGGCTATTCCACCGTTTCCTTCGGTGCCGGGCGACCGGTGTAGGCCTCCAGCAGGCGGCGTTGCAAAGTGAACATCTCCGTTTTTTCGTCGGGTTCCATATGGTCGAAGCCCATGAGATGCAACAGGCCATGCGTTGTCAGCAACAGGATTTCATCATGGGTGCTGTGCCCGCCGGCCTTGGCTTGGGCTTCGGCTACCGTCGGGCAGATCACGATATCGCCGAGAATGCCGTTCTCTCCCGGTGCGCTGGCGGATCCCGGGCGCAGCTCATCCATGGGGAAGCTCATGACATCGGTGGGACCTTCAAGGTCCATCCACTCAACGTGCAGTGCACTCATGGCCTCTTCGTCGATGAATACCACCGACACCTCGGTTTCAGGGTGCAGGTACATGGCCTTGAGCACCGAGTCGGCCAGGGCGCTGACGTCCTGGAGGTCGACGTCGTATTCGGTTTCGTTATTTACTTCAATGCTCATTTGCTGCGCCGTCCCCGGTTGTGTCCTTTGCGTCGTGTATCGTCCCAGCGGTCATAGGCGGACACGATGTCAGCGATCAGGCGATGGCGGACCACATCTGATGCGTCGAGCCGGCAGACGGCGATGTCATCGATCCCTTCAAGCACGTCGCTGGCCATGCGCAGCCCGGAGGTTGCGTTGTTGGGAAGATCGACCTGGGTGATATCGCCGGTCACGACCATCTTCGAGCCGAAGCCCAAACGGGTCAGGAACATCTTCATCTGCTCGCTGGTGGTGTTCTGCGCTTCGTCGAGAATGACGAAGGCATCGTTCAGGGTGCGCCCGCGCATATATGCCAGGGGCGCTACCTCGATGGTTCCCGCTTCAAGCAGCTGCGGAATGGTCTCAGGATTAACCATGTCGTGCAGCGCATCGTAGAGCGGACGCAGGTACGGGTCGATTTTTTCCGTTAGCGAGCCGGGCAGGAAGCCCAGCTTCTCCCCCGCTTCAACTGCAGGCCGAGTCAGGATAATCCGGTTGACCTGCTTGTCCTGCAAGGCGGCGACTGCCATGGCCATGGCCAAGAAGGTCTTGCCAGTGCCTGCAGGCCCGATGCCGAAGGTAATGGTCGACTCTTCGATGGCATCGACGTAGCTTTTCTGGTTAACCGTCTTGGGGCGAATGGAACGGCCGCGGCCAGAGAGGATCTTCAGCCCCAGAACATCGGTGGGCGCGTCGGGGTTCCCGGCGCTGAGCATCTTGATGATCTGCTCGATGGTCTCCGCGCTCATGCGTGAACCGCGCATCGCCAGCGATCGTGCTTCTTCGGCCACCCGCTGCGCCTTGCGGACCTGTTGCGGGTTTCCTGCCAGCACAAGGGCTTGGCCATTAGGCCGGAAACTCACCTGCGGGTAGGCGCCGGAGAGGATTCGCAAGAGCTCATCATTCGGGCCCAAGGTAGCAATCATGAGTTCAGCTGTATCAAAACTAATGGTGAGCGATGCGGACTCCGAGTCCGCTTGCGTTTTATTCTGTTCAACCTGCATGCAGTGCTTGGTGCCCCTTTGGTGAGCTTGATGGTGGTGTTGCTTTATCCTTGGTTCCATTCTATCCAGTCATCGGGTTTTCCGGTGGAAATTCAGGCCTGAGCGTAAGAGCAGAACCTGAAAGTAGTCTTAAATGAATCTATTTCCAGCAGGTCGCGAAGATATAGATTTGGTTACGGATTAGCAAGTGGGGCCGATTTCGGGCAGATCGCGGCAACTCGTATGGCAAGCTATGACAGCGGCTCCAAAATGTTTTGCGAGCCCAAAACCGAAAAAGTTTCACGGATTGGTATGTAGTGCAGTCAAGGTTCTTGCAGAAAATTCCGCGCCGAATTGGCGTTGTCGGAATTGCTGCCGCCCTCGTGATCGCCGCTGGTTGCGGCCTAAGCAATCGCGAGAGCTCCTTTGAGATGCCTTACAGCGCAAACGCCGAGTCCTTGAACCTGCCTAGTGCCACCGACGCTGGTGAACAGATCGGCATGGCAACCAAGCTGCCGATCTACTGGCTGGAAAATACGGATACCGGAGTGTTCTTGTATCGCGAGTATCTGCCGGATAACCGCCACAATGAACCGGTCGGCGACGCCATCTGGACCTTGCTGACCGCAGAGCCTGCCGGACCGCATCGCTACACGCATCTGGGCGCATCCGACGAAATCGGCGTCTCGATGAGCAGCACCAACGTGATCACCTTGGATTTGCCCGCCAAGGTCTTCAGCGCACATCTCGATGAAGGCCTCTCGGAACGCTCGATCCAGCAGCTGGTCTTCACGGCAACGGCTGCAGCCTCTAGTTCCGGCCTTCTGGTGGGCCAATCTGCTCCGACGGTAAAAATCCTTGTTGATGGCCAGCCGAATGCTGAAGTTTTTGACGGGTATCGGCTGAAAGACGTTTATGAGCGCAACCCCAAGTTCATGGCGCCGATCTGGATCGTGGATCCGCAGTACGGAACTGTACTGGCAGAAGGCAAAGTGCGGATCAATGGACGAACGACCAAATTTGATATTGGAACTTTCTACTCCCTGCAGAAAAAAGACGCCGACGGCAAACTCACGGTGATCACCGCGCAGAAGCAGGTGATCCCCGGAAAAATTGAAAAAAATGGCGCGTTCAGCATCAGCGAGCGGCTCTCCCCCGGTTCCTACAGGCTCACTTTCTGGGGCATGGAAACCGAATCGGATGCAAAAGTCGGCGAAGTGACTTCGGTCTTCACGGTTAAATAACCGGCGCTCGAACCGCTTTATTTTTCGCAAGTAACCAAAAATTCGCGGGAACCTTTCACAAGGTGCCCGCGAATAGCCATACTAGTCAGATTTCTCCAAGCAAATGCCGGATCAATACCAGCGCTGCCGGTCCTGCAGTGGAAGCCCGCAATACGTGCTGGCCCAACAAGGCGGCATGCGCTCCAGCATCGGTGAATGACTTCAGCTCCGAATCGGAGATTCCCCCTTCGGGGCCGACGATCATCACAACCTTCTGCCCCTGCTCCGCCCCGGCAAGCCAGCCAGTGACATGCGCTGCCACCGGTTGCGTGGCCTGCTCGTGCAGCACCAGAACCAGTGCCCCAGCCTGGACATCCTCAGCAACAGCCTTCGCTAGTTCCTTGGAATGAGCCGGTGCCAAAACCTCGGGTTCGAAAGCGCGACGCGATTGCTTCTGGGCTGAGCGGACCTGGGCCCGCCATTTGGCCAGGGCCTTATCCGCCTTGGCAGCATTCCAGCGCACGATCGACCGGTCAGCTTGCCACGGGCGCACGGCAAGCACTCCAAGCTCCACCGCTGACTCGACGGCTTGCAAATCACGTTCGCCCTTGGACAGCGCCTGCACCAAGGTGACCGGATGGTCGCTGCCCGTTTCCTGGATGCATTCGAGCACCCTGGCGCGCAGCAGATCCTTGCCGGTGCCCAGCACTTCGACAGTAAGGCGAAGGCCCTGGCCGTCGAGCAAGTCCAGGTACTCACCTGCTGCGACTCGTTTGACTGTCGCCGCGTGATGGGCCTCAGGACCGGAGAGCTCCAAGGTTTCCCCCGGCACTGAGTTTCGTGCCAGTTCGGTGTCGATGACGAAGCTGTGGTTGCTCATGCTCAGCGCTGGTTCAGCTTGTCGCGCAGCCGGGAGAACATGCCGCCTGAATGCTCAACGCGTCCAGCGGTCATTTCCTCGCCACGCAGCTTGGCCAGCTGCTCGAGCAGATCGCGCTGTGCAGCGTCCAGCTTGGTCGGGGTCTCCACCTGAAGATGCACGATGATGTCGCCGCGCTTGCCACCACGAAGGCGTGGCACGCCCAGACCTGGCAAGGTGACGGTGTCGCCGTCTTGCGCACCGGCTTCCACATTGATCGGCTGTTCGCCGTCGAAGGTTTCCAGCTTGAGCTCGCAACCCAGTGCGGCTGCGGTCATCGGGAGGCTCATCTTGGCGTGCAGGTCGGTCTGCGCGCGTTCGAAGACCTTGTGGCGGCGCACGTCGACCTCGACAAACAGGTTGCCATTCGGTCCACCGCCGGGGCCTGCTTCGCCCTGGCCGCGCAGCTGGATGCGGGTGCCCGAATCGACACCTGCTGGAACATTCAGCGACTTCGAGACATGCTCGCGCACGCGTCCTTCGCCGTTGCACTCCAAGCAGGGGTCCGGAATGGTCGTGCCGAATCCTCGGCAGGCCGCACACGTCTCCACCGTCATCATCTGGCCGAGGAAGGAGCGGACCGGCCGCTGCACTTGTCCGGCGCCGTGGCAGATATCGCAGGTGACCGGGCTGGTGCCCTCACGGGTGCACGTGCCGTTGCAGGTCTTGCAGGTGACTGCGGTTTCCATTTCCAGCGGGTAGACGGTGCCCTTGACTGCGTCTTCCAAGTCGATCGTGATGGTGATCAGCGCGTCGCGGCCCGGCTGGGTACGGGATGACGGGCCCTGGGCCTGGCCGCCGCCGAAGAACTGCTCGAAGATGTCGCCGAACCCGCCGAAGCCCTGGCCGCCGCCGCCGCCAAAGCCTGGGTGGCCGTTGCCGTTCTCATCGCCAGTTGCATCGTAGTTCGAGCGCTTGGTCTGGTCGGAAAGAACCTCGTAAGCGCGGGTCACAAGCTTAAACTGCTCTGCGGCGTCCTCGCTTGGATTCACATCCGGGTGCAGTTTGCGTGCCAGCTTTCGGTAGGCACTCTTGATTTCCTGAGGGGTCGCGTCCTTGGCAACGCCCAGGGTCTCGTAATGCGAGCTCACGTTATTCGCCGTGTCCTTTCCTAAAAATGCAAAATTCAAAAAATGCTAAGCGTATCGCCAGCGTAGCTAGTGCGCCAAAATCTTTGACAGGTAGCGGGCTACTGCCCGCACCGAGGCCATCGATGTTGGATAGTTCATGCGGGTCGGGCCGAGCACGCCAAGCTTGTTGCGCACGTCGGCACCGTAGGTCGTGGCAATCACCGCGGCCTCCGAGAGCTGCCCGTAGTGATGCTCGGTGCCGATGGCCACCGCCACGCCGCGCGAGTCGGCCTCCAGCTCGGAGAAGAGCTTGAGCAGCACGACCTGTTCTTCGAGGGCTTCGAGCACCGGGGTGATGGTCAGCGGGAAGTCGCCTTCCACGCGGGCCAAGTTGGCTGTTCCAGACATGATGATGCGCTGGGTATTGGCTGCCTGGGCCATTTCTTCCAAGGCATGCAATACGCTGTCCACCAATGGCTCGGATTGCTGCTGCGGGTTCAGCCCGGCGCGGGTCAGCTTGCCGCTCAGATCGGCGAGCTGGACTCCCTCGAAACTATTGAGCAGCCACAGCTTCAGGTCGGCCAATTCGGCATCTGAGTACAAGCGCGCAACGGCCATCATGCGCTGGTCAACGGTGCCGTTGGAGGCAATCATGACCATCAGCACCTGGGAGCTGCCCAAGCTGAGCAGTTCGAGGTTCTTCAGCGACGCGGTGTCGTAGTGCGGCACTTGGATCATCGCCACCTGATTGGTCAGTCTGGCCAAGAGCCGGACAGTGCTCTTAAGCATCTCATCCAGGTCGGTGGAGTCATCCAGGATCTTGTTGATGGCATCGCGTTCGGCCCTGGACAGCGGCTTGAGCTCGCCAATCTCATCGACAAAACGGCGGTAGCCCTTTTCGGTCGGAATACGCCCCGATGAGGTGTGAGGGGCAGCGATCAGGCCCTCTTCTTCCAGCAAGGCCATGTCATTTCGGATCGTGGCCGCACTGACGCCAAGATTGTGCCGATCGAGCAGCGCCTTGGAACCAACCGGTTCACGCGACTGGACGTAGTCTTCCACGATGGCGCGCAAAACATCCAAACGCCGAAGCTCACTCACAACGCCACCTCCTTGGCATCCCTATCAGAAGGGTTTGGCACTCTAACCTGTCAAGTGCCAAGTCTAATACGTTCAGCGGTTGCTAGCATTGGATTTCGAGCGTATTCGATCACAGCGAAAGGCAGTACGTGGCTAATTACTCCTGGGGACCGCAAGATCTCAGTGCCCCGGCACAGAAAAAACTCCGCCAGGTACCCATCGAACGCGGCATGGTTCTGGAAGACGCCACCTCAGGCTGGGTTGGCGAAGTCATGCGTACCGAGAAGTCCGGCGGCATGCGCATCATCGTGCTGGAGGACCGCCATGGCAAGACGCGCTCGTTCCAGGCCGGTTTCGGATTCTATCTCGAAGGCGAACCCGTCGAGATGGTTGATCCGGTAGCCAAGGCCGCGCAGCCCAAGACCATGGTCTCGGCATCCGGCTCCCGGGCGGTCACCGGATTGAAGGCCCGTCAGGCACGTGCCAGCCGCATATGGGTGGAAGGCAAGCACGATGCGGAACTCGTGGAAAAGGTTTGGGGCCACGACCTGCGTGTTGAGGGGATCGTTGTTGAACCACTGCACGGTGTTGACGACTTGGCCGGAGCCATCCGCGATTTTGCCCCGTCCCCGGAACGCCGCCTTGGCATCCTCGTTGACCACCTCGTGGCCGGCACCAAAGAGGCCCATATTGCCGCCGAGGCCATGAAGGTCCCCGGCGCAGCACAGAACGTCCTGATTCTCGGGCACCCGTATATCGACGTTTGGCAAGCGATCAAGCCCGCGACGCTCGGAATCAAGGCCTGGCCTGTCATCCCCAAGGGCACCGACTGGAAAACCGGTGTGCTCCGCGCCTTTGGCTGGCCGCACGAAACTGCCGAGGATATCGGTATCGGATGGCAGCGGATCCTGTCCACGGTTTCGCATTATGGGCAGCTGGAACCACAGCTTTTGGGAAGAATAGAAGAATTGATCGATTTTCTGACCACCGAAGATTACGGTTTCCTAACAATTGACCAATAGCTGGACTTTAGCCCGGTAAACCAGCCTCTGCGTGAACCGAGCCAGCTATGATGGAGAAGAAAACCAGCCACAGCAAGACAAGGGAAAATAGTGACTTCACGCCAGACGCAGTCATCGGAGAATTCGCGCTTCGAAGGATCGCGAACCGCTGCGTTGCCGCTGACTCCAACCGAGGACCGGCAATGGTCGACCATGGCCCACTTCGGCGCCATTCTCGGCTGCATTCCGTCTGCCATTATTTTTGCGGTTTTTCGTGACCGAGGCGCATTCACCGCCCAGGAATCCAAGGAAGCCTTCAACTTCACTTTCCCGCTCACGATCCTGGCGATCGCGCTGAACGTATGCACGATCCTGCCCGGCATCGGCTGGCTCTTCTCCGTGCTTGCCGTGGCCCTGTGGGTCACGATGACAGTATCGGGCGCCCTTGCCGCCATTCAGGCCAACAAGGGACGCCCCTACCGCTACAAGTTCAATCTTCGCCTGATGAAGTAGCAGTTCTACCCAGGTCTAGAAATCGAGCAATTCTCGCACCACGAGGTCGGCTAGCAGCCGGCCTCGTTGCGTTAACACCAAGGTGCCAGCAAAAGCCGCCTTGGCATCAATCAGTTCATCAGCAATCAGCCCCGCGACCTTGGTGCGCCCGGTGGCATCGAGCTCACTGATTTGCATGCCGGAACTCAGGCGGGTCAACAGCATCGTTCGCTCCAGCTGGACAGCCTGGGCATCGGGGTACTCTCGGCCGTGTCCGGGTGAGATCCCTGCGTCAATGCGCTGCTGATACGCAGCTGGATGCTTCACATTCCACCAGCGCAGGCCGCCGACGTGCGAATGCGCGCCAGGTCCTGCACCCCACCAGTCGCCGCCCTTCCAGTACGCAATATTGTGCTGGCAAGCGTTGGCTGGAGTCTTGGCCCAATTGCTCACTTCGTACCAAGAGAAACCGGCGGCAGCGAACATCTCATCAGCCATCTGGTATTTCTCGGCATGGTCGTCATCGTCGATATTGGGAACCTCGCCACGGCGGATTTGCGCAGCAAGCTTGGTTCCCTCTTCGATGATCAGCGCATAGGCGGAAATATGGTCCGGCTCGTAGCTCAGCGCCGCTTCGATGCTCATGCGCCAATCTTCCAGGCTCTCCCCCGGAGTGCCGTAGATCAGATCGACACTGACATCAAGGCCGGCTTCGCGAGCCCATGCCACAGCCTGGGGTACCCGCTTGGGATCATGGGTTCGTTCTAGGACCTTGAGCACATGGGGCACAGCAGACTGCATCCCGAAGGAAACACGGGTGAATCCGCCGTCGGCCAGTTCTTGCAAGCTCTCGCGGGTCACCGAATCGGGGTTGGCCTCGGTGGTGATTTCCGCACCCGGCTTCAGGCCGAAGTCCCGGCGAATCTGACCGAGCACCGATACCAAGTCACCGGCGGGCAATAGCGTCGGAGTGCCGCCGCCAAAGAAGACGGTTTCAATTTCCCGGTGCGGCTGGCCCGAGCGGTCCATCACCTCGCGGGCAAAGCTGATTTCCTTGTTCACCGTGGCAGCATAGGTCGCCTGGCTCGAACCCGAACCCAGCTCGGTGGCGGTGTACGTGTTGAAATCGCAGTAGCCGCAGCGCACCGTGCAGAACGGAATATGGACATAAAAGGACATGGTCCGCCCCTGGGCCTCATGCGCGCATGAGGCCGGGAGCAGACCATCGGCCGGAGCCGGATCGCCGTCAGGCAGTACTGATGGCATTTACTTCTTTTTCGGCTCGTCGGTGGACAGGGCTGCGATGAAGGCTTCCTGCGGAACTTCCACGCGGCCAACCATCTTCATGCGCTTCTTGCCTTCCTTCTGCTTCTCCAGCAGCTTGCGCTTGCGGCTGATATCGCCGCCGTAGCATTTGGCAAGAACGTCCTTGCGGATTGCGCGGATGTTCTCGCGGGCAATGATGCGCGAACCGATTGCAGCCTGGATCGGCACCTCGAACTGCTGGCGGGGAATCAATTCGCGTAGCTTGCCGGTCATCATGGTGCCATAGGCGTAGGCCTTGTCCCGGTGGGTGATCGCGGAAAACGCATCCACCTGGTCGCCCTGCAACAAGATGTCGACCTTGACCAGGTCGGCAACCTGCTCGCCATCGGCCTTCCAGTCCAGCGAGGCGTAGCCGCGGGTCTTGGACTTGAGCTGGTCGAAGAAGTCGAACACGATTTCAGCCAACGGCAAGTGGTAGCGCATCTCCACGCGGTCCTCGGAAAGGTAGTCCATGCCTCGCATGGTGCCGCGCCGGGTCTGGCACAATTCCATGACCGCGCCGATGAATTCACTCGGAGCAAGAATGGTGGCGGCCACCATCGGCTCGTGCACTTCCAGGATCTTTCCGTCCGGGAACTCCGAAGGGTTGGTCACGGTGATCATCTGCTTGTCTTCGCCCATGACTTCGTACACCACGTTCGGCGCGGTGGAAATCAAATCCAGGTTGAACTCGGACTCCAGGCGCTGCCGGGTGATTTCCAGGTGCAATAGGCCCAAGAAGCCCACGCGGAAGCCGAAGCCCAGGGCGACAGACGTTTCCGGCTCGTAGGTCAGGGCGGCGTCGTTGAGCTGCAGCTTGTCCAGCGCGTCACGCAGTACCGGGTAATCGGTGCCGTCCATCGGGTACAGGCCCGAGAACACCATTGGCTTGGCTTCTTCGTAGCCGCCCAATGACTTGCTGGCAGGCTTCAGGTAGTTGGTGACGGTATCGCCCACCTTGGACTGGCGGACGTCCTTGACGCCGGTGATCAGATAGCCCACTTCGCCAACGCCCAGGCCCTTGGTGGGCTCCGGGTTTGGCGAGGATACGCCGATTTCCAGCAGTTCGTGGGTGGTGCCGGTGGACATCATTTGGATCTTCTCGCGAGGAGACAGCTTGCCATCCACGACACGTACATAGGTCACCACACCGCGGTAGGTGTCGTACACCGAGTCGAAGATCATGGCGCGCGCTGGCGCTTTGGCATCGCCGACAGGCGGTGGAAGCTGCTTGATGACCTCATCGAGCAGCGCCTCGACGCCTTCGCCGGTCTTGCCCGAAACCTTGAGCACCTCATCTGGCTCGCAGCCAATCAGGTTGGCCAGTTCGGCGGCGTATTTTTCAGGCTGCGCGTTGGGAAGGTCAATCTTGTTCAGCACCGGGATGATGGTCAAGTCGCCCTCAATAGCGAGGTACAGGTTTGCGAGGGTCTGGGCCTCGATCCCCTGGGCAGCGTCGACCAGCAGGATGGCGCCTTCGCAAGCGGCCAGGGAACGCGACACTTCGTAGGTGAAGTCGACGTGACCCGGGGTGTCGATCATGTTCAGCGCGTAGGCGGTCCCATCTTCGGACTCCCATGGCATGCGAACCGCCTGGGACTTAATGGTGATGCCGCGTTCGCGCTCAATATCCATGCGATCCAGATATTGGGCCTTCATGTCGCGGGCCGAGACAACGCCGGTCAACTGCAGCATGCGGTCGGCCAGGGTCGACTTGCCATGGTCGATATGGGCGATGATGCAGAAGTTACGGATAAGCGACGGATCGGTCGCGGCAGGCACCTGAGCGGTGCGGGCCAATGGAGACACCTAAACAGACCTCACTAGCTGACTAAAAGACGTAGTTGGATTAGCCTCCATTCTGTCATGGTTTCCGAGTCATCACGTATTTCAGCCATCGGCAGCTGGTAGTTTGTCGTTCATGGCAGTGAATCCAGAGAAGATACTTAGACTCGTGATGCGCGTGTTCAAGCAGATCAATGCGACACGCTCTCGCACCGCAGGAAAGAGCAGCGCCGGGAATTCTGGCTCGCGGAGCAACCCTGGTGCCTCGTCTGGGCGCGCGAGCAACGCCGGCGCATCGGCTGCGGGCGGTTACCCGGGCGATTTCCGCGGGACGATCAACTACGAGTACCAGCCATCATTGGACGGCAACGCCGATCCGGGCGAAATCGTCTGGGGCTGGGTGCCGTACGAAGAGGACCACTCCCAGGGCAAGGACCGTCCGGTGCTGATTGTCGGTCGAGACAGCGGGTGGCTTCTTGGCCTCATGCTTACGAGCAAGGACAAGAACACCTCAAACCACCAGAATCCTGACTACATGGATATTGGAACCGGGAGTTGGGATCGGGAACGGCGTCCCAGCGAAGTGAAGCTGGATCGCATCATTCGCCTGAATGACCAGTCCATTCGCCGCGAGGGGGCCATCTTGGACCGGGAACGCTTCTCAAATGTGGTGAACGCCCTAAACGAACGAGCCTAAGTACTCGTTGTTTGGCCCCGTGTCTGATAAAGTTAATCCTTGTGTGTTGCGCAGGTTGGGCAACACGCCCCCTTCGGGTCGCCATAGGTGCCCCACACCGCTCAGTCGATGGCCTGAAGGATGAACCCTCTACCGACCGTATAAAACGATAAACGAGAGAGTTTATTAAAGTGGCTAACATCAAGTCCCAGAAGAAGCGTATCCTGACCAACGAAAAGGCACGTCTGCGTAACGTAGCTGTCCGTTCCGAGGTTAAGACCGTAATCCGCAACGTCAACGAGGCAGTAGCCTCCGGTGACAAGGATAAGGCAACCGAGGCATTGCGCCTGGCTGGCAAGAAGCTCGACAAGGCTGTAAGCAAGGGTGTTCTGCACAAGAACAACGCTGCAAACCGCAAGTCGGCAATTGCCAAGAAGGTTAGCGCCCTCTAAGCCAAGCTTAGACTTCATCATCTCCCCCGCATCCATTGGGTGCGGGGGTTTTGTGTTGCCAGCGGCAGTGGTACAGGAGATGGCCGTTGAATCGGCCCTGGCTTTTCGGCGAGGTAATCCGATGCTCAATGCCGGGTGTTACTGCGGACCGGAATCTCCTGTTGCTTTGAGCGCTGATCGATGAACCAGGCCGCTGCCCACCGAACTGCCAAGTTGAGCGCAACAGCCGGAGCCAGCCATGCCGGGCCCTGCGGTGCAGAACACGTTGGCAGGCTCCGGCCAGATCCCGGAACTTCTGCTTATATAGCGTCAGCTGTTGTACGAGTTGGCGAAACCAGTTGCGATGCGAGTGCCATTGGTGACGGCTGGCGGCGCGTCGGGAGTTGATTTGCTGACGTAGTAAAGCCACACATCGCCGGCCTTTGTGGTGGCGAGCAGCGGAGCGGTTCGTGTCCGATTTCCATTGGCATCAGTGCAGTTTCCAACGGAGAAGGAAACGAAGTTCTGCCACGTGGAGGAGCGAACAACTTTTGAGGACCATTTCGTCGGCGTTGCCCGAGGAATGGTGTATTCCAGCAACCGGCCGTCCGAGGCGTTGGACAGGAAAATATCCGCTTGGTCGCCGTTGGACAGGGTCTTGGTCATCCAGTAGCTGAATCCCTTCAACGGCCACCAGCCGCGAGGGGAAACTTGGACCCTGCCGAACATGTTGGCGGTCGCTTGCGACTGCGTGTATCGATAAAGTGCACCCTGATCGGTGATGGCGTAGGTGTAGGTGACACCGGTGACAGAGTCGTACTTGTCGGTCACCACAACGTCCGTCATGGTTCGAATTCCAGCCCACGTGTTATTGACTACGGTTGATTCATAGCCGTCTACCACATAGAGAGTGCCGTCGGGATTGGTCGCATACAACAGGGAATCATAGCCATTTTTCTTGACGAGCGCTTTCGGATTGAATCCCAAGTTCGTGTGCTGGACTGGATTCAAATTGACGAAGGCGTCCACGCCTTGACCACCTTCATTCGAGCCGGGCCAGTAGGCGTATTGCACTCCCCTGAGAAGGCCGGGGAACTCTGGATCCCCGCGCTTCATGTCTGCGTTGCAGGTCAGTCCCGCCGGGCCTTCGGGTGCAGGCTCGTAGGCCGAGGCGGGGGCGGACAGGGTTGCGGCCAGTGCAAGAGCTGACAATGCTCCAGCAGCGATTTTTGCGAGTGATCGTCGATTAATCATGCTGTTAGTATAAACGGCGCTGCAGGAAACTGCGGACTTCAGCATCGACTTTTTATGCAACGACTAGAAGATTGCGTGGTGGGTCCAAGTTTGCTGGCGCACTACGCCAGCGCATCTCCAGGGCATCGCACGGGGCATTGTTCTATCTTTTTGGTGCTTTTTCGGAAATGAACAGGATGGCATGCTCCAGGGCGTAGCCTGGCGATCGGCTTCCGCCCTTGACCATCCGGTCCGTGTTCGCGATTTCTTCAATGCACAGGGCCAGGTCGCTGCGTTTCCAGCCGCGAGCTTGTTGCTGCGCTTGCTGAACTTGCCACGGGGCCATCCCCAGCTCGGAGGCCATCGTCGCAGCTGGCTCATTCACCCCGAGAACCTTGGCGAGCTGGCGCACTTTCATTGCCAGGGTCGCCACAATGGGAATCGGATCCGTTCCGGTACCCAGTGAATGCCTCAACGTTCGCAGAGCGGCCTGTGCATTGCCGGAAATTGCGGCATCAGCGACTTTAAAAGCCGTCGCCTCGACGCGGCCGCCGTAGTAGCGATCAACCATGTCCTGGTCAATCGTGCCTGTAGTGTCCTGAATGAGCTGCGAGCAGCTCGAGCCAAGCTCGGCCAAAGAGTTGCCTACGGCAGCGACGAGGGCTTTCATCGCGTCGTTCGTGATCCGGCGCTTCGCTGCCTTCATTTCTGCCTGGACGAAGTCGATCTTCTCCGCGTCTTTTTTCACCGGTTGGCAATTCACGATCAATGCGCCAGCCGCTTTAATCGCATCAATGAGCTTCTTGCCACGGGTACCACCCGAGTAATGCATGATCAAGACATTTTCGGGCGCTTGGTCCTTGAGATAACTGGTGGCATCTTTCAGGAAGTACTCGTTCATCTGGGCGAGCTCGTGAACTTCCACCAGGTTGGCGCTGGAGAACAACGAGGAACTGGTAGCCAGCAAAAGCTCCCCCGGCTCATATTTGGATGCGTCGAGCCGTGTGACCTCGATATCCTCACGCTGAGAGGCTTGCGAACGGAGCAGCTCGAAAGCTCGGGACGCCAGGTAATCTTCTGAACCGGTGAGCAAAATCAGCGGTTGCGGCGTGAGTTCTCGCCATGAGATCCCTGGATTGGCTTGGGCGCGTGCCATCGAGCTCCTTAGTGCTTCGGTCGATATATCGATCCTACCGAACTGGCGAACCCATGGCAGTACTCAGAACCCCTTGCTCGGTAAATGTGAGAAGCACCGTACCTGACTGGTCAGTCCTGAAGACTCGGGCTCCAACCTCTTGAGCGGCCCGTAGGGTTTCCGGATGCGGATGGCCATAGGAATTGTCCTTGCCCGCAGAAACCAAGAGCACTTGGGGCGATATGGATTTGATGATCTGAGTTCCGCCATTTCGGGCTCCGTGATGCGAGGCCTTGAGAATCGCGGCAGGCGACTGCGGGTTCTTGCGCAGCAGCGCGGCCATGGCCTCGGTCTCCATGTCTCCGGCGGAAAAATAGTCGATGTCCCCATTGTGCGTATGGAACGTAAAACGGATCACGAGCGACGTGTCATTGGGTTCCGCGCTCCTTGCCGCCACGGTCTCCGGACCGATCACGTGATAGTCCACGGTTCCGAAGTCCTGGCCACCTCCCTGCTCGACCACTTGGGCCCCGGGCCACCGGTCGATTTCGAAACCGGCAGAGACCAGCCGCTGGCCAATTTTGATGCCTGACTCCTCCACGGCTTCGATTCCTCCTAAATGGTCGGCGTGGGAATGGGTAACAAAGATGATGGGCAGCGCGGTGATATTCAGCCTGCGCAGGCACTGGACGACGTTTCCGTCCGGAGGACCTGCATCTATCAGCCATCCCTGGTTCTCCCCCACATTGATAACGACGGCGTCACCTTGGCCGACATCGCACATGGCGATATTCCAGTTGGTGCCAACCGGTGCGCGATAAAACATCGTCGCCGGCACGATCAATGCCGCGGCAAAGACGAGGACAGCGCCGAGTATGCCTAATGAAACCTGTCGCACGCGAACATGTTCTGTCTCGCGCCCCGCGATCAAGAGGATGCAAAGCACGGCAGCCAGCATGATGGCCAGGACAATTCCAAAGGCGCCAGCAGGCCATGGCCTGGCCGCACCCGGCAGGCCAGCGGAAAACTGCGCGATGCGGCCAATGAGCTCGGCTGGGAGCCCCGGGATCCACAGCAGGGCATGGGCCACGGACGGCAATGGGGTGCAAAGCAGCAAACACGCCATCCCGACCGCGGTAACCAACGGGAGCAATGGTGCAACCAGCAGATTTGCGGGCAATGAATAGAGGCTGAAATTGCTGTTCAACGCAATAACCACCGGCAGGCAGGTAAATTGTGCTGCGCAGCAAATAGCAGTCAGTTCAGCCAGCCACGAAGGCAGGAATTGCCCAAAAATTTCGGTGAGCGCCGGTGTCAGCATGATGATGCCAAGGGTGGCCAGGACCGACAGGGCAAAAGCCGGTTCGGCTCCCAGTCCCGGATCAATCAGCAGCAAGATGGTCGCGCTCAAAGACAGGATCCCCAACGAGGCCTGGCCCCGGCCGGCGAGCAGCGAGAGGACTGCAATGCTGCCCATCAAGCTTGCTCTCAGGACGCTGGGATCCGGCCCGACGAACCAGGTGAAAAGCCACACTGCGCCAATCATCAACAACGTGCTTGGCGCCCTGGGAATCTGGAACAGCCGAAGCAGGGCCAGGGCGATTGCGGCCAGCAATGCAATATTTGATCCGCTGACCGCAGTGAGGTGGCTCAGGCCGCTGGTCTTCATCGCATCAGACAATGCCTCGTCCTGGCCTTCTCGATCGCCATAGAGCATGCCCGGCAGCAGGGCCCGGGCATTGCCCGGCAAATGGTTGAGGGCCAGCGAAAACCGCTGCTTCAAATGATCGGCAGCGTTCGGTTCGGCCTCGGAAAGCACCTTCGGTTCGCTGGCCGCCCGCGCCCACCAGTTGAAGGATCCGGCATCCGCCGGGTCAAGGCTGACAACGCTCTCGAAGGAAGCGGCATGATCCGGCAGCGGGTACGGCACGCTCAAATACACCGGTATCTCGCATTGCACCCACGCATCATCCTGCCAGTAGCGCTCGATTGTTGCCTTGCCCTTCCGCACTCCTTCCGGGTCAGGCGCCCCGGGCTGCTCAAAACTGAGCACTGCGCGGCGCTGATGCTCCTGGTCCTCGGGGAGAACGCATTCGGTCCGGGTCAAGCCCAGCGAGGCCACCGCCAGCAACCCAAGCAGGAAAACGATGGGGCCGGTGAACCACGGTGCGGCCTGTGCGCCGTCATGGCGTTCTCGAAGCAAGAGGGCCAGCAGCAGTGCCAACAGGCCAATGAACACCCAGAGCAGCAGCCCAGGCATGGTGAAGTAGGCGGCGATCCAGGCCCCTGCGAGCAGCCACAGGCCGCGAAAGTCGGTGTTCATGGGACCACCAATTCGGTGAGCTTTTCCAGCATGGCCGGGCCGATCCCGGACACCGCGTCAAGTTCCGCGACCGAGGCGAATGGGCCGTTTTCGGTCCGGAAGTCGATGATCCGCTCGGCCAAGGCAGGGCCGATGCCGGGGAGCTCCTGCAGCGTTTGCGCGTCGGCAGTGCTGATCGAGATTTTCGCTGCCTCGGTGGGCGCCGGGGCGTTCTGCCCTGTGGCAGCGCTGCTGCCGCCGGGCAGGATCACTTGCTGGCCATCTACGAGCTTGGCAGCCAGATTGACCAGCTCGGGGTGGGCATCCTTGGCCAGGCCGCCAGCCTTTTTCACCGCGTCGGTGATGCGCGAGCCTTCTGGCAGGTCATAGACGCCGGGCTTCTTGACCGCTCCAACAACATGCACGGTCACCTGCGGTCCGGGCCGGTGGCCCGGGCTGGACGGGCTTCCGGCCGGGGCGCTGCTGCTCGAGGGCCCGGATTCAAGGGGAATCGCCGCCAATTGCTCGCTGGCCGGCGGCGGAGCCAAAAGTATCGAGATGCCGATCCAGCCGAGCACGATCAGGACCAGGGCAAGCACCGCCACGCGCGAGATTGCAAACCTGACACGACCGGGGCGTGGCGCGTACTTGCTGAAAAAATCGTGGCGGCCCATGCGCCACAGTATGGATCAGGGCCCGGCAGGCTCCAGGCTATCAGTGGCTGGCTGTGGATCCAGCGGCGCCACGGATACCGCGAGAACACCCATCCCGGTGTGGGCGGCCAGCACCGCGGGCAGCGATTCGATCACCACCGGCTGGCTGCTGAAGGGGCCCAGCTCCGTGGCAATTTCGGTCGCGAGTTCAACGGCGCCAAAGTGCATGACGCCCAGGCGCACCGGGCCCTTGGCTGCCCGTGCATCGCGCAGCGCAAGGGCTACGAGCCGGGCCTGGGCGCGGGCGAAGGAGCGGGGCTTTTCCAGTGCGCAGATGGCGCCCTGGTCGATGGTCAGGATCGGCTTCACGTTCAAGAGGCTGCCGAGCACCGAGGAGAGCGCGCTGATCCGGCCGCCGCGGCGCAGCTGCTCCAGGGAAGGCACCGCAAAGTACACGGAGCTGGCGGTGGACATCCGGACGATCTGCTCGAGCATTTCCACCGGCGCCCCGGCATCCCTGGCATCGAGCACGTCGGCCACGGCAAAGCCCAGCGGCAAAGCCACCGTGCGGGAATCGAGCACCGTGACCTGGTGGCCTAAATCGGCGGCAGCCAGCCGCGCGGCCTCCGCGGTGCCCGACAGGGCCCCGGACATGTGGATGGAGATGACGTGATCGCATCCCGAATCAAGCAGCTGGCGGTAGACGCGCGCGAATTCGCCCGGTGCCGGGCGCGAGGTCTTCACCGCCTTGCCCATGGCCAGCCCCATCATCAGCGCCTGGGTATCCGAGCCCTGCACGTGGCTATCCACAATAATCGGGATGTTGACCTCCACGAAGCCGGGGCGGTCGCGGAAACCTGCGGGAAGGCAGGAGGCCGAGTCGGTGACAACCCCGATGCGGGGACGCGAAAGCCCGCGCGGGGCCAGCCACTTGGGCAGCCAGCCCGCGCGCGAGCTTTTCTGTCGTTCGTCCATGAGCCGAGCTTACGGGGCCGGAACCACGTTCACCAGCTTCGGCGCACGCACGATCACCTTCAGTGGCGCCTTGCCCTCGAGCATCCGGATCACCGCTTCATGGGCCAGTGCCTGCTCGCGCAGCTCGTCCTCGGTGATGTCCACCGGGACCTCCAGGCGGGCACGGACCTTGCCCTTGATCTGCACCACGGCGGTGACGGTGTCATCCACCAGCAGCGATTCGTCAACTTCTGGCCAGGTGCTGGTGACCACGGATGGCGCGTAGCCCAAAGCTTCCCACATGTCCTCGGCAGTGTACGGGGCGAACATGCTCAGCAGCTGGGCGACGACGGTGGCCGCTTCGCGCACTGCCGGGTCGGCCGCGCCGGCGCCGGAGTCGATGGTCTTGCGGGTGGCGTTGACCAGCTCCATGGCCTTGGCGATGACCACGTTGAACTTGCCCGAATCCAGCAGCTGCGCGGATTCGTGCACGGTGCGGTGGGTGACCTGGCGCAGCGCCTTGTCCCCTGCCGCGTAGTCCACGCCCGCCTCGCTGGCCACGTCCTGGGCGATGCGCCAGGCGCGGGCCAAGAACTTCTGCGACCCCGATGGGGAGACATCGGCCCAGTCCACGTCGTCCTCCGGCGGGGAGGCGAAGACCATGGTCAGGCGCACGGCGTCCACGCCGAATTTGTCCAGCTGCTCGCCCAGATCCACGCCGTTGCCCAGCGACTTGCTCATCGCCTTGCCGCCGTTCAGGACCTGTCCCTGGTTCAGCAGCGCGGAGAATGGCTCGGTCGCGTCGATCAGCCCCAGGTCATGGATGACCTTGGTGAAGAAGCGCGAGTAGAGCAGGTGCAAGATGGCGTGCTCGACGCCGCCGACGTACTGGCCGACCGGCATCCAGTCGCGCACGGCCTTCGGATCGAAAGGCCCCTGCGTGTAATCCGGGGAGACGAAGCGCAGGAAGTACCACGAGGAGTCCACGAAGGTGTCCATGGTGTCGGTGTCGCGCTTGGCGGCGCCGCCGCACTTCGGGCAGGAGACGTTGACCCATTCCTCGGCAGCTGCCAGCGGGGACGTGCCCTTCGGGGACAGCTGCTCGCCGCGCAGGTTGTCCGGCAGGCGCACCGGCAGCTGGTCATCGGGAACCGGGACCTCGCCGCAATCGGCGCAGTGGATGATCGGGATCGGGGTGCCCCAGAAGCGCTGGCGGGAGAGCAGCCAGTCGCGCAGGCGGAAGTTGATGGTGTGCTTGCCGGTGCCGGCAGCTTCCACGATTTCGATTGCCTTGGCGATCGCCGCGCTCTTCTCCAGGCCGGTCAGCTCGCCCGAGTTGACCAGCTGGCCCTCCCCGGCGGTGGCGGTGCCAGTCTCATTCGGGTCTTCGGCACCGGTCTGAACGACCACACGCACCGGCAGGTCGAAGGCGCGGGCGAAGTCCAGGTCGCGCTGGTCATGCGCGGGCACGGCCATGATCGCTCCGGTGCCGTAGTCGGCCAGCACGTAGTCGGCGGCCCAGATCGGCAGCTTCTCCCCCGAGAGCGGGTTGATGCCATAGCGGCCGGTGAACACGCCGGTCTTCTCGCGCTCGGTGGACTGGCGCTCGATCTCGCTCAGCGCCTTGACCTGCTCCTGGTAGTCCTCCAGGGCGCCGCGGTGCTCATCGGTGACCAGCTCGCCGGCCAGGTCGGCGTCGGCGGCGACCACCATGAAGGTGGCACCGTACAGGGTGTCCGGGCGGGTGGTGAAGACCGGGATCTTCACCGCGGGCTTGTCCCCGGCGGCCTCGATCTCGAAGGTCACCTCGGCGCCTTCGGAGCGGCCGATCCAGTTCTTCTGCATCAGCAGCACGCGCTCGGGCCAGTGGCCCTTAAGCTGCTCCATGTCATCCAGCAGGCGATCGGCGTAGTCGGTGATCTTGAAGTACCACTGGTTCAGGGACTTCTTGGTCACCGCGGTGCCGCAACGCTCGCAGGCGCCGTTGACGACCTGCTCGTTGGCCAGCACGGTCTGGTCCTTCGGGCACCAGTTCACCGGGTGGTCCTTGCGGTAGGCCAGGCCCTTTTCGTAGAACTTGGTGAACAGCCACTGAGTCCAGCGGTAGTACTCGGGATCCGAGGTGTGCAGGCGGCGATCCCAGTCGGCGGAAATGGCGTAGCGCTTGAAGCTGGCGGCCTGGGTGTCGATGTTCTTGTAGGTCCACTCGGCCGGGTGGCTGTTGCGCTTGATCGCGGCGTTCTCTGCTGGCAGGCCGAAGGAGTCCCAGCCGATCGGGTGCATCACATCAAAGCCGCGCAAGCGCCAGTAGCGGGCCACAACATCGCCCATGGCAAAGGCCTCGGCGTGGCCCATGTGCAGGTCGCCCGAAGGGTAGGGGAACATGTCCAGGACATAGCGGCGCTCGCGGCTGCCATCATCGGCGGGCTTGAATACTTCTAGCTCGTCCCATACCGGCAGCCACTTGGACTCGATGTCCTTGAAGTCGTAGGTCCTGGGTTCATTCGTCGATGATGTCACGCTGCTCTTCTCACACGCTTTGCGGAAATATTTCGGATTGGAAAAACTTGTTTTTGGTTCCAGACACAACAAAAGCCCCCAAATTTCCACTCGGGGGTACGGCCATCGGCCGTGCTTAAACTAGGTTGCGCTTCGGATGCATATCGCGATTCTATCGCACATCGCCTAGTGGCGCGCATCGGTGAAGAGCCAGATTCGACACAGCGGCATTCCCGGCCTCGCTTGCGCCAAAGCCGCGTGCCGGAAAGTTCTCCACAATCCGCCCCAGCGTTCGATCAGCGCGTGGCCCAGCACGGGATGCTCGTGCACATGAAGACCACCGCCCTCTTGGCCGCCATGCGCGAGATGTGCCAGGGTCCCTGGAAACTGGGGTCCCAGCTCACCTCCGCCATGCTGCTCGAGCTGGGCACCATGTGCCTGTCGATCCTGACGGCGATCGGGCGGCTCGTCCACCAAAGCAAGGACCCCCGCCTGGTGCTGCTGAACCTCCAGCTCGTCGAACAGGTCGAGCAGCTGGCGCATTTCCAGAAAATCGCGCTGGCCTTTGATGCCGAACTGACCGCCGCCCACGCATTGAGCCTGTCCACGCTGGACACGCTGCGAAAGCTGCCCGGGCGGCCCCAGGCGGAACTGGACGCCTGCCTTGCGCAACCGCCTCAGCTGGCCAGCGGCCGGACCTGCTACAACAACGCGGAAGAACTCATCGCCGCCTGGCTGGGCATCAGCTACTTTGAGGCGCAGCGCCGCATCGACGATGCCCATTTGCTCATCGGCCGGCGGACTGCCAGCGGGGAAGAATGCGCACCGCGCTTTGATCACCTTGCCGAGCTCTTTGCCCAGGGCAGCGTCGATCGGCGCAGGATCGCGCAGATTTCGCGCCAACTGGAGAAGCTGGAACCCGGGGATACGACCTTTGACGGGGTGCCTGCCCCATTGCGTGCCCGCGGAACCGATGGCCAGCTGCTCGAGGAGAGCGCCGCGCAAGCCCTGGCTGAGCTTGGCCCCAATGCAGCCCGCAAGCAGATCGGCGCCCAGATCAATCAGTACAGGGAAACCCACGGAATGATCATCCCGCCCAAGCTCGGTTTCTTCATCGGCAAGGTGATTGGCGGTGTGCACACTTTCCACCTGCGCACCGATGCTTCACAAGCCGAGATCCTCCATTCCATGGCCGCGCAGTCGGGCAATCCGCGCACCGAGGCGGGCAAGGCAGCGCGCAAGCCGGCAAATTCCAGGTCGGCGTCTTCCGATCCGGATGAGCCTCCGCAGGAAAATGACACTGCCGCCGGCCAGGAGCAAAACTGCCCCGCGCCGCCAACACCAGACTGGCTGATCAGCGATCAGCCGATGCCTGATTGGGCCCGCAGCGAAACGGCTGACGGCAGCGGAAATGCTGCCGAGCACGAAACCGCCGCCGAAGACGTTGCTGGAACCCCCAATGACACGCAATCCCAGGCAGGGCCCGCCGACCAGCAGGCACCGGACGCAGCAGGGCGCCGGCTCAACGCCCTCATGGCGATTCTTGCTGCCAGCGCTACCCCGGGCAAGCAGAAGAACATTGTCCCGAAGGTGCTGGTGTACATGTGGCTCAGCGACTTGCAGAATCTGGCCGAGGCACATGGCGTCAGCGCCCATGGAGTTGATATTCCGCCCGGCGAACTTCGACGGCTATTGGCCCACGCGCGAATCATCCCGCTGGTGCTGGGATCAAACAGCCAGCCCCTGGACATGGGACGATCACAGCGTTTCCACAAAGGAGCGATCAGAACGGCCATCATGGCCCGGGATCGGGGATGCATTGTGCCCGACTGCACTACCCCGCCCGAGAACACCGAGGTCGACCACTATGACGTGCCGTGGTCCGAGGGCGGTGAAACCAGTGTCTGGTCGGGAGCCGGGCTGTGCACGACCGGTCATCATCAGCGGCATGCGGACCAGCTCAAGGTTGTCGACGTCGACGGCCTGCCGCATGTGATCCTGCCCGAACACCTCGATCCGGAACAGAAACCCCGGCGCAACACCTACTGGGGAGCGCTCCAGGCTGGGGACTGCCCTGCCCGAACCCAGCCCGCGGAGCCTGCCGATCCCACGCCTCCGGCCACGGAAGGCAAAACCGGCACGGATCTTGATGGGTCCCCCTAGAGTCCTGCGCAAGCTGGCTGAACGCGACGACGCCCGAACCTTGGCAGGTTCGGGCGTCATTTCGTGCTCAACTCTTTAGCAAGAGTCAGCGATTAGGCCTTGGTGTCCTCGTCGACCCAATCGAAGGTGCGGGTCACGGCCTTCTTCCACAGACGCAGGTTGCGCTCGCGCGCTTGTTCATCCATGGTTGGCTCCCAGCGCTTGTCCTCAGACCAGTTGGCTTCCAACTCGCCCAAATCCTTCCAGAAGCCCACAGCCAATCCGGCAGCATAGGCCGCACCCAAGGCAGTGGTTTCGGTAACCTTCGGGCGAACCACCGGTACACCCAAGATATCGGCCTGGAACTGCATCAGCGCCTCGTTGGCAACCATGCCGCCATCGACCTTGAGTTCGGTCAGTGGGACTTCGGCGTCGGCGTTCACAGCATCCAGGACCTCGCGTGTCTGGAACGCGGTGGCCTCCAATGCGGCACGGGCAATGTGGTTCTTGTTGGCAAATCGCGTCAGGCCGACAATGGCACCACGGGCATCCGAACGCCAGTACGGAGCAAACAATCCGGAGAATGCCGGCACCACGTACACGCCGCCATTGTCTTCCACCTTGGCTGCCAGCTCTTCGATTTCCGGTGCGGAGGAGATCATGCCGATGTTGTCGCGCAGCCACTGGACCAGGGATCCGGCTACGGCAATCGATCCTTCCAGTGCGTATACCGGCTTGGCATCGCCGAGCTTGTAGGCCATGGTGGTCAGAAGGCCATTGGTCGAGTTCACGATTTCGGTGCCGGTGTTGAAGATCAGGAAGCAGCCGGTGCCGTAGGTGTTCTTCGCAGTACCCGCAGTGAATGCTGCCTGTCCGAAGGTGGCCGCCTGCTGGTCGCCGAGGATGCCGGCTACCGGCACTTCGCGCAGCAACTGATTGGTGTGCACGTTGCCGTACACCTCGGAAGAAGAACGAATTTCAGGCATCATCGAAAGAGGAACACCAAAATCAGCGAGGATCTTCTCATCCCACTGCAGGGTCTTCAAGTCCATGAACAGGGTGCGCGAAGCGTTAGTCACGTCGGTGGCGTGTACACCGCCGTCGGTGCCACCGGTCAGGTTCCACAGAACCCAGCTGTCGGTGGTTCCAAAAAGCAGGTCACCAGCTTCGGCACGCTCGCGAGCACCTTCCACGTTGTCCAGGATCCACTTGATCTTGGTTCCCGCGAAGTAGGTTGCCAGTGGGAGGCCCACAGTTTCCTTGTAGCGGTCGACGCCGCCGTCAGCTGCCAGCTCGTCGACGATGTCCTGGGTGCGAGTGTCCTGCCATACGATGGCATTGTAGACTGCTTCGCCAGTGGTCTTGTCCCAAACGACGGTGGTTTCGCGCTGGTTGGTAATGCCAACGACCTCGATGTCGTGACGGGTCAGATTGGCTTTAGACAGTGCCTGGCCGATCACCTCGCGCACGTTGTTCCAGATTTCGGCAGGATCGTGTTCTACCCAACCGGCGGCTGGGAAGATCTGTTCGTGTTCAAGTTGACCGACCGAGTGCACGTCGCCTGCGTGGTTGAAGACAATTGCACGGGAGCTGGTTGTGCCCTGGTCAATGGCTATGACAAATTTTTCACTCATGATTTACTGCTCTCTTTCTAGAACATTAGAGCGGCAACAAGTCCGCCAAGGATACCGCCGATTGCTGGTCCGGCCAATGGAACCCACGAGTAGGCCCAGTCCGAGGAGCCCTTGCCCTTGATCGGCAAAACGGCGTGCGCAACGCGTGGGCCAAGGTCACGGAATGGGTTAATAGCGTAACCGGTAGGACCGCCCAGGGACAGGCCAATGGCAACAACCAATAGCGCAACGGCCAGCGGGCCAAGCTCATTAGGAGTGTGACCCAGTCCTGCGATCACGAACACCAGGACGAAGGTACCGAAAATTTCGGTGACCAGGTTCCAACCGTAGGAGCGGATGGCCGGTCCGGTGGAGAAAACACCTAGCTGGGTGCCTGCGTTCTGCGGATCATCCAGATGCTTCTTGTACGTCAGCCAGGTGCCGACGGCTCCGAGGAAGGCGCCAATAAATTGCGCCAGGAAGTACAGCAAGGTATTGGCCAGGGTTTTGGCAACGCCGGGTGCGTATTCGGCGACATCCTGGTTAACCAGCAGACCCAGGGTGACAGCCGGGTTCAGGTGGGCTCCGGAAATGCCGGCGATCCAGACGCCGCAGTAAACGGCAAGGCCCCAGCCGAAGCTGATGGCGACCCAGCCTGCGGCACTCCCGAGGGTTCCCTTCAGGGCAACGTTCGCGCAGACGCCGCCACCCATCAACAGGAGAATGAAAGTGCCGACAAGCTCGGCAAGAAACACGTGAGTGGACATCTTTGACCTCTTAGTGATTTCGACTGCCGGAGGCTATTTGCCGCCGGCCACGTGGCAGATTAGCCCAGGATCACTCCGTGGCTATCTGCGAGAACCGAGAGCGAATGGTCGATTTCGGTTTGCAGCTGGGACTGGTCCCAACCCATTGGGTCAGCTAGGCAGTTGGCTACCTCGATGACCAAATTCTTTGTCACCAAGCCGCGGAAGGCCAGGTTGGTGCGGCGGATGAAAACGTCGATCAAGCGGCCGACCTGCTCATTGTTTGCCATGTAGGTGATTTCCTGGCACGAGAGCTCGTCGGTGTGCTCCAGCATCTGCTCTTTGTTACCCAGCTGCTCCAGGACGTGGTCGGCCCGGGTGCCGTAGCGCTCAAGCAATACCCGCAGGCGATCACGCGAGGCCTTGGATTCGCGGGCCGCGTACCAGGCGGCCAGTGCGCCTTCATTGGCAGGGAAGTTCTTGCCGCCGCCGATGGGCACGCCAGCAGTCGACTGCACTTGGCGCTCGCCCAGGAACGCCAGGGCTTGGCCGCCCAAATTCTCGCTCAGTGCGCGGAAGGTCGTCCACTTTCCGCCGATCAGCGAAAGCATGGTGGTCTTGTCGGTCAGGCGCGTTTCCTTGACCTGGTAGTCGCGCGATACAAAGCCCGGCGCGGTGTCGTCATGATTTGGCAGCGGGCGCACTCCGGAGAACTTGTAGACGATCTGGTCTTCGGTGGCCTTGATGCCTGGGAACACGTGGTGGATCAGGTCGAAGAAGTACTGGACTTCTTCGTCGGTGCATACTGCTGGTTCGTTCATGTCGTGTTCTAGGTCGGTGGTGCCTACCAGCACTCGCCCGAGCATCGGGTAGATCAAGACAATGCGGCCGTCTTCGTGTTCGAAGAAGATTTCGCGGCCGCCGGTGGCTTCGAGCAGTTCCGGGTGATCGAGCACGATGTGCGATCCCTTGGTGCCGCCGGTCCATTTGGTTTCGCGGCCCAATTCCTTATTGGTCAAATCAACCCATGCGCCGGTCGCGTTGATGATCACTTCGGCGTCAAAGTCGAATTCGTCGCCGGTCAGGACATCGCGCAGCTTGGCGGTGCCGCCGTCAACTCCGGCGAGTTCAACGTAATTGGTGGCTCGGGCCTGATCGTTGGCGTTCAGGCCTTCGCGCAGCACATCCAGGGTGAGGCGTTCCGGGTTGTGCACCGATGCGTCGAAGTAGGTTGCGGTGTACTTCACATCATCGCGCAATTCTGGCAGGTCCTTGCGGGCTGCCTTGCCGGACTTGAAGCTGTGCCACGGGGTGTTGCGGCCGCCGATGCCGGCGAACACGTCGTACATGATCAGGCCGGCTTTGATCAGTGCCGCGCCGCGCTCGGTCGGCTTTCCCGATTTGTGCGTGAGGAAGCGCGTCGGTGCGCTGAGGATGCCGGAGAAGGTGGAGAAGATCGGGATCGTGGTTTGCAGCGGCTTCACGTAGTGGGGCGCGATTTCCAGCAGGGAATTGCGTTCCTGCACGGATTCGTGCACCAGGCGGAATTCGCCGTTCTCCAGGTAGCGGATGCCGCCATGGATCATATGCGAACTGGCGCCGGAGGCACCCTGGCTGTAGTCGCCGCGTTCAATCAGCGCGACGTCGATTCCCTGCATGGCCAGGTAGCGGAAAGTCGCTACGCCGTTGATGCCGCCGCCAACTACCAGTACCCGCGCTTGCGGGCGTTCACGCAGTTTGGATAGCTGTTCCCGAATCACGATGTGTGCCCCTTTGTAACAATTGAATGAGTCTGAGGCTAGTCTTGTGAGTGAACGGCAAATCGGTCAAACAAAATGCACAAACGTGCAGAAATGGTCAGATTGATGAAGAAAATTCCATCCGGGGGACCCTACAAGCGTGGCGTGACTGGCACATCTGTGCACACCACGCCCAGGGCCAAGGACGCTTTGCGGGCGGCCCAGCTGTACTACCTGCAGGACATGAAGATGGAAGTGATAGCCAAGGAGCTGGGGACTTCGCGTTCCACGGTCTCCCGCCTGCTCACTCACGCCAAGCGCACCGGCATGGTTTCGATCAGCATCACCCCCAGCGCCAACATGTCTGCCCTGCTGGGAAACCAGCTCTCCGAACACTACGGGGTGACTTTCAACGTGGTGCCCACCGACGGGTCCATGCCAGATTCCGAATTGCTCGCTCGCGTCTCGGCGCACGCGGCCTACTTGCTCGGCGATCTCGTCTCCTCCTCGATGACCGTTGGTGTCGCGTGGGGATCCACCATGCAGGCGGTATCCACGGCATTGGCATCCCATCCGACCCATGACACGAAAATTGTGCAGCTCAATGGCGCCGCCAATCCAGTCAGCAGCGGCGTCAGCTACGCCAGCGACATCCTCACCCGCTTTGGCCATGCCTTCACCGCGCGGACCGAGCAGTTCCCGGTGCCCGCATTTTTTGATCGCGCGTCCACCCGTGAAGCCATGTGGCAGGAAACGTCGATCAGGCGTGTGCTTGAAGTGCAGCAAGAGATGAACCTGGCAGTCTTCTCGTTGGGTTCAGCTGGTTCGGCGGTCATCTCCCAGGTGTACCGCGGCGGGTATCTGACCAAGAGCGAGACCCAGGAGTTGCGGGAGATGGGAGTGGTGGGCGATGTGGCTACCGTGTTCTTCGACAAGGACGGGAACAGCTCAAACATCTCCCTCAACGCCCGCTCGACCGGTCCCGCGCTGGATTCCCTGCTCCGGGTGCCGACCCGCTTCTGCGTGGTTGCCGGGCGCGGGAAGCTTGAAGCGGTGCGTGCTGCGTTGAAGGGAGGGCTGATCACCGACCTCGTCATCGACGAGGGCACGGCGCTGGCGCTTTTGGACGGGTAGGATTTTAGCCATGCTGCAAAGAGAACAACTCGTGTCCACGCATCGCCTCCACGGCGCCGAACTGCGCGTCTTCACAACGGTGGCGCAAGAACCTGCACGCGGCGTGATTTTTGCGGTCCACGGTTTCCGCGGCGACCACCACGGCTTGGCCCGGATCGTGGACCACCTGGAAAACTACACGGTGATCGTTCCCGATCTGCCGGGTTTTGGCGCCTCGACGTCCATGACTCTCATGGAGCACGACGTCGACGGGTACGCCCAGCTGCTCGACGCGCTGGCGGATGAGCTGAAGTTGGATGACAGCATCCACCTGCTCGGCCATTCTTTCGGTTCGATCGTCGCCGCGAAATTGGCAACGGTTCGGCCCTTTGCATCGCTGCTGCTGCTCAACCCGATCTCCGAGCCCGCGCTGGACTCCTCGCAAGCGCTGCTGGCCAAAGTCACCAGCGCCTATTACGCGGTCTGCGCCAAGCTTCCGGCGAGCATCGCCGAGCCGCTGCTTCGCTCCAGCCTTTTCAGCGATGCGATGAGCTTTGTGATGACCAAGAGCAAGGATCCGCAGATCCGCCGCTATGTGCGCGAGCAGCATCGGTGGTACTTCGGCGGTTTCCACTCTCGCAGCACCTTGGCCCAGGCCTACCGGGCCTCCATCAGCTCCACGGTCGGCCACTACTCCCCCCGGATCACGTTGCCGACGCTGATGATCGGCGGCATGCAGGACGAGCTCGGCACCCCGCAAACCCAGGAGGAGCTGCGCAAGAGCTTCGCTCGCGCGCAATTGGTTATGCTCGACCGGGTCGGGCACTTGATCCACTACGAAAAGGCTCCGGAAACCGCCCGCGAAATAAATGCCTTCCTGCGGTCGTTGCGCAGCCTGCCCAGCGGCAACTAAAGTACGCTGTCCGGGTCGATCGCGATATTCACCAGCGGATCCTTGGCCGCTGACATGCTTGATCTCAGGTGGCGCAGGGCTCTGGTGACCTCATGGCCGTCGGCGTAGGAGAAGAACAGCACGTAGCGATGCTCTATCGGCGGGCCGTCGATAACCGTCGGGCCATGGATATGCACGCGGGCGCGCGTGGGAACATCGAGCGCGGCGATCAGGCGTTGCGCTCCCGGCCCGCTGATCACGGCACTGCGCACGGCCGGTGGCAGCCCGACTTCACGGCGCTCAGCCAGCTCGCGTTCGGCGAAGCTCGACGGGTCGTAGCGCACCAGGCTCGCACCGGCTGGGCTCGGATTGCCAGTAAGCACGACCACTCCGTCGCTGTTGGCCATGGAGGCCGCGGTAAACCAGCGGGCGAGGACTTCTTCGGCGTTGCGCAGCGAGTCATGGGCGAGCATTTTGTCGGCATCGAGCAGCAGCACCGCGCTGTAGCCGCCTTCAGCTATCGGTTCGACTCCCGGCGTGGCCACGATGAGCGCCGGTTTTCCGGGAACTTTTTCTACTGGCTTTGCTCCGGTGGAGGAAATAACAGCGACCTTCGGAAAGGCCAGGCCCAGTTCTTCGGCCGTGCGCTCGGCGCCGATGCTGGCAGCCCGGATCCTCGGCGAGCCGCAATTCTGGCAGCGGTAGTCATGGAACTGCTCGCCGCACCAGCGGCAGGCCACATGCGACTGCTTGCCGGCAATATGCAAAGGGCCCTGGCAGATCGTGCAACGAGCCAGCATGCGGCAATCCTGGCAGGACACCGCCGGCACAAATCCGGTCCGTGCCACCTGCACCAGTACCGGGCCGGAATCCAGTGCCTTCGTCGCTTCACGCCATGCCACGGACGGAATGCGGGCGCGAGCCAGCATCGGATCGCGCTCCAGCTCGAAGTCATTAGTGGTGGCGACGACCCGGGCGGTGTGCGCACGCAGCAAGCCGCGTGGCAATTTCAGCTCGATGGCCCACTCGGTGGCAACCAGGCGTTGCGCTTCGACCGATCGCGATGGCGCGGCGATCAGCAGCGAAATACCTGCCTGCGCGCTGCGCAGCAGGGCCACTTCCCTGCTGTGTTGATAGGGAGCACGCTGTTCGCGATGCGATTGATCGCCGTCCTGCCAGACGATCATCAGTTCCAGATCCGGTACGTGGCACAGAGCCGCAGAACGGGTGCCGATCACGATCTGGACATTGCCGCCGATGGCGCGAAGGTAATTGCGGTATCTGGGCGTGGGCCCGTCATCGGCCTGCAAGCGCGCATAGCATTCAGCCCCGTACTCGTCGTCCAGGTAGCCGCCGAGGATTTTCAGATCCCGGGCATCGGGGACGACCAGCAGGACGCGCTTGCCGCGCTCAAGTACCGGACGGCAGGCATCCAAGAGGAACTTGGGCCAGAATCCGTCCACATTGGGCACCCAGGTAGCGACGGCACGAAGCGTTTTGCCGGTTCCCCAGGCTTCCAGTGCCTGGGGGCCGTGCTCGTAGATTTCAAGCTGATTTGGTCCCTGGGGCAAAACAGGCGCTGTTGTTTGAAGTTCTTCTTTTTCGACCTTCGCGGCCCTGGCGGGCACGGCCGAGCGCACTACGTCCCACAGTGTCCCGGCATATCGCGCGGCAATGTCGCTTGCCGCGGCAACGACCTCCGGGTAGAGCGCTACCTGGTCGCTGACGATCTTGGCCAGCGGCCGCAATTTCATCGTGGTGGCGTGGTCCTGGAGGATCTCGACGATGAATCCCGCCAATTGCTGCGGGCCAAAAGGAACCTTCACCCTGATCCCGGGCACCGCCTGCTGTTCCATCGAAGCCGGAACCTCGTAGTCGAACAACCGGTCCAGGTGCGGGACGGAAGAATCAATCAGCACCCGGGCAACCCGCTTGATGCGGGTCGGCTCGGGTGCTGCGATGAGGGCATCTTGCTGCACTCGGCAGTTCCTAGGCGTTGAACCAGTTGCGCAATGCGTCGACTCGGTCCAGCTTCTCCCAGGTGAAGTCGTTGTCCTCGCGGCCGAAGTGGCCGTGGGCAGCGGTCTTGCGGTAGATCGGGCGTTTCAAGTCGAGGTCTTCGATGATGCCCAGCGGGCGCAGATCGAAGACTTCGTTGATGGCCTTGGTGATCTTGGCCGGGTCCACGGTTTCGGTGCCGAAGGTCTCCACGTAGAGTCCAACTGGGTGTGCCACGCCGATCGCGTAGGCAACCTGGACTTCTGCACGACGCGCCAGGCCGGCAGCGACGACGTTTTTCGCTACCCAGCGCATGGCGTAGGCGGCCGAACGGTCCACCTTCGATGGATCCTTGCCGGAGAACGCGCCGCCGCCGTGGCGTGCGAATCCGCCGTAGGTATCCACGATGATCTTGCGGCCGGTCAGGCCGGCGTCGCCCACCGGACCGCCGATGATGAAGGGACCCGAAGGGTTCAAGATGATCTTGGTGTTGGACACGTCCAAGCCGGAGCGCTCCAGGATGGGGGTGACGACCTCTTCGTGCAGGTCGGCCTTCAAGGTGGCCAGTTCGTATTCCGAAGCGTGCTGGCTGGACACCACTACGGTGTCCACGGAGACCGGCTGGTCGCCGTCGTAGCCGATGGTGACCTGGGTTTTGCCGTCCGGGCGCAGCAGCGGCATGCGGCCGTTCTTGCGCACCTGGGTCAGTCGCTCGGAAAGGCGGTGGGCCAAGAAGATCGGGGTCGGCATCAGCGACTCGGTCTCATCCGAGGCATAGCCGAACATCAGCCCCTGGTCTCCCGCGCCCTGCAGGTCGCGAGGATCCTTGGCCGTGCCTTCGCGCGATTCCAGCGAGTTGAACACGCCGTCGTGGATTTCCTGGGACTGCTGGCCGATGGACACCGACACGCCGCAGCGTGCCCCGTCGAAGCCGTTCGCGGAGGAATCGTAGCCGATGTCCAGGATGGTCTTGCGGACGATCTCAGGGATCTCCACGTAGCCGTTGGTGGTCACCTCTCCTGCCACATGCACCAGGCCGGTGGTGGTCAGGGTCTCGACGGCGACCTTGGAGTCCGGATCCTGCGCCAGCATGGCGTCGAGGATCGCGTCCGAAATTTGATCGCAAATCTTGTCCGGGTGTCCCTCGGTTACGGATTCCGAGGTGAAGAGACGAAGTTCAGGGGTTGTTGAAGTCACCTTTTTACTCTATCTGGTCTGGTGGACCGTTAAGCAGTTGTTGCGACGACACGTGACTAAGCGCCCTATGGCGCAGCTCACGAGATGTCGCCTGCATGTCCTTTTATTGCATGGGAAATTTGTTCGATGACTACGCGGGCCACATCCAATTTGCTTCCGGCCGCTTGCACCGCTTCGCTGCCGTCGGCAAAGAGCACCTGAATGGCGTTGGTTTCCTGGCCGAAGGTCAGCGTCGTGCCGACCTCGTTGACGACCAGCATCTCGCAGCCCTTGCGGCGCAGTTTCGCCCGGCCGTAGTCCAGCACCGTTCCCTGGTCATCTCCGGTCTCCGCGGCGAAGCCGACGATGAAGGGCGGCAGCTGGGCCCTCGTGCCGCGTTCCTGGACTATTTCTGCCAGGATGTCGGGGTTGCGCACCAGCTCGATCACCGGGGCTGAATGATCGTCGCGCTTTTTGATTTTCGAGTTTTCGATCGTCGCTGGCCGGAAGTCTGCAACCGCGGCATTCATGATGAGCACGTCCTTGCCCGGGGCGTGTTCGAAGACCGCCTCGCGCAGTTCAAGCGCGCTCGATGCGTGTATGAGGTTCACCCCATGCGGTGGCGGTACTTCCAGGTGCGTGGCGATCAGCGTGACCTCGGCCCCTGCCGCTCGTGCTGCTTCGGCCAGGGCAACACCCTGCCGGCCTGATGAGCGATTGCCCAGGAACCGCACCGGGTCCAGCGGTTCACGTGTGCCGCCAGCTGTAATCAGCACGGAGGTGCCGGCCAGGATCGGCTCGGAGAGCAAGTCCTGGATGGACGCGAAGATCTCTTCGGGCTCCGGCAATCGGCCGGGTCCGGAATCCTTTCCGGTCAGCCGCCCTGATGCCGGCTCAATGACGCGCACTCCACGTTCCCGCAGGGTGGCCACATTGTTGCGGGTTGCCGCGTGTTGCCACATTTCGGTGTGCATGGCCGGAGCCATGACGACCGGTGCGCGGGTTGCCAGCAAGGTGCCGGTCAGCAGATCATCGGCGATCCCCGCCGAGGCCTTGGCCATGATGTCGGCCGTTGCCGGGACAACGAGCACCAAGTCGGCTAATTGGCCCAGGCGCACATGATTCACGTTTTCGACCGCCTCGAAAACACTTGCGGTCACGGGGTTGCCCGATAGCGCCTCCCACGTGGCAATTCCCACAAAGTTTTCTACATTGCTAGTCGGGATCACGTCGACGTGGTGCCCGGCTTCACGCAGCAAGCGCAACAGGAGAACTGACTTGTAGGCGGCAATTCCTGCCGAGACGCCTAGGACGATTCGCTTCACGAAGTACTTCCTCGAAGTTTTCTGTGCGGTGAGAACTCAACAATAGCTATCGGCCCTGCCATAACCGGCAGGCCGGGGTTGAGATCTTGGTTAAAGGTGCTTAACGAAAAAGAAGGCGCCCGATCAGGGCGCCGACTTTTCGATTAGTCCTCGATGACCTCGGCGGGAGTAACCTTCAACAGGCTCTCATCCAGCTCGCGCAAGGCGATGGTCAGTGGCTTTTCGTTCAGCTTGGTTTCAACCAGTGGGCCTACGTATTCGAAAAGGCCTTCGTTGAGCTGGGCGTAGTACGCGTTGATCTGGCGTGCGCGCTTAGCCGAGTTGAGCACGATGGCGTACTTCGAGTCGTTGGTCTCAAGCAACGAGTCGATCGATGGGTTAATGATTCCCTCTGGGTTGGACACAGGACTCCCTATTTGTCGTTCTTTAGCCCCATGAGGGCTACAAGCTCTTCGGCGGCACGTGCAACATCGTCATTAACGATGGTCACGTCGAATTCTGATTCCGCCGCAAGTTCTAGTTTAGCGGTTTCTAGGCGGCGCTGCTGCTCCTCGGGCGATTCAGTGCCGCGACCAACAAGCCGGCGCACCAATTCTTCCCACGATGGTGGTGCCAAAAAGACGAATTTTGCTTCCGGCATCGATTCCTTGACCTGGCGGGCACCTTGCAGGTCAATCTCCAGCAGAACTTTTTTGCCTTCTGCTACTGCATCCTCGACCGTCGAGCGGATCGTGCCGTAGCTGTTCTGGCCGTGGACGACAGCCCACTCCAGCATCTGGCCTTCCTCGACTAGTTCATGGAAACGTTCCGGGCCCACAAAGAAGTAGTGGACTCCGTCCTGTTCCCCTGGTCGTGCGTTTCGGGTCGTCGCCGACACCGAGAGCCAGACATCTGGATAATTATCACGGATATAGGTGGAGACGGTGCCCTTACCTACTGCCGTGGGGCCGGCTAGAACAGTTACCGACGCAGCGGTCATTGACTACACTTTCGTTTTTGGCGGGCTTTGCTTGAAGTGCTCGGTGATTGCGGTGCGCTGTTTGCGGCCCAATCCGCGCAGGCGGCGTGATGGTGAAATGCCAAGGCGCTCCAGCAAGTTCGCCGCGCGTACTTCGCCTACGCCCGGCACCGATTCCAGAAGGTCCATGACACGCATGCGTCCCACGGCTTCATCTTCGTATACCAAGTCTAGTACCTCGGTGATGGAAATTTTGCCGGCGCTGAACTCCGCCTTGATTTCCGCACGACGTGTGCGAGCAGCAAGGGCTTTGGCGCGGGCCCGGATACGATCTTCGTCAGAGAGTTCTCGCAGTACCATCGTTCAGCCATCCTTAATGTGTAATTGACTAAGGCTATGTTGAGAAACATAGCTTTCAAACGCTGCTTTTGCAAGACTAAACGCGTTGTGGCTACTAGAAACTCTAGTAGCCACAACGCGTTTCTGTCACTAAGCGGAATTTTCGCTAGCCGGCGGCGATCAATTCATCGCGAACCCTCAGCGCTTTCTCACGAAGCGCCGCTACATTCGGCCCCTCTTTCAAAACATCGCGGCTGCTCGTGCCGAGCACCTGCGAGTAGCTCGAGGCGAATGACGTGGCGATATCAATGGCTGTGGCACCCTGCGCGCCCAGTCCAGGTGTCAGCAGCGGCGCCTTGCTCGCCTTCAGGTCGATTCCCAGCTTCTCAGGCGCGTCGCCGATCGTTGCTCCGACGACAAGCCCAACGTGGCCTAAATCTTCTGCAGCAGAATTTTCTGCGGTGACTTGGTCGATAATAGATTTAGCAACCGAGTTTTCACCGCCGACGTGCTGCACGGATGGCCCTTCCGGGTTGGAAGTCAGCCCGAGTACGAACACTCCCCTGCCAGTGGCGGCAGCCAGATCCAGCGCCGGCCGCAAGGACTCGTAGCCCAAATATGGGCTGAGAGTCACAGCGTCCGAAGCCAGTGGAGAGCGGTCATCGAGCCACGCGGTCGCATAGGCGGCCATGGTCGAACCGATATCTCCGCGCTTCGCATCGGCCAAGGTCAGCAGGCCAGCGGACTTGGCTGCAGCCAATGTCTCTTCCAGCACCGCAAATCCGGCCGAGCCAAAGCGCTCATACAGGGCAACCTGTGGCTTGAGAATTGCCGCGGCGCCAACCATTGCCTCGACGACGGTCAGTGAGAAAGATCGCACGCCTTCGGCCGTGTCGTCCAGCCCCCAGGCTTCCAGCAACGCCGGGTGCGGGTCGATTCCCACACACAGCGGGCCGGAAGCCTGCATGGCCGAACGCAGCCGTTCGCCAAATGGGATCGGGCTAGGCATTGCGAGCTGCTGTCAGGTTGGCTTCGTGCTCCTGCAGGCTGGTGACATCCCATGCGTATTCACGCAGGGCGTCAATCGCCTGGACCGAGGCGCCGAACTCGGCAACCGTGGTGATCACCGGGGTGCCCACCGAGGTGGCGGCCGCGCGGATTTCGTAGCCGTCACCGCGGGCGTCGGAGCCCGAAGGGGTGTTCAGGATCAGGCCGATTTCGCCGGCGTTGATCAGATCGACGATCGAGTCCCCGCCTTCGTGCAGCTTGCCCACAACCTTGGTCGGGATGCCGTTGCGGCGTAGCACCTCTGCGGTGCCGCCGGTGGAGATGATCTCGAAGCCGTTGTCCGACAGGTGCTTGACCGGAAGCACGATCGAGCGCTTGTCGCGGTTGGTGACCGAAACGAAGACCTTGCCGGAGGTTGGCAGCGGGTTGTTCGCCGCGGCCTGCGACTTGGCGAAGGCGGTGTCGAAGTACTTGTCGATACCCATCACTTCACCGGTGGAGCGCATCTCAGGGCCGAGTAGCGAGTCGACGACCTTGCCTTCGGGAGTGCGGAAGCGGGCGAATGGCATGACCGCTTCCTTGACTGCGATCGGTGCCGAGTCCGGCAAGTGCGCGCCATCGCCGGAGGCCGGCAGGTAGCTGCCGCGCAGTTCGGCCAGGGTCTTGCCAACGCCGATCAGTGCGGCAATCTTGGACAGCTGCACCCCGGTGGCCTTGGAGGTGAACGGCACGGTGCGCGAGGCGCGGGGGTTTGCCTCGATCACGTACAGGATGTCCGATGCCAGCGCGAACTGGATGTTGATCAGGCCGCGCACTCCCACGCCTTCGGCAATGGCCAAGGTCGCAGCCTTCACGCGGTCGCGCACATCCGGGCCCAGGGTGATCGGAGGCAGGGTGCATGCCGAGTCCCCGGAGTGCACGCCGGCTTCCTCGATGTGCTCCATGATGCCGCCAACGTACAGGTCGGTGCCGTCGTACAGGGCGTCGACGTCGATCTCGATGGCGTCTTCCAGGAAGCGGTCAACGAGGACCGGGTGGTCCACGGTGATCTCGGTGGCGTTGGCGATGTAGCGCTCGAGGTTGGCCTCGTCGTACACGATCTCCATGCCGCGGCCGCCCAGCACGTAGGAAGGGCGGACCAGCACCGGGTAGCCGATGGAGTCGGCGATCGCCTTGGCATCGGCGAAGGAGACGGCGGTGCCGTTCTTCGGGGCGATCAGCCCGGCGTTATCCAGCACGCGCTGGAAAGCGCCACGGTGTTCTGCCAGGTCGATGGCTTCCGGCGAGGTGCCCAGGATCGGCACGCCGGCGGCCTTCAATTCGGCGGCAAGCTTCAGCGGGGTCTGGCCGCCGAGCTGCACGAACACGCCGAGCACTCCGCCGGTCTGCTCTTCGGCGTGGATGACCTCGAGGACATCTTCCAGGGTCAGCGGCTCGAAGTAGAGGCGGTCGGAGATGTCGTAGTCGGTGGAGACGGTTTCCGGGTTGCAGTTGACCATGACGGTCTCGTAGCCCTCAGCGCGCAGCGCCATCACCGCGTGGACGCAGGAGTAGTCGAACTCGATGCCTTGGCCGATGCGGTTCGGGCCCGAACCGAGGATGATGACCGACTTCTTCTCGTGGGTGGCCAGCTCGGTCTCTTCGTCGTACGAGGAGTACATGTACGGGGTGAAGGCCTCGAACTCGGCGGCGCAGGTGTCCACGGTCTTGTAGACCGGGCGCACGCCCAGCGCGTGGCGGATGCCGCGAATCACGGCCTCGGACTTGCCGGTGAGCTGCGCGAGCTGTGCATCGGAGAAGCCGTGGTGCTTGGCTTCGCGCAATACCTCGACCGGCAGGTCCTTGTTGGCCGCCACCAGCTTCGCGGTCTCGTTGATCAGGGCCAGCTGGTCCAGGTACCAGGGGTCAATCGAGGTGGCTTCGTAGAGGCGCTCGATCGAGACACCCGAGTAGAGCAGGCGCTGGACCAGCGAAAGGCGCTCGGTGGAGCCCTTCACGATGGAGGCCAGCACGGCTTCGTGCTCGGATTCGTCGATGGTTTCGAAGCTCAGCTCCGAGCCCTTCTGCTCCAGGGAGCGCAGGGCCTTCTGCAGGGCTTCGGTGAAGTTGCGGCCCAGGGCCATGGCCTCGCCGACCGACTTCATGGTGGTGGTCAGGGTCTTGTCCGCTGCCGGGAACTTCTCGAAGGCGAAGCGCGGGACCTTCACGACCACGTAGTCCAGGGCCGGCTCGAAGGAGGCCGGGGTCTTCTGGGTGATGTCGTTCGGGATCTCATCCAGCGTGTAGCCCACGGCTAGCTTGGTGGCGATCTTGGCAATCGCGAAGCCGGTGGCCTTGGAAGCCAGCGCGGAAGAGCGCGAAACGCGCGGGTTCATCTCGATGACCACCACGCGGCCGGTGTCCGGCTCGATGGCGAACTGGATGTTGCAGCCACCGGTGTCCACGCCGACCTCGCGGATCACGGCGATGGAGATGTCGCGCAGCTTCTGGTATTCGCGGTCGGTCAGGGTCATGGCCGGGGCCACGGTGATCGAGTCGCCGGTGTGCACGCCGACCGGGTCGAAGTTCTCGATGGAGCAGACGACCACGACGTTGTCGTTCTTGTCGCGCATCATCTCCAGCTCGTACTCCTTCCAGCCCAGGATCGACTCCTCAAGGAGCACCTCGGTGGTGGGCGAGTACTGCAGGCCGGCTCCCGCGATGCGGCGCAGGTCTTCGGCGTTGTAGGCCATGCCCGAGCCCAGGCCGCCCATGGTGAACGAGGGGCGCACCACAACCGGGTACTTCAGCTCCTCGACGGCGGCGAAGGCCTCGTCCAGGGTGTGCACGATCACGGACTTGGCCGATTCGGCGCCGCAGCGTTCGACGACGCCCTTGAACTTCTCGCGGTCCTCGCCCAGCTCGATGGCTTCGATGTTCGCGCCGATCAGCTCGACGTTGTACTTTTCCAGGGCGCCGGACTTGTCCAGAGCGATGGCGGTATTCAGCGCGGTCTGGCCGCCCAGGGTAGGCAGGATCGCATCCGGGCGCTCCTTGGCGATGATCTTCTCAACGACCTCCGGGGTGATCGGCTCCACGTAGGTGGCGTCGGCGAATTCCGGGTCGGTCATGATCGTCGCCGGGTTGGAGTTCACCAAGACAACGCGCAGGCCCTCTTCCTTGAGCACGCGCAGTGCCTGGGTGCCGGAGTAGTCGAATTCAGCGGCCTGTCCGATGACGATCGGGCCCGAACCGATGACGAGAACTGATTTCAGATCGGTGCGCTTAGGCATTACTTGCTGTCCTTTTCTGCGGCGGAATCCAACGCGGTGATGAAGCGGTCAAAGAGGTAGGCGGCATCGTGGGGGCCAGATGCCGCTTCTGGGTGGTACTGCACGGAGAAGGCCGGGATGTCCAGGCAATTCAGGCCTTCGACCACGCGGTCGTTGAGCGAGAAGTGCGAAACCTCCACCTTGCCGAAGCGCTCGACCGGTGCGGTCAGTTCGCCCTCGATCGGGGCGTCTACGGCGAAACCGTGGTTCTGGCTGGTGATTTCCACGCGGCCGGTGGCCTTGTCCATCACCGGCTGGTTGATCCCGCGGTGGCCGAAGCGCAGCTTGTAGGTCTCAAAGCCCAGGGCGCGGCCGAGCATCTGGTTGCCGAAGCAGATGCCGAAGTACGGCAGGCCGGCGTCGAGCACCGAGCGGACCAGTTCCACCTGCTTGGTGGCGGTGGCAGGATCGCCCGGGCCGTTGGAGAAGAATACGCCGTTCGCGCCGGTGGCCTTGATATCCTCCAGGGTCGCATCGTGCGGCAAGACGTGCACGCGCAGGCCGCGTTCGGCCAGGCGGTGCGGGGTCATCGACTTCATGCCCAGGTCGATCGCGGCCACGGTGTGCTTGGCAGCGCCCTCGTAGCCGTGGTCGGCCGGCTCGACGATGTAGGCCGAATCCACCGAAACTTCGGCGGAGATGTTCCGGCCGGCCATCGATGGCTGGGCCTTGACGATCTCGATCAGCTCGGCATCGGACTTCGCGGCGGCCTCGCCGGAGAACACGCCGGACTTCATGGCGCCGGCTTCGCGCAGGTGGCGGGTCAGGGCGCGGGTGTCCACGCCGCGGATGCCCACGATGCCGTATTCCTTCAGATCCTCATCCAAGGTGCGCTCGCTGCGCCAGTTGCTCGGACGGCGGGCGGCGTCGCGCACCACGTAGCCGGCGGCCCACATCCGGGTGGACTCCGGGTCTTGCGAGTTCACGCCGGTGTTGCCCACGTGCGGGAAGGTCTGCACGATGATCTGGTGCGCGTAGGAAGGGTCAGTCAGGGTTTCCTGGTAGCCGGTCATGCCGGTGGTGAAGACTGCTTCACCCAGGGTAGTGCCCACGGCGCCATAGCTGCGCCCGCGGAAGATGCGGCCATCTTCGAGTACCAACACGGCTGGTAGGTTGCTCAGGGAATTCACTTATTTGTCTCCTGCTCGGCTTACGTCGCCATGCGACGCCAGCAACTGATAAATCTTGGGGGTGTCCTCGGAGAACCGGGGACGGAATCCGGTGTCGAAATTGAAGCCTTCACGATTCCAGCTGATCACGATCAGCCCGTTCTTCTCGACAAATTTGCCGATCATCCCGTTCGATCGCCTGACCGCATCGAAGTGCTCCCATGGAATGTGCACATCGCGGCTGCCCGGCCTGACCAGATGCACACCGCTCGCCCCGAGTTCCAAGGTGGCGTTGGTGCGCACTCCCAGATCGTGCACGGCAATGCGATCGAGCCAGTCGTCGAACTTCGTGGTGGCCACGTACATTCCGGTGAAGCTGTGTTCGATCGAATCCTCGAAGGCCTCAAAGGGCTCGGGGATCTGCGCCTGGCGGGCCTTGAGGTTCCGCCAGCCGATCAGGATCAGCGAGATTCCGGCGATGATGACCAGAATCGTGATGATGACCGGGCCGAGTGCTCCCTCAGGCATGGGCCGCCCTTGGGGTTGCCAGCTGGCCATCGAGCACCGTGGGGTGGCCGTGGAAGAAGGTCGCGCGCACCGCTCCAGGAAGCTGCATGCCGGCGAACGGCGAATTGCGGCCCTTGGTGGCCATGGCCGAGGGGTCCACCGTCCAGCGGGCGGCCGGGTCCATGAGGGCCAGGTTGGCTGGCTCCCCCACGGCGATCGGGCGGCCCTGGTCGGCAACGCGGCCGATCTGCGCCGGAACTTCGGAGGTGATGCGGGCGACGTCGGCCCAGTCCAGCAGCCCGGTGTCCACCAGCGTGTGCTGGACGATGGACAGGGCGGTTTCCAGTCCGGTCATGCCCATGGCGGCAGCCCCCCATTCGCAGTCCTTGGACTCGGAAGGGTGCGGTGCGTGGTCGGTGCCGATCACGTCGATGGTGCCATCGGCGACGCCGGCGCGCAGGGCCTGCACATCGGCTTCGCGGCGAAGCGGCGGGTTGACCTTGTAGACCGGGTCGAAGGTGCGCACCAGCTCATCGGTGAGCAGCAGGTGGTGCGGGGTGACCTCGGCGGTGACGTTGATTCCGCGCGCCTTGGCCCAGCGGATGATTTCCACCGAACCGGCGGTGGAGACGTGGCACACGTGCAGGCGGGCGCCGACGTGCTCGGCCAGCAGCACGTCGCGGGCGATGATCGACTCCTCGGCGACCGCAGGCCAGCCCGGCATGCCCAGGATCGAGGAGACTTCGCCCTCGTTCATCTGGGCGCCTTCGGTCAGCCGTGGCTCCTGGGCGTGCTGGGCGATGACCCCGTCGAAGGCCTTCACGTATTCCAGGGCGCGGCGCATCAGCAGCGGGTCCCAGACGCAGATGCCGTCATCGGAGAACATCTTGACCTGGGCGCGCGAATCGGCCATGGCGCCGATTTCGCTCAGCTGCTTGCCGGCCAGGCCCACGGTGACCGCGCCGACCGGGCGGACATCCACCCATCCTGCCTTGCGGCCCAGCTCGTAGACCTGCTCGACCACGCCGGCGGTATCGGCCACCGGGGTGGAGTTGGCCATGGCGTGCACCGCGGTGTAGCCGCCCTTGGCCGCGGCCTGGGAACCGGTTTCCACGGTTTCGGCATCTTCGCGGCCCGGTTCGCGCAAGTGGGTGTGGGTATCAACGAGCCCTGGCAGCAGCACGAGATTCTTCGCGTCAATCACCTGGACGTCGGCGCTGGCTTCGATGGTGCCGATCTGGGCGATCTTCCCGTCGACGATCAGCACGTCCTGGGCTTCGCCGCCGAGGATGGCGGCCTGTTGGATCAAGTAGTTCATGGGTTCTTCTTTCAGATCAGGTCGCCGGAGAGGAGCATGTAGAGGCTGGCCATGCGCACGGCCACGCCATTGGTGACCTGGTCGAGCACGGTGGAACGCGGTGAATCCGCGGCGGCCGAGGAGATTTCCAGTCCCCGGTTCATCGGGCCCGGGTGCATGATCAGCGTTTCGGCGCCGCTGGAGTCCAGCTGGCCCAGGCGCGCATCATCCAGCCCCCAGTAGCGCGAGTACTCGCGGGGGTTCGGGAAGTAGGCGGCGTTCATGCGCTCGCCCTGGACACGCAGCATCATCAGCGCATCAACGCCCGACGCGATCACTGCGTCCAGGTCGTAGCTGATGGTGCAGGGCCAGGAGTGCGCACCCACCGGCAGCAGGGTTGGCGGGGCCACCATGGTGACCTCGGCGCCCAGGGTGTTCAGCAGCCAGAGGTTGGAGCGGGCCACGCGGGAATGCAGAATATCCCCGACGATCGCGACCTTCAGCCCATCCAGGCCCTGTCCGGCCGGGCTGGTGCCATTGCGCAAGGCCACCTGGCGGCGCAGGGTGAATGCGTCCAGCAGCGCCTGGGTGGGGTGTTCGTGGGTGCCATCGCCAGCGTTGACGATCGGCAGGCCGATCCAATCAGTGGCAGCCAGGCGGGCCGGGGCCCCCGAGTCCGGGTGGCGGATGACTACCGCGTCGGCGCCGATGGCCAGCAGGGTCTGCGCGGTGTCCTTCAGCGATTCGCCCTTGGAGACGCTCGATCCCTTCGCGGAGAAGTTGATGACGTCAGCGCTCAGGCGCTTGGCGGCAGCCTCGAAGGAGATGCGGGTTCGGGTGGAGTCCTCGAAGAAGAGGTTCACCACGGTGCGTCCGCGCAGCGCCGGCAGCTTCTTGATGGCACGGGTTCCGGATTCGCGCATTTCCTCGGCGATATCCAGGATGGAGATGGCTTCTTCGCGGGTCAAATCCGCGGTGGATAGCAGGTGCTTCACGCTACGCCCTCGATCATCACTTCGTTGGTTCCGTCGATTTCGGCCAGGTGCACACGCACCTTTTCGCTCTTGGCGGTGGGCAGGTTCTTGCCCACATGGTCGGCGCGGATGGGCAGTTCGCGGTGGCCGCGGTCCACGAGCACGGCGAGGCGGACGATGCGCGGACGGCCCCAGTCGGCGAGGGCATCCAGTGCGGCGCGAATAGTGCGGCCGGAGTAGAGCACGTCGTCAACCAGCACCACGACTTTGCCGTCGATCCCGCCGGCAGGAAGCCGGGTCGGCGACGGGGTGCGCGTGGTGGAGTGGCGGAGGTCATCGCGGTACATGGTGATGTCGAGCTGGCCGACAAGAGCTGCCGGGTCGAGATCGCCGGGAGTGGAAGCGGCGATGCGCTGGGCCAAGCGCTGGGCCAGCGGGAAACCGCGGCTGGGAATGCCCAGGAGCACAAGGTCGTCTGTGCCCTTATTGGCTTCGATGATCTCGAAAGCCACGCGAGTGAGTACACGATCGATATCGTCGCCGGTAAGCACCGTGCGCGACACATCTGGCACTGAATTTTCATTCATGCTGTGCACCTCTCCCTTCTCCGCCTCACAGGACGGGATTTAAAGGAATATTGCTACCTCAAATTATCACGAGCCGGCAGCGATTCCCTAGCGGAAAGCTATGCATGACACTGGATGATCGGTGAGATGCGCCACCTGATGCCGTGCCTGCCGCGGGCGCACCGGCGATTTACCGCAGATCGGCGCGCGGATCGGGCTTCTGGTCCATCTGCTGTTGGCTTTGGCACATCCGCTGGGCAGCTGTTCGGTGGTAGGGCCGGTGCGCTATTGCCCCACGCGCCCGTCAATGCATTCGCGCAGCAAATCCGCGTGGCCGCAATGACGGGCATATTCTTCGATCCGGTGCACTTGCAACTCGCGCACGATCACCTCTTCCCTGCCAACACGCTGCCCGAGGTCCGCGAAGTTCTCCAGCACCTGGTCCGTGGCATGCTGCTCTTCATGGAGAATCTGCAGCGCTTGGGCGAGGCATTCAGGCTCGGGCCGCACCCCGTCGAAATCCGCACCGTTCCCGTCGTAGATCGATGCAATTCTCTCGCCGTCGCTGATCCAATTGCGCCAGTCGCGTTCGACTTCGCCCAGATGGCGCAGGAGTCCGAGCAGGGACATGGTCGAGGGAGGCACAGAGCGCCGGGCCAGCTGCTCGGGCGCCAGGCCTTCGCATTTCAGCTCCAGGGTGAGCCGGTAATCCCGAAGATATCTGGCGTAGGTTTCCTGCTCCCCTGCTGGATCCGGCTCGTTTGTATCCCTGGGGTCCTGATCGGGGTCCAGCCACATGTCGGGAAGCTGCACCGATTCGCTCCATCGTTCAGGTACGTGGTTCATCCCGCCATTCTTGCCGGACAGATCGAACATGGCAAGGGGGACTTCCAGGGCGCAAAAAAGCCTGGGCCGGAAAACCCTGCGAAGGGAGTTCCGGCCCAGGCTCTGGGACTGGGAAACGATATTAGTCGACCAGGGTGTCCTTGACGCTCTGGATCCGGCCCAGTACGCCGTTGACGAACTCCGGGGACTCGTCGGTGGAGAGCTCGCGAACATTAACCACGGCTTCTGCCACGGCTACTGCATCGGGAACATCATCGTTGTAGAGCAATTCCCATACGCCGATGCGCAGGGCGGCACGGTCAACGGCCGGCATGCGCTCGATGGTCCAGTCCTTGACGTAGCTTTCCAGCACTTCGTCGATGCGGTCCAGATGGGCCATGACGCCTTCGATGATCGTCAACGAGTACTCATTGAGCACGATGTCCGAGTTTTCCCGGCGCGAGATGGCAACACCCATGGGGTCGACATCGCGGGCTTCAGCCTCAAACAGGAATTCGAGGGCTCGGCGACGGGCTTTGGCGCGGGCTCTCACTAGTTGACACGACCCAGGTAGTCGCCGGTGCGGGTGTCAACCTTGACCTTGGTGTTCTGCTCGACGAACAGCGGAACCTGGATTTCCTTGCCGGTTTCCAAGGTGGCTGGCTTGGTGCCGGCCGAGGAGCGGTCGCCCTGCAGGCCAGGCTCGGTGTAGGTGATTTCCAGAACGACCGAAGCTGGCAGTTCCAGGTACAGCGGGCTGCCATCGTGCATGGCGATGGTCAGTTCCTGGTTTTCCAGCATGTAGCCAGCGGTCTCGCCCACGGTTTCGCCCGGGACGGTGATCTGGTCGTAGTCTTCCAGGTTCATGAAGACGTAGTCGTCGCCATCCTGGTAGAGGTACTGGTAATCGCGGCGGTCAACAGTTGCGGTTTCGATCTTGGTTCCGGCGTTGTAGGTCTTGTCGACCACCTTGCCGCTCATCACGTTGCGCATCTTGGTGCGGACGAAAGCGCCGCCCTTGCCTGGCTTGACGTGCTGGAAGTCGATGATGGTCCAGAGCTGGCCCTCGATCTTCAGAACTACGCCATTTTTAATGTCAGTTGTATCCGCCACGTTTCCTCAATCCTCTATTGACACCAGCATGCGCTGGCATTATCAAAAATCCATCTACAAGTTTACCCTACTCGGCCTCGGGCCGTCAGGGTTGCGCGCGGTGGCGCTCGTTACTGCGCGGCCCGCTCTTCGGCGATATTCAGGCAGATGCTCGACGCGTTGACCAGGTAGGCATCATCGCCCAGCTCGATGCGCAGGTCCATCGCCTTGCGGAAACGCGTCGCCGCGGCCTTGAAATCGCCCTTCGCGAAGAAGGAAAGGCCCAGGTGGTGGTGCATCAGCGGTTCGTAATCGGTGCCGGCGAACTCTTCGGAGAGCTTGCGCAGCCGATTGATCGCGCGATCAAAGTCGCCCTGCATCCGGGTCAGCTCGGTATCCAGCACGCGCAGGTGCGCGTTGGTTGGATCGATCAGCCGGGATTCGGCGATCAGTTCGCCGGCGTCGGCAAGGTCTCCGCGAGCCAACAGGATCATGACCTGGTCGGTAGGGGAACCAACCTGCATCTGCTGCTGCGCGGCCTGTTCGTCGGCGACGTAGGGCTTGAGGGTTACCGGGTCGATCAGGACGCCATTGACCGAAGTCCCGACACCTTCCCGGTTTACCGATGCGACATCAATGGCGTATGCGGTGTGGTCACCCATTTTCACTCCCCAATTTCCTGGTAGGCCGCGAACAGCAGCGAGTTATCCGGCACTTCGTAGATGCGCGGCTTACCGATCTCTTCGAGCACAACGAAGCGCAGCTGGTTGCCGCGCGCCTTCTTGTCCCGCTTCATGCCATCGAGCAATGCTGCCCAACGGTCGTTGCGGTAGCTGGTTGGCAGCCCCAGCGAGGTCAAGATGCTCACATGGCGATCGGCGATCGCATCGGAGGTGTAGCCAACGGAGCGGCCCAGCTCGGCAGCGAAGCACAGTCCGATGGACACCGCAGCGCCGTGGCGCATCTGGTAGCGCTCGGCCAGCTCGATGGCATGGGCCAGGGTGTGGCCGTAGTTCAAGAATTCACGATCGCCCGATTCCTTCAGGTCGCGGGAGACCACATCGACCTTCACAGCGATGGTGCGTTCGATCAGCTCGCGCAGGCGGGCGCTGGTCGGGTTGATGGCGTCTTGCGGATCTTCTTCGATCAGTTCCAGAATGCGCTCATCGGCGATGAAACCGGTCTTGACGATTTCAGCCATGCCGGTGACCAGTTCATTCTTCGGCAAGGTGGCCAGGGCGTCGAGGTCCGCGAGCACGGCAGCAGGAGGGTGGAATGCGCCCACCAGGTTCTTGCCTTCGGCAGTATTGATGCCGGTCTTGCCGCCTACCGCGGCGTCGACCATGGCCAGCAGGGAGGTTGGAATGTGAATGACCTTGACTCCGCGCAGCCAGGTGGCTGCCACAAAACCGGCCAGGTCGGTGACAGCGCCGCCGCCAACGGAGATGACCGCGTCGCTGCGGGTGAAATCATTCTTGCCCAGAACTTCCCAGCAGAAGGAAGCCACCTGGATGTGCTTGCCTTCTTCTGCATCCGGGATCTCAGCGGTCAGTGCTTCCAGGCCGGCATTGGCCAGTTCGTCACGAACCACGTCGCCGGTGGAGCGCAGCGCGCGAGGGTGGATCACCAAAACCTTCTTGACCGAAGGTCCGAGCAGTTCGGGCAGGTGCCCCAACAATCCGTTGCCAACCAGTACTGGGTACGATTCGGCGGCCGTGTTTCCCGAGACCTTTAAAGTGGTCGGTGCTAATGGCATCAGTCTTGTTCCTCCTGATGGTGCTGATTTGTCTAGCGTACGCGTGGGATTGTCGAGATCTGGCATCTCGTGGCGCTAATCACAGCTGTTCGAGTTGCGGCAAAATCTCTTCGACAATTTGTAGAACAGACTTTCCGTCAACCACAACGTGCACGTCAGCCAGCATTTCGTAAATGGGGCGGCGCTTTTCGTAGACCGAAGCCCAGACAGTGAGTGCTTCATCACCTGCCAGCAATGGCCGGTTGGAGTCTGCCTTGATTCGCTCGGCCGCTGCCTGCATGCCCAGCTCCAGGTAGATTACGGTGCCGCGGGAAAGCAGCTGCTGGTTCTCCTCGCGGAGCACCGCGCCGCCGCCGGTGGCGACGACCCCGGTGAGCAGGCGCGCCAGGGCCTGGACTTCCAGGTCGCGGAAATGCGCTTCTCCGTGTTCGGCAAAAATTTGCGGAATCGTGCCGTGATGAGCCACGACCGTCGCGTCGGAATCGGCGAAACTGGTTGATAAGGCCGTGGCCAGTGACCTGCCCACGGTGGACTTGCCACTGGCCATCGGACCAATGAGGTAAATCATTGACGAATGCTTCCTAGACGCCGGTCGATCCCAGGTTATCCGGGATGCTGGCCAGGTAGGAGTCGATATTGCGCTTGGTTTCCGCAACCGAGTCGCCGCCGAACTTCTCGAGCAGGGACTGGGCGAGCACCAGGGCAACCATGGCTTCGGCAACCACGCCGGCAGCCGGGACTGCACAGACATCTGAACGCTGGTGGTGCGCGGTGGTGTCTTCGCCGGTTGCGGTGTCGACGGTGCGCAGGGCGCGGGGAACGGTCGCGATCGGCTTCATGCCGGCGCGCACGCGCAGCACCTCGCCGATGCTCATGCCGCCCTCAATGCCGCCAGCGCGATTGGAATTGCGCTTGATGCTGCCATCTTCAGCGTGCACGATCTCATCGTGGGCGGCCGAACCGCGGCGCGCCGCGGTTTCAAAACCGTCGCCTACTTCCACGCCCTTGATGGCCTGGATGCCCATCAATGCGGCGGCCAGGCGTGCGTCCAGGCGGCGGTCCCAGTGCACGTAGGATCCAATGCCCGGAGGCAGGTTGTAGGCCAAAACCTCAACCACGCCACCGAGGGTCTCCCCCGCCTTGTGCGCGTCGTCGACCTCGGCCACCATGGCCTGGCTGGTTGCCTGGTCGAAGCAGCGCAGTGGATCGGCATCGAGCGCTTCAATATCCGCAGCGGTCGGCAGCGGGGCATCAGCCGGAGCCGAAATAGCGCCAACGGCGGTGGTGTGCGACACCAATTCGATGCCAAGGTCGTTCAGGAAACGGGAGGCAACGGCGCCCAAGGCCACGCGGGCCGCGGTTTCGCGGGCGCTGGCTCGTTCCAGGATCGGGCGGGCATCGTCGAAACCGTATTTCTGCATGCCCGTGAAGTCGGCGTGGCCCGGGCGCGGACGGGTCAATGGCGCATTGCGCGCCAGCGAAGCCAGCTCGTCGAGGTCCACTGGATCCGCGCTCATGACGCGTTCCCACTTGGGCCATTCGGTGTTCCCGATTTCAATGGCCACCGGACCGCCCTGGGTCTTGCCGTGGCGCACGCCGCCAAGGAAAGTGACCTGGTCCTTTTCAAACTTCATCCGCGCGCCGCGGCCGTAGCCGAGGCGGCGACGCGCTAATGCTTCGCGTACAACTTCGCTATCCACCGATACTCCGGCAGGTAGCCCTTCAAGAATTCCAACAAGTGCCGGGCCATGCGATTCGCCCGCGGTCAACCAACGCAACATGTCCTCCATTTTGCCATGACCTGAAGCAATTACTGGTGTCGGGCCAGTCCCAGGGAGTCATACATCGCATTTGTGACGTCAACACGACGCTGCTCATCCCAGGCTGCACCGGCAAACAGGCGCACCTGTTCCACTGCCTGGTGCACCAGCATGTGAAGCCCGGAAATGACCTGGCCTTGCCATGAGGCAGCCAGTTTGGAGGGCCATGGATCGTAGGCCACATCGAGCAGGATCCCGTTGCCGGAACCGATCGCAGGCACCCATTCATCGCCCGCGTGCGGCGGCAGCGTGCTGAAAACCAAGGGCATCAGGCGCAACTGATCGGACAGCTCGCGTGTGATGCCGGAAATTTCGTGGACGACCGGGTGCAGGCCCAGTTCCTTGGCCAGGTCCACGGCGCGCTGGGAGCGCTGAATGGAACGAACGACCAGGGTGACGCGCTCAACGCCAAGCTCGGCACAGGCCTGCAGGGCCGCTAGCGAGGTATTGCCCGACCCCAGGATCATGGCCTGGTCGGCGGCGGTCATCGAGAAATCGGCCAGGGCCTGGACCAGGCCGTCGATGTCGGTGTTCTCCCCGAACAGCGTTCCATCCTCGCGCACCACAATGGTGTTCAGGGCGCCAAGTTGCCGCACGCGGGCAGAAACCTCGTCCATGAGCGGCACAAAGGCATCCTTCAGCGGCATGGTCACCGACGATCCGGCCCATCCCCCTGAGCGCAGGCGTGCAACGTGTTCGGCGCACTGTTCGGGCACGAGGTCGATGGCCTCATAATTCAGCGGCGCGCCCAACAGCTGGTAGGCCGTGCGGTGCAGCACCGGTGACTTGGAGTGGCCGACCGGGTGGCCCAGTACGGCAGCCTGCTTTATCAATTCACATACTTTCTGCGTTGCTGCTGCGCTTAGCAGACATCCGAATTCTGTTCGCACCATGCCCGGAATTCAGCCTGGTTGCGCTGATGTTCGGCGTAGCTGGAAGCGAACTTGGTTTCTCCCGTTTCGATGTTCACGGTCACCCAGTAGTAGTAGCCGTTATCCTGCGGGTTGGCCGCAGCCTTGATCGCCGAGGTGGCGGGTGAGCCAATCGGCGTCGGGGTCAAGCCCTTATGCACATAGGTGTTGTACTTGTTGCCGGCGTCCTTGCGCTCGGCCTGGCTGAACTGCAAGCTGTAGCGGTCCAAGCCGTAGATCACCGTGGAATCCACCTGGAGCAAGCCATGGGTTTCCTTGTTGGCAGGATTCAGCCGGTTCTCGATGGCTCCGGCCACGGTGGCATAGTCCTTCTCGCGGGCTTCTGCCTGCAGGATGGAGGCTACCTTCAGGGTGCGGTAGCCCTTCTCGAGGTCGGTGATGCCGGCGTCCTTGAGGGTGTTCTTGGTGGACCTGACCATCTTGGCCAGCACGTCCTTGGGGGTGCTGTCCAAGGCGAAACGGTATTCGCCCGGGTGCAGCCAGCCCTCAAGGTTCGGCACAGAGGAAGGAAGCCCGAACTTTTCCGGTTGTCCAGCCAGTTTTTCCAGGTCGGCAAGCTTGAGCCCGGAGCCCTTGGCGATCTCCTCCAGCGCCGCGTTCAGGCGCAAGTTCGCCTTGAGCCCGATGTAGAACACCTTGCCAGGGCGATTATCGACGAGGATTTCAGCAGCATCGGCTGCCGGCATCTGGGATTTGAGCTGGTAGGTTCCCGGGTGGACGACCTTATTGGCGCGTTCGGAGTTCTCCACGGCCTTGATCAGCAGCTTGTCGTTGGAAATGACGTCCAGGTCCTCGAGCTTGCGTGAGATCGCGCCCAGGCCCCAGCCGTCTTCCACGGTGAATTCGACCGTGGCGCCGCCCGGGCCTGGATAGTCATCCGGGTTGAACTGCTTGACCAAGGACTTGACGAAGTAGAAGGAGCCGGCGACAACCAGGGCAAAAATCACCACGGTGGCCAGCATCACCAGGTTGCGCTTCCGTCGGGTCTTCTTGCGCCGCAGCTTATTGAAGGCTTCATCGCCCTGGTCGAGCAGCCCGTTGCGGTGCAGGGCGTCCTGCTGTTCGATGACCGGAGTCTGCGCGGTATGCGCCGCGGCCAGGGTGGGCAGAAACCGGGTATGGGTTCGCTGCCCATCCTGGTCATCGGAGGCTGCCAAGGCGGCATCCGGTGCCTGCTCGTCATCGGCAGAAGTGCCGAGATAGTGGTCCAGCCCGGTCAGCTCAGGAGTGGAAGGTTCAGCGATGGGAAGCCCTTGGCCTGCCGCGAAGCTCTCGTACAGGGCACGAAGAGTTTCGCGTTGCCGTTCTTGACGGGCTTCTTCTCGCATCAACTCTCATTTCTCGGTGTGGCATCGAACTGGGCCGCGACGTGCGGGATCTATTTCATGACGATCCGGCTGGCCTGGACACGGACGTTGTTCCGGCGCATTTCCAGCACTTGCTGCAGGATCTCGGTGGCAGCGACCTGGTCGACAACCTTTCGATGATCCTCCATCTTACGGCCTGAAGCATGCAACGCGCGATGGGCGTTGACGGTGCTCAATCGCTCGTCGACCAGAAAAACCGCAAGCTCGATATTGGAGCTATCGGCTAATTCGGCCAAGGCAATAGCGTAGTCACGGGCCATTTTGGTGGACTCGGTATCATTGCCGGCCAAGGATTTCGGCTCGCCGATGAATACTTCGCCCACATTCCGGTCTGTGATGATGCGCAGGAGCATCCGGCGGTCCGAATTCTTCTTCGCATCCCGGCGCAGGGTCATGACCGGCGTGGCCAGGATGCCCGAGGGATCTGAGATGGCGACGCCGACGCGGGCCAGGCCCACGTCGACGCCGAGTGCCACTTTAGCCATTGGCCAAAGCCGCCCGAATGGCATCCAGCGCTTCGTCGATCTTTGAAGCGTCCTGGCCGCCGCCCTGGGCCATATCGTCCTTGCCGCCGCCGCCGCCGCCGAGCACACCGGTAGCGGTGCGCACCAGCGCGCCGGCCTTGAAGCCGTTGGCACGGGCGTCATCGTTGGTGACGGCCAGGACCAGCGGCCGGCCGTTGGCCACACCGATCAGCACAATGACTGCTGCTTCGGTGCCAAGCTTGCCGCGCAGATCCAGCGCCATGGTGCGCAGGGCATCCGCGGAGTCGATGGTCCCTGCGTTATGGGCCAACAGGCGGGTCGAGCCGATGGTCACCACCTTTTCCAGCAGGGCTGCGGACTGGGCGAGCATGGCCTGGCTCTTGAGCTCGGCGATCTGCTTCTCGGCGGCCTTGAGCTTGGCAACGGTGTCATTGACGCGCTCGGACACCTGGCTGGAAGGCACGCGGAACAGGCCCGAGAGCTCGGAAACCAGGGCACGCTCGGCAGCGCCGTGGCGGAAGGCCTCCATGCCGACCAGGGCTTCGACGCGGCGGTTGCCCGAACCGACCGAGGCCTCGGAGAGCAGGGTCAACTGGCCGATGCGGGCGGTGGTGTCCACGTGGGTGCCACCGCACAGCTCGCGCGACCAGGCGCCGTTCATTTCCACCACGCGCACGTCGTTGGAGTACTTCTCGCCGAACAGGCTCATCGCGCCGAGCTTCTTGGCTTCGGACAGGGCCATCTCGTTGGTGACGACCTGGTAGTTCGAGGCGATGGCCAGGTTGACTGCCTCTTCGACTTCGCTGCGAGCCGTAGCGGAGAGGGCCTCGGCCCAGGAGAAGTCGAAGCGCAGGTAGCCGGCCTTGTTGAAGGACCCGGCCTGCGTGGCCGTTGGGCCAAGCAGCTCGCGCAGCGCGGCGTGCACCAGGTGGGTGGCCGAGTGGGCCTGCTCCCCCGAACGGCGGCGCACGGCGTCGACCTGGGTGCGCACCAATGCCTCGGCAGGAAGCTCGCCCTCGCGCACGATCACCTTGTGCACGTTCAGGCCCTTGACCGGGGCCTGCACGTCGGTGACCTCCAGCACGAAGCCGTCGCCGGTGATCAGGCCGCTGTCGCCAGCCTGGCCGCCGGACTCGGCATAGAACGGGGTCTCATTGAGCACCAGGTCGATTTCCTGGCCCTGCTCTGCGTAAGGGACCACTTGGCCGTCGCGGATGATGCCGCGGATGGTCGACTCGCCTTCCAGCGTGTCGTAGCCGGTGAAGTGCACGCTGCCCGCGTCGGCCAGCTTGTTGTACACCGACAGGTCGGCGTGGCCGGCCTTCTTGGCCTTGGCGTCCTTCTGCGCACGGGTGCGCTGCTCGTTCATCAGCTCGCGGAAGCGCGGCTCGTCCACGGACAGGCCAGCCTCGGCAGCGATTTCCAAGGTGAGGTCAATCGGGAAGCCATAGGTGTCGTGCAGGGTGAAGGCGTCGTCTCCGGAGAGGTTGGCTCCTTCTTCCTTGGCGTGGTTCAGCGCCTCGTCGAGGCGGGTGGTGCCCGAAGCGATGGTGCGGCGGAAGGCGCGCTCCTCGGCATAGGCGATGCGGGCGATGCGCTCGAAGTCGTTCTCCACCTCTGGGTAGACGCCCTTCATGGCGTCGCGGGAGACAGGAAGCAGCTGCGGGAGCACTTCGCTGTCCACGCCCATCAGGCGCATGGCGCGCACGGCGCGGCGGATTAGCCGGCGCAGCACGTAGCCGCGGCCCTCATTGCCCGGGGTGACTTGGTCGGAGATCAGCATCAGCGAGGAGCGGATGTGGTCGGCGATCATGCGCAGGCGCACGTCATTGGCGTGGTTGGGGTCCGCTGGATCCTCGGTGGAGGTGTAGGCGACGCCTGCAAGCTCGGCGGCCTTGTCGAGCACCGGACGGACCTGGTCGGTCTCGTACATGTTCTCGACGCCCTGCAGGATCATGGCCAGGCGCTCAAGGCCCAGGCCGGTGTCGATATTGCGCTTGGGCAGTTCGCCGGCGACGTCGAAGTCGGTTTTGGAGCGCACCGCGGAGAGGCGGTACTGCATGAACACCAGGTTCCAGATCTCGATGTAGCGGGTCTCGTCGACGGCCGGGCCGCCTTCTTGGCCGTACTGGGCACCGCGGTCGTAGTAGATCTCCGAGCAGGGACCGCCGGGGCCGGGCTGGCCGGTGTTCCAGTAGTTGTCTTCCTTGCCGGTGCCGACCACGCGCTCGGTCGGGATGCCGATCTCTTCTTCCCAGATGCGGCGGGCTTCAAGGTCCTTCTCGTCGCCGTCTTCGTAGACGGTGACCCAGAGGCGTTCCTTGTCCAGGCCGTAGCCTCCGGCTTCAACCGGGCTGGTCAGCAGCTCCCAGGCGAAGTGGATGGCGTCCTTCTTGAAGTAATCGCCGAAGGAGAAGTTGCCGCACATCTGGAAGAAGGTGCCGTGTCGCACGGTCTTGCCGACTTCTTCGATGTCGCCGGTGCGGATGCACTTCTGCACCGAGGTCGCACGAGAGTAGGGGGCTTCTTCGCGGGCGGTCAGGTACGGAATGAAGGGAACCATGCCGGCCACAGTGAACAACAGCGATGGGTCGGATGAGACCAGCGAGGCGCTGGGCACCGCCGTGTGGCCCTTAGAGACGAAAAAGTCGACCCACCGACGGGCAATTTCCTGCGTTTTCATCGTGTTACGGATGATCCCTTCACTTAGCGGCGTCCACGCCCAAGGCGGAACGTAATTCTTCTTCTCTGGCGGTCATTCCCTGATGGAAGGCTTCCAGATATTCGGCAACACGGTCGGCGTACTTGCCGACCTGGCGATTGAGCGCTGCACCGGATTTAACGTCAGCGTATTTCCTGGTTGCGAGCACTCCAACGCCCACTCCAATAGAAACCCACAAGAACTTTTTCATTCTAGTCTCCTTGGCGGCCTTCGATGGGCCGTCCGTCGTTCAGCGCGCCGATACGTGTTCGATCGAACAGCTCTGGCTTAGCGGCTGCGGCGTGCTTTGCCGCTTGGCTTGGTGTTCATCGCGGCTTTCACGCCTTCGGTGAACGCGGCCGCCTTGATCAGCGGCTTGCCGACAGTGGCTGCGATCAGCGAAGACAGCGCGGAAACATTGGCGGTGGCATCAGAAACGTTATTGGTGATCGTATCGACCTTCTTGAGCTGGTCGTTGGTGGTCGCCACGGTGTTGGCGACTTCACCGATCAACGGGGTGGTGCCATCGGCAACGTCCCTGATCGATTTGCGCAGCTCGTCGAACACCTTGCCCAACTTGATGATCGGCACGGCCAGCAGCACTACTAGTACAACAAATGCGCCGGCGGCGATGAGCCCTGCAATATCCGAACCCGACATGTGCTTCCTCTTCTGCTTGGGTTTTTGGTGCCAGTCCACCTTATCGAAGTCAGAGCCAAGATAGGTAGTTAAGCGACAAGCCCGCAACCGTTGGACGGTTGCGGGCTTGGAACTAGCGCACTGTTTAGCGTGCGTAGTACTCGACCACGAGGTTCTCTTCGCAGGTCACTGGGATCTCTGCACGCTCAGGAGCGCGCAGGTAGGTAGCCTGAAGGGCTTCCAGCTTTACGTCCAGGTAAGCAGGAACAGCTGGCAGCACCTTAGCGTGCTCACCTGCTGCAGCCATCTGGAATGGAACCATCTTCTCGCTCTTCTCGTGTACGTGGATCAGCTGACCCGGCTGTACCTTGAAGGAAGGGCGGTCTACACGCTGGCCGTTGACCAGGATGTGGCGGTGCACGACCAGCTGGCGAGCCTGCTGGATGGTGCGGGCGAAGCCTGCACGCAGAACCAGGGCGTCCAAGCGGGACTCGAGCAGTGCCAGCAGGTTGTCACCGGTCTGGCCGCCGAGGCGCTTTGCTTCCTTGAAAGCGTTCAGCATCTGAACTTCGCGGATGCCGTACTGGGCACGCAAACGCTGCTTTTCGCGCAGACGCACTGCGTAGTCGCTGTCCTGCTTCTTACGGGCGCGGCCGTGCTGGCCTGGACCGTATGGACGGCGCTCCATGTACTTTTCAGCTTTAGGGGTCAATGCAAGGCCGAGCGCACGCGAAAGGCGTACGGTGCGGCGGGCACGGGCGTTAGCCATTGATGTGTCCTTTTCGTTCAGCGACGGTATCTACTGGCCTCCAGGATGGAGAGTGTGTGGGCGTCGCGTCCCTGCTACACTGCAACCTTGCTCCGTAGGCCGATCACTCGGAATCCGGGCAGGGCTTGCCAGCCAAAGATCAAGTCTACACGAAAGGAATTAGCCTTGGGCTGAGGCATAGCGCACAATCAGCGCTTGCGCTTGCCGCGTACTGGGTCCTTGCCGCGGATGATCTCGCGAAGCCGGGCCAGGCGCGTTCCGATGGTCTTCTCGGCGCCGTTGATGGTCGGCGTGTAGTAATTGGTGCCGACCAGATCGTCGGGCAGGTATTGCTGGGTGGCGATCGAATGCGGCGCGTCGTGGGCGTAGATGTAGCCCACCCCGTGGCCCAATTGCTTGGCTCCTGGATAGTGCGCGTCGCGCAGGTGGTCCGGAACCAGCGAGCCCTTGCCTTCGGAAACGTCGGCCAAGGCGGCGTTGATCGCGTTGTACGACGCATTGGATTTTGGCGCGGTCGCCAGATGCACGGTGGCTTGGCCCAGCATGATCCGCGCTTCGGGCATGCCGGTGAGCTGCACCGATTGGGCTGCGGCCACGGCCAGGGGCAGGGCGGTGGGATCGGCCATGCCGATATCCTCGCTGGCCGAGATCATCAGGCGGCGCGCGATGAAACGCGGGTCCTCCCCCGCGGAAAGCATGCGCGCGAGGTAATGGAGGGCGGCGTCCACGTCGGAGCCCCGGATGGACTTGATGAAGGCCGAGATGATGTCGTAGTGCTGATCGCCGTCTTTGTCATAGCGCTGCACGGCCTGGTCCATGGCCAGCTGGACATGGTCGGCGGTGATTTGCACCGGTGGATCCACGTCGGCGCCGGCGGCATTCCATGCGACGGCCCCGGCCGCCTCGAGCACGGTCAGCGAGCGGCGGGCATCGCCTTGGGCCAGGCGGACGATGGCATCGCGCTGCTCGTCTTCCAGCTGGACCTGCCCGTTGAATCCGCGCTCGTCTTCGATGGCGCGTTCCAGCAGGGCCGCGAGGTCGCCATCGGTCAGCGGGCGCAGGGTCAGCAGCAAGGAGCGCGAGAGCAGCGGGGAAATCACCGAGAAGGACGGATTTTCGGTTGTGGCGGCGACCAGCACGACCACCCGGTTTTCGACTCCGGGAAGCAGCGCATCCTGTTGGGCCTTGTTGAAGCGGTGGATCTCGTCGAGGAAGAGAACCGTTGTCATCCCGCGCAGGTCGCGGTCGTCCTTGGCCTGCTCGATGACCCGGCGCACATCCTTGACGCCTGCGGTAATGGCCGAGAGCTCGACAAATTTCCGGTTGGTAGCCCGTGCAATGACGTGGGCGATGGTGGTCTTGCCGATGCCCGGCGGGCCGTAGAGGATCACGCTGGCAGGCCCAGCCAGGCCTGTTTCAGGATTCTCGGCCAGCTGCCGCAAGGGCGAGCCCGGACCGAGCAGGTGCTGCTGCCCGACCAGTTCCTCGAGCGAGCGCGGGCGCATCCGTACCGCCAGTGGCGGGCGGGGCCGGTTGACTTGGGCCTCGCGCGCGTCCTGCGGATCATCGGTCAGGGAATCGAACAAATCGCTCACCGTCCAAGCCTACCGATATTCTGGTGTCAATGCGGTACCGGCCCTACGCCCGCCGCTTATTGCCTATTGAGAGGAATTTCTGCATGCGCGCCGTCGTCCAGGTCGCCAGCACCGCCCGCGTTGAAGTTGAAGGGAAAATTGTCGGGCAGCTCGACTCCCCTGGCTTGGTGATCCTGCTGGGCGTGACCCACGACGACGACCAGGCCATAGCGCGCAAGGTCGCCGAGAAGATCTGGCAGCTGCGCATCATGGAGGATGAAACCTCGGCGGCCGGCATTCATGCCCCGCTGCTGGTGATCAGCCAGTTCACCCTCTATGGCTCGGTGCGCAAGGGCCGGCGCCCTTCTTGGTCCAATGCCGCGCCCGGCCCGGTGAGCGAGCCGCTCTACGAATACTTCGTGCAGTACCTGCGTGAACTCGGATCGCACGTTGAGACCGGGCGGTTCGGGGCAATGATGGATGTGTCGCTGACCAATACCGGCCCGTTCACCATGATCGTCGATTCGGCGGACCTGTCCTAGCTGCCGGCAGCCTTCACCAGCTGCGCGAGCATCTCGAAGCTTGCGCGCTGCGCATTCAGCTCGGTTTGGCCGGTGGCGGAGAGCTCGTAGACTTTCCGTCCGGGCCCGCCCCGGCCTTCTTCCCATCGGGTTTCCACGAAGCCCGAGGCTTCCAGCTTCGCCAGCGCGGGATACAGCGTTGCGCCCTTGACCGGCCCGAAACCGCGTTCTTGCAAGGTTTTGGACAGCGCGTAGCCGTGGGCTTGCCCGGACGATAATTCAGCCAGCAGGAGCATTGGGAGCATGGCGCGCTGCCAGCTGCCGGGAAATGGCGAGTCCTTACTCATTGCGCCCTTCTTCCAGGCCGCGGGCATGGGCCCGCCTTTGGGCTAGTTTAGAGTCCACGTATTCTGCGCGGTTTGCGGGGCGCAATTCGCAGAGCGAAACCACCGCGAAAATCGCAACGCATGCTGCGAAGAAGATGTCCCATCCGCTTCGGTCCGGGGCAAGCGCCTCCGGCAGCAGGCTTGTGCCGTACAAGAATACGAGTACCAATGGCAGCAACCGGAGTACGAGCCATCGTCGCTGCAACGCCCTGGCGGTGTTGACTCCCAGTCCGATGGCGAATTCGTCTGGGGTGCCGAATTCCTCAACTATCGATGCTTCGCCTTCTGCCCTGCACATATTCGACCAGTGCTCGCGGGCAGGTGCCATGACTGACACCGCCTCTTTAGCTCGCATTCCATAGCGTCCGCGCAGCAAGCGCGTGGATTCGGCAAACCACGCTTCCGGATCAGAAAAAGCTGTGGCGTCGCTGCGCGTTGCTTCGGGCTCATCCTTGAATGGCAGCCAAAACGCGCCGATAGCCAGGGCTATCCCGAGGATCGGTGCTAGCCAGTTGGGCATTGGCAGGGCTTGTTCACCACCTAGCGTGGCGATGAGTGCGGCCACTGCGATGGATACCGCTATTCCGGTCACGCCTAGCGCCCAAGATCGCGCGAATTTGCCTTTCACGCGGTAGAACCACCACAGGTGAGCGGATAAGGCGATTCCCGTGCCTGCGCACAAGGCCGCTAGCTGCCAATAGTGCCACGAGTTCGCAGTCCATCCGTCACGGAATCCGACCCACGTGCCAAAACCGGTGCATAGCAGGCCAACACCAATTCCGAGTCCAACGAGCAGCAGAACGCTGCTGTTGACCGGCATCTCCGAGTCCGCCAGCTGTTGCGGCGTCAACCGCGCGTAAGCCCGGGCTTCACCGTATTCGAGGGGGGCGCCAAAAAGATCTTCTGCATCTTCACCGCTGTCCCGGATGATAGCCAAAGCATTTTCCAGTTCCTGGACGCTCTGCGAATCATTCAAGTCATGGAGCAGCATGGCAAGCCTGAAGTCCTGCGCCCAATTGCGGTCGCGCGCCGGGTATTGCTCGACGATGTGCTGGGGTTCTGCCGCGGCCAAGAAGTCTCCTTGGAGTGAAATAACTAGTATGAAAACTAACCTAGTATTAAAATCAGCATTAATCCACGCCGTGGCCTATTTTGAGGCAAAAAGAAGCCGGATGGAACGCGCAAGTGCGTTCCATCCGGCTTCTTATAGCTGCGTAAGCCTACTTGGCTTCAGCCGTGGCTTCGGTCTCTTCGGCCTTCTTCTTCTCAGGCTTGAAGTCGATGCCGGCTTCCTTGCGCTGCTGCGGGGTGATCGGTGCAGGAGCAGCGGTCAGCGGGTCGAAACCGCCACCGGTCTTCGGGAAGGCGATGACGTCGCGGATGGACTCCGAGTTGGTCAGCAGCTGCAGCACGCGGTCCCAGCCCAAGGCGATGCCGCCATGCGGCGGGGCGCCATACTTGAAGCCCTCGAGCAGGAAGCCGAACTGGGTGTCGGCCTGCTCCTGGGTCACGCCCATGAGCTTGAAGACGCGCTCCTGCACATCGCGCTGGTGGATACGGATCGAGCCGCCGCCGATTTCGTTGCCGTTGCACACGATGTCATAGGCGTAGGACAGTGCCGAGGCAGGGTCGGTGTCGAAGGTGTCCATGAACTCCGGCTTGGGGCTGGTGAACGCGTGGTGCACAGCGGTCCAGGCGCCGGCGCCCACGGCCACGTCGCCCGAGGCCACGGCATCCGAAGCGGCTTCGAACATCGGTGCGTCGACGATCCAGACGAACGCCCAGTCGCTTTCCTTGATCAGGCCGGTGCGGTGGCCGATCTCGACACGGACCGAGCCGAGCAGCGCGCGGGATTCGTTCTTCTTGCCCGCGGAGAAGAAGATGCAGTCGCCGGCAGAGGCGCCGGTGGCAGCGGCCAGTCCGGCCTTCTCTTCATCCGAGAGGTTCTTGGCCACTGGGCCGGCCAGCTCGCCATCTTCCTTGATCAGCACGTAGGCAAGGCCCTTGGCACCGCGCTGCTTGGCAAATTCCTGCCAGGCATCCAGGGTGCGGCGCGGCTGCGAAGCGCCGCCAGGCATGACTACGGCGCCGACGTACTCGGACTGGAAGACCTTGAAGGAGGTGTTCGCGAAGTACTCGGTCATTTCGGTCAGTTCCAGGCCGAAGCGCAGGTCCGGCTTGTCCGAACCGTACTTGGCCATGGCCTCCGAGTACGCCATGCGGCGGATCGGGGTCGGGACCTGCACGTCGATCAGGTTCCACAGCTCGGTGACCAGCTTCTCGCCGAGCTCGATGATGTCATCTTCCTCGACGAACGAGGCCTCGATGTCCAGCTGGGTGAACTCCGGCTGGCGATCCGCGCGGAAGTCCTCATCGCGGTAGCAGCGGGCGATCTGGTAGTACTTCTCGAAACCGCCGACCTGCAGCAGCTGCTTGAACAGCTGCGGGGACTGCGGCAACGCGTACCAGCTGCCCGGGGTCAGGCGGGCCGGCACGACGAAGTCGCGGGCGCCTTCCGGGGTGGAACGGGTCAGCGTCGGGGTCTCGATCTCGATGTAGCCCTGGTCGTGCAGCAGGTTGCGTGCTACGCGGTTGGCCTCGGAGCGCAGGCGGATGTTGCGGGCCGGGGTCGGGCGGCGCAGGTCCAGGTAGCGGTGGCGCAGGCGCGCCTCTTCGCCGACCTCGACATGCTCGTCAACCTGGAAAGGCAGCGGGGCGGCGGTGTTCAGCACGGTCACGGTGTCCGCGATGACCTCGATCTGCCCGGTAGGCAGGTTCGGGTTCTCGTTGCCTTCCGGCCGGCGCTCCACGGTGCCGGCGATCTGCAGCACGAACTCATTGCGCAGCGGGTGGAAGTCCTCTTCATCGCGCACGACAACCTGGGCTACGCCCGAGGCATCGCGCAAATCCAGGAAGGCGACACCGCCGTGGTCACGGCGACGTGCGACCCAGCCGGCGAGGGTGACCTGCTGTCCAATGTGCTCGGCGTTCAATTCGCCCAGCTGATGAGTGCGTAGCACTACGATCCTTTCGGTCGGTTGGGAAAGTTTCTCCCCATGAAGTTTAGTGCACCGCAAGGCGGTGCAGGTGCGGGCGGCCAAGCCCAAAGCATTAGCTGATGGCGATCTTCAGGTCTTCGGCGTTGGGCATCCAGGTGGCCGGCTCGGCTGCGACCTGCTCGCCGGAGCGGATGTCCTTGACCTCGTGGGTGCCATCGGCCTGGGTGAACCAGACGAAGGGAATCCCCCGGCGATCGGCGAATTTGATCTGCTTGCCGAACTTCTCCGCGCTGGCTGCGACTTCGCAAGCGATCCCGCGCCCGCGCAGCTGCGAGGCAACGTCCTGGGCCTGGTGCCAGGAGTCGCCATTGGCCAGCGTGACATATACCACTGATGGCACGCTGCGGCTGGCGGTGACTACTTCTTCAGCCAGGATGCGCGAGACCAGGCGGGTAACGCCGATGGACAGGCCCACCCCCGGGTAGTTCTTCTTGCCCTTGGAAGCCAGCGATTCGTAGCGCCCGCCCGAGCAGATCGAACCCAAGGATTCGTGGCCGACCAGCACGGTTTCGTAGACGGTGCCGGTGTAGTAGTCCAGGCCGCGGGCGATGGAAAGGTCCGCCATCACCTTGCCCGGGGCGCGCTTCGAGGCCGCGTCAATCACCTGGGAGAGCTCATCCAGGCCGTTGTCCAGCAGCTCGTGCTCAACACCCAGGGCGCGAACCTGGTCAACAAAGGAGGTGTCCATGGTGCGGATCTTGGCCAGTGCCAAGGCTGCATCGGCCTGTTCGCGCGTCGCGCCAACTTCCTCCACGAGAATCTTTGCGACCGCTTCATCGCCGATCTTTTCCAGCTTGTCGATGGCGCGCAGCACGGCATCCGGATCATCCAGGCCCAAGCCGCGGTAGAAGCCTTCGGCCAGCTTGCGATTGTTCACGCGCAAGCGGAAGTCCCCGATCGGCAGCGCGGAGAGCGCATCGGCAATGGTCAACGCCAATTCGACGTCATAGCTGAAGGGCAAGGTGCCATCGCCGACCACGTCGATATCGGCCTGGGTGAATTCGCGGAAGCGGCCATCCTGCGGGCGTTCGCCGCGCCACACCTTCTGCATCTGGTAGCGGCGGAAGGGGAAGGCCAGGTGGCCGGCGTTCTCCACCACATAGCGGGCGAAGGGCACGGTGAGGTCGAAGTGCAGGGCCAGGGCGTTGGGATCGTTCTTGTCGTCCTCGGCGGCCAGGCGCGAAAGTCCATAGACTTCCTTGTCGATTTCGCCCTTGCGCAACAATTGGGCGCGGGTTTCAACTGCACGGGTCTCGATATTGGCGAAACCATGTAGTTCAAAAACATGACGCAAGGTGTCCAGCACGTGCTGTTCAACAGCCCGTTCGGCTGGAAGCCATTCTGGGAAACCTGAAAGTGAGGCCTTGCGTGCCATGAAACTCCTTAGTGCAAATTGGGCTACCAAACCATCTTAAGCCTGTTTTGCAAGAAACCTGTGCACGTCGGCTTACTAAGAAACGGAGGTCACAGGTAGAGTTGGCTACAGCAAGTGCTCGTAAAGTGAAAGAGTTTCAGCGGTGACCACCAGTCAGCAATCCGACGACAGCCACAAGACCCCTTTGCCGCAGGCGCAGAAGCCTGCTGCAAAACCGGTTGTAGCGCCCAGCGTCGCACACACCACTCCCCTCGACGAAGCGGCTAAATTTGCCCGCATCACCGAGGACGGCCACGTCTTCGTGATTATCGATGGCGCCGAGTTCCCAGTGGGCCAGTACCCAGATGCCACGCAGGAAGAAGCCTTGGGCTACTTTGTGCGCAAATATGACGATGCGCTCTCGCAGCTGATGCTCCTTGAGCAGCGTGTTGTCGCCAAGGCTCCGGCCGGCGAATTGAGCAAGGCAGTTCAGGCCCTGTCGGCAACCGTCGCAGAGCGCCACATGGTTGGCGACATCCCGGCCCTTGAATCGCGCCTGGAAAATGCTCGAGTTGCTGTGGAGAACCTCTCCGCAGAACAGCGCAAGGCCCACGATGCCGCCCGTGCCGAGCAGCTGGCCACGCGCGAATCCATCGTTGCCCAGGCCGAAGCCATGGCCGAGAAGCGACCAGAGCAGATTCAGTGGAAGACCGCTTCGGCGTCCATGAATGAGCTGTTCGAGCAATGGAAGGCCTCCCAGCGTTCTTCGGTTCGCTTGCCACGAGCCACCGAAGACGCGTTGTGGAAGCGGTTCCGTGCTGCACGCACCACTTTTGATCGCCATCGCCGCGCCTACTTCTCGCAGCTTGATTCAACCAACGCCTCGGCCAAGGCCGTGAAGGAAGAATTGATCGCGCGCGCAGAAGCTTTGCAGAGCTCCACGGACTGGGCTGCCACCGCCGCCGAGTACCGCAAGCTCATGGACGAGTGGAAGAAGTCGCGCCGTGCCTCGCGCAAGGATGACGACCAGCTCTGGGGCCGTTTCCGCGCTGCCCAGGATGTCTTCTTCCAGGCTCGTGCCGCCGAGAACGCCAAGATCGATGAAGAGTACGCCCATAATCTTGTGGCGAAGGAAGCTCTGCTCGAGGAAGCTCGGGCGCTGTTGCCAATCAAGGATCTGGCCACCGCCAAAGCCAAGCTGGATTCCATCCGCGAACGCTGGGAAGCAGCTGGCAAGGTGCCGCGCAACGACCTGCAGCGCGTCGAATCAGCACTTCGCCAGGTTGAAGATGCTGTGAAGGGCGCCGAAGATGAGCAGTGGCGCCGGTCCAACCCGGAGACCAAGGCGCGTTCCAATTCGATGCTCAGCCAGCTGCAGGACACGATTTCTGCATTGGAAGAGGATCTGGCCAAGGCCCAGGCCAAGGGCAACGCAAAGCAGATTGCAGCGGCCCAGGAAGCACTGGATGCACGCCGCATGTGGCTGAACACCCTGGAAAAGTCGGCTGCCGACTTCCAGTAAGTAATCCACAGATCGTCAGCACACGCTCAACGCGGCGGCGCTTGCTGGTTCAGTAGCCACATGGAATCTAGAAATTGCCAGGCTACCGGGCCACGCGCCGCCGCGTTGCGCATTCCAGAAGACCTCTGGATCGCCGGCCAAATGTTCAGCCGAAATGAGTTGCAGGCGATGGCCTCGAACGGTTTGCTCCGCGAGGTGCTCGGTGATTGTTTTCTTCCCAGCCAGATTCAAATCACTGCCTCGCTGCGGGCACAGGTTGCTGCTTTTGCCTGCGGGCGGGAGCTGAATTCCAATGCCGTGCTGGCGCGCCAAACGGCCGCCTGGATTCATGGGTTGCTGCCCGAAGTCTTTACGCTGTGCATTTACACGCGCAATTACCATCGTCCTTTTGCACCCGGCTTCGGGTTGAATGCCCAATTCATGCAGGCCATAGTTCCCGATACGCAAATGGTATTCCGCAGCCGGATCAAGGTAACCTCCGCCTTGCGCAGCGTATGCGACTGCGCCCAGTTCGACCCATTGCCAATAGCCAGTCGAGTTCTGGGCAACGCAATTTCCCTGGATGACCCCTATTTGAATCTGGAGTCGATCCGGGAAAGCCTCAATAACTGTGAGACGTCCCCAGAAAGATCACGCGCCCTGCGCTTAGTCGATTCCTTTGACGACTTCGCGCAGGCCGCGTGATTTCTTGGAGGCCGAAGTTTCTAGCGGCGTGAACCAGCAGTGGTGCGGTACACGTCGTATACGCCATCGATCCGGCGCACCTGGTTCAGTACGTGGCTCAAGAACTTTGGATCGCCCATCTCGAAGGAGAAACGGGACAAAGCCACGCGGTCCCTGCTGGTTTGAACCGTGGCCGAGAGGATATTCAAATGGCTCTCGGACAAAATTCGGGTCACATCGGAGAGCAGCGATTTGCGGTCGAGCGCTTCTACCTGGATCTCCACGAGGAACACGCCGTGATGCTTGGCTGCCCAAGTGACGTTGACCAGTCGATCTGGCTGGTTTGACAGCTGCGTCAAGTTCAAGCAATCCGAGCGGTGCACGGAGACGCCCGCGCCACGAGTCACAAAGCCCTGGATCTCATCTGGTGGCACTGGGGTACAGCAACGGGCCAGTTTCACCAGAACGTCGCCGACACCCTCAACAATCACGCCGGCGTCGTTGCCCGTTGTGGGGCTCGGAGCGTTCGGGCGGACCACCGCTTCCTCATCGACTTGTTCGGCCTCAGGAGGGCCAATGAGGGCCGTCAGGTGCTCAATGACGTTCTGTGCACTGGTATGCCCGTCACCAACAGACTGATACAGCGCTGAGATGTCCGTGTGGTGCAGCTCGTTGGCAACCGCGGTCAGTAGGTCGTGAGTCATCAATTTCTGCAGGGGCAGCTGGTTGCGCCGCAGCTCCTTGGTCAGAAGCTCCTTGCCCTTTTCGATGGCTTCTTCACGGCGTTCCTTGGAGAAGTATCCACGGATCTTCGCTTTTGCACGTGGTGATTTGACGAAGTTCTGCCAGTCCTGGGATGGACCGGCGCCTTCTGCCTTCGAAGTGAAAACCTCTACTACGTCGCCCTGTTTGAGTTCGGTATGCAGCGGCACCAGCTTGCCGTTGACCCGGCTGCCGATCGTCCGATGGCCAACGTCAGTGTGGATCGAGTAGGCGAAGTCCACCGGAGTTGCGCCCACTGGCAGCGACATGATGTCACCCTTGGGAGTGAAGACATACACCTCGGCGGAGCTGATCGTATAGCGCAGCCCGTCGAGGAATTCCTCGGAGTCGGTGGTATCTGCCTGCCATTCCATCAAGGACCGCAGCCAGTCCATATTCTGTTCCGGCGACAGCATGGAGTTCGCGTTTTGTCCATGCTTGTATTGGAAGTGCGCAGCCACACCGTACTCGGCACGCACGTGCATGTCGTGGGTGCGGATCTGTATTTCTACCGGCTTGCCTTCCGGCCCCATCACCGTGGTGTGCAGCGACTGGTAGAGGTTCAGCTTCGGGATGGCAATGTAATCCTTGAAGCGGTTGGGCAGCGGATTCCACTCTGCGTGGACGACACCCAGTGCCCCATAGCAATCCTTGACGGTGTCGACCAGGATGCGAACACCCATCAAATCATGGATGTCGTCAAAGTCCTTTCCTCGAACAATCATCTTCTGATAGATCGAGTAATAGTGCTTTGGACGACCGGATACGGTGGCATGGATATCGAGATTGCCCAGGTCGCCAGAGAGCGTCTGGCGAATTGAGGAGAGGTACTTTTCTCGCTCGGGGGTGCGATCCCCCACCATGCGGACGATTTCTTGGTAGACCTTGGGGTGAAGGGCCGCGAAGGAAAGATCTTCAAGTTCCCATTTCACGGTGTTCATGCCGAGGCGATGTGCCAAGGGCGCGAATATTTCCAGCGTCTCCTTGGCTTTGCGCGAAGAAGACTCAGGCGAAACGTAGCGCCAGGTGCGGGCATTGTGCAGGCGGTCGGCAAGCTTGATCAACAGGACGCGGATGTCGCGAGACATGGCGACAACCATTTTGCGCACGGTTTCAGCCGGTGCCGCTTCACCGTAGGTGACCTTGTCGAGCTTCGTCACGCCATCAACGAGCATGGCGATTTCTTCCGAGAATTCCTTCTTGACCGATTCAAGAGAGTATTCAGTATCTTCAACCGTGTCGTGCAGGAGCGCCGCAGCGAGAATTGCGCCAGTCATACCCATCTCGGCCAAAATTGTAGCGACGGCTACGGGGTGGGTGATGTACGGGTCACCGCTTTTGCGTTTTTGGCCGTCATGATATTTTTCGGCTACCTCATAGGCGTGCACAAGCAGGTCGAGGTCCGCACGCGGATGCTTCGACTTTACTGTACGAAGCAACGGCTCAAGTGTCGGCGACGTGCCCGGGGTACTGCCGCGACCGGCAAACCGCACTAAACGGGAAATTGAGCGCCGTTTCGAATTGTTCAGGTTTGACGTATTCGCCATGCCCCGCTCCTTCCCCATTGCCACCTGACGCCGCCGGCCTGAGCGAGCTAGCGTGGCGACATCCGGTGGTAGTTTCCAGCCGCGGTTACGTCCACGACCTTGCACCAAAAAACACGTTGTTTAGTTCATTTGTTATAGCACGTTCGGCCGGTGACAACTAATTACACCGCTTCACGCCATTGTGAAAAAGCGCCTCCAGCGAATGCTGGAGGCGCTTCTTCAGACCGGGTAGCGATTAGGCGACGGCCATTTTCTTCGAGTGTTCAACGACATCAGAATCGTTGCGGCGCAGCCATTGGTACAGCGGCGCTTGAACGAACAGGGTGGACAACGCCGAGATGATAATGCCGACGAACAAGGCCAATGAAAGATCCTTGAGCGTACCGGCACCGAGCATGTAGGAACCGATGAAGAGAATCGACGCCACGGGCAGTACGGCCACCACAGAGGTATTGATTGAACGGACCAAGGTCTGGTTCACCGCGAGGTTCACCAACTGCTCAAAGGTGCGCTTGGACTGCTTGGTGAAGTCCTTCGTATTTTCACGAACCTTGTCGAAAACCACGACGGTGTCATAGAGCGAATAACTCAGAATCGTCAGGAAACCGATAATGGCACTGGGCGTAATCTCGAATCCGGTGACCGAATAGATGCCAGCGGTCACGAAGATCACGACCAGCAGGCCAACGATGGCGGCCAGCGACATCTTCCACGTGCGGAAGTATGCGGCCATCAACAACCCAACAAGGACCACGAAAGCGAACAGGCCCAGCAGCGCCTGACGAGAAACGTCCTGCCCCCAGGTAGGGCCGATGAAGTTGCTGGTCACTTCGTCACTGGATACCCCATAGTCCTCAGCCAAAGATGCTGCGATTGCCAGAGTTTCGTCATCGCTCAGGCGCTCAGTCTCAACACGCATGGTGTTCGGTGCAATATTCGTGACCGTGACCTCGGCGCCCGAAGCAACCGAGGTAACTGCGTGTTCACCGATTTTGATATCGGTATTCTGGACATCCGAGACGGTGAATTCCGAGCCACCACGGAAGTCGATGCCGAGATTGAACCCGCCCTTGACTACAGGGACAAGGATCGACAGGATCACCATTGCGCCTGCGATGGCGAACCAAAGCCGGTGCTTGGAGGTGAACGGGTAGGAACGCTTGCCGGTGTAGAGCTCGTTGCCCCAAGTCACTAGCTTATTCATTGTTCTCCTCCTGAGCCTTCGACGATGCATTCCCAGGCCGGATCGCTTGGGCTGCCTCTTCGCGGCGGCGCTCAGCAATAGTCATGCGCTTGGCTGCTTCGCCTGAAGCCTTGGCATTCTTCTTGCCGCGGTTCGCCTCCGCATTCTCGCCAAAACGGCGAACCTGGCCGGCGCCCTTGTACAGCGGCTCAACGCCCAAAAGCGACGGATCAAGGCCGGACAGGCGGTGGCCATCGGCGAAGAACTTGGTCCGGGCCAGCAGCACCAGCGTTGGGTGCGTCAGGCCATAGACCACGACAAGGTCGATGATTGCAGTCAAGCCCAGGGTGAAGGCGAAGCCTCGCACGTTGCCGACGGCGACGATGTAGAGCACCACTGCGGCCAGGACGTTCACTGCTTTGGAAGCCAAAATGGTGCGCTTGGCACGCCCCCAACCGACGTCGACGGCACTGGCCAATGGACGGCCTTCGCGCAATTCGTCGCGTACGCGTTCGAAGTAAACGATGAACGAGTCGGCGATCAGGCCGATCGCGACAATCAGACCGGCGACACCTGCCAGCGACAGCCGGTAGTTCATTCCCCATCCAAGCAGGACCAGGGACAGGTAGGTGAGTACACCGGAGACCAGCAGGGAAGCAATGGTCACCAGGCCCAGTGCGCGGTACTGGAACAGCGAGTAGATGAATACGAGCACCAGGCCGATAATGCCGGCGATCAATCCTGCAGTCAGCTGGTCGGCACCAAGGGTCGCAGAGACCTGGCGCTCAGACTGGATGTCGAAGCTGATTGGCAAGGCACCGTATTTGAGCTGCTCGGCCAGTGCTTGCGAAGTTTCCTGGGTGAAGCCACCGGAAATCTGCGGGCGCCCGTCGGAAATCACGGCATTGGTCGTTGGGGCCGAGATGATCTGTCCGTCAAGGACGATCGCGAACTGGTTCTGTGCACCCTGAAGCGCAATCAGGCGCTGGGTGGTGTCAGCAAACGTCTTGGTGCCCTGCTGGTTGAATTCAATGACAACAACCCACTCGCCAGTGACGGAACCGTTTACTCCGCGGGCCAGCTGTGCGTAAGCGTCGGAGATCTGGTCGCCAGGGATTTCTTGGGGGCCGAGAATGTACTTGGCTCCCACGCTCTCATCACAAGAAATCATGGGCTTCGCGGGGTCAGCATCTTCACTGCTCTTCTTGTCTTCGTCATTGGTGCAGTCGAAGGCTTCGAATTTCTGGTAAAGATCTGCGGTCACCCAATTGGTGTCCGAAGCGTTCTTTGGCTTGCCGTTGGGCTTAGGAAGGTCAGCCTTGGCAGTCCGCTGGTCCTTGGGAGTCGCTTCATAGGAACCCGATACGAGTACCGGACGGAATTCCATGGCTGCTGAAGCCTGGATCAGCTCGCGGGTCGCCTGGTCGGGTGTACCCGGCATGGATACGACAACGTTGCGACCGGACTGGGTGGTGATTTCCGATTCCGAAACACCGGAGCCGTCCACGCGCTGGCGGATAATTTCCACCGCCTGGTCCAGCTGCTCCTGGTTGATTTCCTGATCGCCCTGAACCCGTGGGGCCAGGATCATCTCGGTGCCGCCTTCAAGGTCGAGGGCCAGCTTTGGTCCCCACCCGGTTTTACCGTTCGCTGCACCAGCCACCAGCACGCCGGTTGCGATGATGAAGACGATCAGCAACCACAGCAACGCCTTGCGCGCCTGCTTAACAGGTCTGATTGATGACATCTAATGTGCTTTCTCGTGTTGGTGGCTGTAGCTTCGGGCCACCGCTTGCTACCCGGAACTTAGGAGTTGCGCTCGTCCTTGCCCTCGTCGTTCAAGCGACGCAGGGACTCTTCTGGGGTTTCAGCAACATCGCTGGATTCTGCTGGCTGCTGCGTTGCGGCGGCAGCTGGCTCGTTATCCAGGAAGGTGGAAATGGCCTGGCGGTGCAGGGTCAGCACGACGCCGTTGGCAACCTCGACCTGCACGCGATCCTCTGCGTCAATGCCCACGACAGTGCCGAAGATGCCCGAGTTTGTCATCACCTTCGCGCCTGGCACGGTGTTGTTCTTCAGCTTCTCCTGCTGAGCGGACTGCTTCTTGCGGCCACGGAACATCATGAAGATCAACACTGCAAACAGCGCCACCATCAAGATGAGCGAAGGGTTGAAGCCGCCGCCGGCGGCCTGGGCGATTACGAGGGAATTCACGTATTTACCTGCTAACGAATTGTTGCGATTTGATCAAAAGTTCTAGGTTGCCGGTTCACCCAAGGTCGGGCATTAACAGCAAAGACGCCCTACCGGACCCGTAAACGGGTAGAGGTCGGGCGTCTTTAGTCTAATGGCATACGGTCAACCGGCAGACCATTTACGCGGGCAGTGAAGTATTGCTTGCCTAATCCTCATCGGATTCATAGCTTTGGGCGCTGGCAAAGATGGCGTCCTTGGGCATGGCCAGTCCTAGATGCTCCCAAGCACCAGGCATCGCGATGCGGCCGCGTGGGGTGCGGCCCATCAAACCTTCGCGAACCAAGTAAGGTTCAGCTACGGTCTCCACGGTTTCCGTTTCCTCACCGACCGCAATGGCCAGGGTGGATAGGCCTACCGGTCCCCCGCCAAACTTGGTGCACAAAGCTTCCAATACGCCGCGGTCCAATCGGTCCAGCCCACGCGCATCGACTTCATACATATCCAGTGCTGCCGAGGCCGCCTTGTGGTCGATCTCTTCGAGCTTGTGCACTAGCGCCCAGTCGCGCACACGGCGCAGCAGTCGGTTGGCAATTCGAGGTGTACCTCGCGAGCGGCCGGCGATCTCGGTGAAGGCCGCCGAAGTGACGCTCAAATCCAGCATCATCGCTGAGCGGCGCAGTACAAGTTCAAGTTCTTGGACTGCATAGAATTCCAGGTGCCCGGTAAAACCGAAGCGGTCGCGCAGCGGACCAGGCAGCAGGCCAGCACGGGTAGTGGCACCGACAAGCGTAAATGGCGGCAACTCCAATGGGATGGCGGTAGCGCCCGCACCCTTGCCGACAACAATATCTACACGGAAATCTTCCATCGCCATGTAGAGCATTTCTTCAGCCGGGCGAGACATTCTGTGGATTTCATCCAGGAAAAGAACTTCGCCCTCAGTCAGCGAGGAGAGAATAGCCGCGAGATCCCCCGCATGCTGAATAGCCGGGCCAGAGGAAATGCGCAGTGGCGCGTTCATCTCCGCGGCAATGATCATGGAAAGGGTTGTTTTACCGAGGCCCGGAGGCCCCGATAGCAGCACATGGTCTGCGGTGCGTTCGCGGATCTTGGCAGCCTCTAGTACCAGCGATAGCTGCTGCCTGACGCGTGACTGGCCGACAAAGTCGTCAAGGTTGCGTGGTCGCAAGGCTGCTTCAAGCACCCGTTCCTCGGGCTCGCTGCCGGCGTTGGTCAGCCCGGTGGAATCGTTCATCGTCATGGTCCTCTCGAAGCCTGCCTAGACTCGGGTTCCGCTGGACATGCTGCGCAGCGCAGCACGCAAAATTTCGGCGACATTGCCGCCGGAAACAATTTCCGGTTCGGCCTTGGAGAGCGACTTGAGCGTGCTGGCGGCGTCCTTCTCGCTCCAACCCAGTCCGGTGAGCGCTTCGATCACCTGGGGCTCCCAGACGCTGAGCGAGCCGGCATCCGCCACCGGTGAGACCGGCGCACCGGTTGGCACGAGCTTGCCATTGAGTTCCAGAACAATTCGGCTAGCTCCCTTGGGGCCAATGCCAGAAACCTTGGTGAACGCGGCGGTGTCCTTGGTATTAGCTGCAATGCGCACTTCTTCGGGGCTGTGGACTGCGAGAATCGCCAGGCCGGTGCGCGGGCCGATACCCGAGACCGAGATCAAGACTTCAAACACATCGCGCTCTTCAGCGCTGGCGAAACCGAAAAGGGTCATGGAATCTTCGCGGACCACCATGGAAGTGAATACGGTGGCTTCGCGTCCAACATGCAAGGTTGCCAGGGTTCCTGGGGTGGCATTGACCAGCATGCCGAAGCCGTTGACGTCAATTACCGCAGTATTCAGGGTCACCGCTTGCACGGCGCCGGTCAATGAGCTGATCATGCCACTCCTTGGGATATATGTTCGATCGAACCCAGTTTATCGAAGATACCTACGAATCGCGACGTGGGCGGTGCAACGGTGGGTCGTGTTGCCTAACGGCGAATAGTTCGGCGCTTGGCCGAGGCTTCGGCGGCGATCCACGCTTGCTGCGCACCAGTGAGCTGGGAGGACCCGGTAGCGCTGGCTGCCGAGGCCGAAGCATTCGACCCTGCAGCTGCTCCGCGCCAGCCGTGGGCGATCGCCAAAGCCACAGCATCTGCTGCGTCAGCTGGCTTGGGAGGCTCGTCGAGACGGCAGATCTTGGCAACCATTTTTCCGATCGCCACCTTGGTTGCCTGTCCTGAACCGGTCACCGCAGCCTTCACTTCGGTGGGCGTATGCAGTGCTACGGGGATGCCGCGCCGGGCTGCGGCCGTGATGACGACGCCTGTGACTTGAGCCGTGCCAATAACGGTAGATACGTTGGCCGAAGCGAAGACCCGTTCAAGGGCCAGGACATCCGGCTTGTGCTCGTCAAGCCACGCGTCGATGGCGTTGGCGATCGTCAAGAGCCGGGCGTCCAAGGGGGTGCCCGGCGGGGTGCCAGCGACGGTGACATCAACCAGCGAAACTTGCCTGTTTGCAGCGACGTCGACCACGGCCAGGCCACAACGGGTCAGTCCGGGGTCGACGCCGACAACGCGAAGGGACAAGCCTTACTGCTCTTCGTCCAGCGCGGCGCGAACCTCGTCGGACAGATCAGCGTTGGTGTAGACGTTCTGCACGTCGTCCAGCTCTTCCAATGCGTCGAAGAGCTTGAGGAACTTGCGGGCGCCGTCAACGTCCAGCTCTACCTTCATCGAAGGCAGGAATTCCATTTCATCGGATTCGTAGGCGATGTCAGCCTCATCCAATGCGGTGGCCACGGCACGCAGGTCCGATGGGTCCGAAACGATGGCGAAGTTCTCGTCCTCGTCCAGGATCTCGTCAGCACCGGCATCCAGCACGGTCATCAGCAGATCGTCTTCGGTCAGCTCGCCCTTTGGCAAGCGGACAACGCCCTGGCGGTTGAACAAGTACGCGACCGACCCCGGGTCGGCAACGGTGCCGCCGTTGCGGGTGATGCCAACTCGAACCTCGGAAGCTGCGCGGTTCTTATTGTCCGTAAGGCACTCGATCAGCAGAGCCGAGCCCTGCGGGCCACGTGCCTCATAAATGATTTCGGTGTAGTCAACGACCTCACCGGTCAGGCCGGCACCGCGCTTGATTGCGCGATCGATGTTGTTGACTGGCACAGAGTTCTTCTTGGCCTTGCTGACGGCAAGTTCCAGTGCCGGGTTGCCCGACATGTCTGCGCCGCCGGCGCGGGCTGCAACTTCGATGCCCTTGATGAATTTTGCGAAGGCTTTGGCGCGCTTGGCGTCAATCGCGGCCTTCTTGTGCTTGGTGGTTGCCCATTTGGAGTGGCCTGACATGCTTTAAGCGTCTCCTCGCGTGAGTTGGATGAAAAATTCGTGGATCGCCGTGCTGCCGGTGACTTCCGGGTGAAAGCTGGTTGCCAACAAATTTCCCTGGCGTACTGCAACAATTCTACCCTGTTCGCCATCGCCTTCGGCTGGAACCGTGCTGATCACTTGCACATCGGCGCCTACTTGCACCGCTTCAGGAGCCCGAATGAATACAGCTTCGAGGTTCTGTCCCAAGAAGCCCAACTGGTATTCGAAGGAGTCCACTTGGCGGCCGAATGCATTGCGCCGAACTGTCATGTCGATGCCGCCGAAGCTCTGCTGGATGGCACCAGTGCTGGAGACCGCAGGGTTCTCAATTCGGTCCGCCAGCATGATCATTCCCGCACAGGAGCCGTAGGCCGGCATGCCCTGTGCGATGCGCTGCTTGATTGGCTCTGCCAGTGAATAGTTGCGGGAGAGCCGGTCGATGACCGAGGATTCTCCGCCGGGAATAACCAATGCGTCGACCTTCGATAGGTCGTCCGGGGTGCGCACAGCGAGCGTTTCTTGTCCCAGGCGCTGCAGGGATGCAAGATGTTCGCGGAAATCTCCTTGGAGGGCGAGAACGCCAATTTTCGGCATGGATGTGACCTTCATAGTTTGCGGGGTTCGAGGCGCACTGGGCGCCGAATCAACGTTAGTACCGGGTGAAGCAGCAGTTGATTTTGTTTCTCGGTGTGTCGTGTTTTCCCCGTTGCGATTTTCAAGTTACACCCCAGCGTCAACCGAAATGAGGACTTTTCCCGGCTGGCTATCGCCACATGGAGATGAAGACGAGGGCCCCAGGCGCAATCAAGCTGGAAAAAGCGCCGGATCGATTCAATCCGCGCAGAAACTGAACAGGCAGCCTGAAAATGCGGACTATCCGAAGAGGACGTCGAAGAAGGCTCATTGCGGTTGCGATGCCTGAGATGAATCCGCCCCGGAACGGCTCGATGAACCTCGGGCACAGCTAGCAGCGGTACTTTCCGGCACTTTTGCTGAATTCCCTGGATCTGGAGGACTCGACTCTATTCACCGCTCAACATGCTTATTCGATTGTCCATTGCTCCAGGCCATCATCGAATGCGCCGTAGGCATTTACGGTGGCCGTCGTCCGGGCTAGCGATGCCTCGGCATCGGCTTCGGGCAAGCAAGCCGATGCTTCGAAGACCTGGCACCATGCCACCGGTGATTGCGAGAGCATATGCGGCACCCATTGAAGTTTTGAAACTTTCCAGTCACCCGACTTCTCGTTTTGGCTGAACGTTGCTTTGACGCTGATTCCTTCTCGATTCAAGATGGTTTTTGTCGCATGCTTCGCCACCGAATTTCCCAGCCCGTAGACGATCCAGGTGCCATCGTGTTTTTCGATTGGCAGCGCCGAATGCGTGTGGTGCATGTAGATGAAGTCGAAGACTCCGGATTCGGCCAGCTCCCGGCCCAGTTTGCGCTGTTGGGCAGTTGGCCTGTTCGAATATTCAGTGCCATCGTGAATAGCGGCCACCACGATGTCAGCACCATCCTGGCGGGCCGATTTTCCGCGCTGTATCAGCTTTTGCGCGCCGACTCCGGTATCAACCTGCCAGTCGGCGGCCTCTGGCAGGCCATTGAGCGAGAACGTACTGGCAATCACGCCGAGCTTGATTCCGTCGATCTGCATGATCGGCGGTTCCTGCGCTTCCTTCTTGCTTCGGTACGACCCGGTGGCAAACAGCTCTTGCTCCTCCAGCGCGTCCAGGGTCCTGTTCACCCCGCTGGTTCCGGCGTCGACTGTGTGGTTGGTGGCAGTGGTGCAGCCGTCATAGCCGATGGATTTGAGATCGGAGAGAATCTGCGCGGGGACGGTGAACCGGGGATAGCCGGAGTACGGTGGCGTGCCGATGGGGGTTTCGAGATTGCATAGGGCGGCATCTGCGTCGTGCGCATAGGGCTTCAGGCCCGCAAGCAAAGCAGAAAAATCGTAGTCCTTCCCGTTGCCGGACATGGCAGCGCTGCGAGCCTGCTCGAGCAGCGGAGGATGCAACAAGACATCGCCGGTCACCATGAGCGAAAACTCTTTCGGCTCGCTGGTTGCACTGGACTCGGGAGCAGGGGTGCTTGCCATCGCGAGTTTGGAAGGGCGGGGGTCTTCGTCCGGTTCAACGCTTGCCGAGCACCCTGCCAGCAGTACCGAAAGCAGTATGCCGGCGGTCAAGGAACGGCAAGCCAAAGGCAAACGTGAGTGCATGCCTAGACCCTATCCCAGCAAGCTATCAGGGGTGTAAATGCAAGCTAAATCACGTCGCCTGTGAAAACCTATGCTTATGCAAAATCCGCTCTTGGCACCCAGCGCCAACCCCTATCAATGGCCGGCATTCGACATTCTCACTGCCGAACACTATTTGGAAGCGGCCAAACTCGGCGCCGCAGAACAGCGCACCGAATTGCAGCTCATCATCGAAGAGCAAAGTGCACCCGACTTTGCCAACACGTTCCTGGCGCTGGAAGCCAGCGGAGAGGTGCTGCGCCGTTCGATGATGACCTATTTCAGTGTCCTTTCCGCCCATGGAACCGAACCGATCAGGGCCATCCAGACCGAAATGTCATCGATCTTCAGCGCCCAAGAAGACGCGATCTACCTAAATCAGGCCTTGTATTCGCGTTTACAAGCCGCAAATTGTTCAGGATTAGTTGGTGAAGACGCGCGCCTGGCCGAGCAAACGCTCAAGGCCTTCAGGCTGGCTGGCGCTGATCTGGATGAAGCCCAGAAACAGCAGCTGAAGCAGTTCAACGCACAGCTCTCCGAGCTCTCCAGCCAGTTCTCCAATCGCGTACTGGAAAACCAAAACGCCCATGCCGTCCACTTCGACTCGGCAGACGAGCTAGACGGCCTGTCGTCGCAGGCCCTCGAATCCGCCGCCCTGGCAGCAAAGCAGGCCGGCCATTCGGCAGGATATCTTCTGCCATTGGTCTCCCCGACGCAGCAGCCTGTTCTGGAGTCATTGACCAGCGGCGAAGCGCGGCGCAAGGTATTTGCCGCATCCATCACACGCGGGATCTCCGAAAACTCAACGCTCCAGCTGGCCGCAGATATGGCAAAGCTACGTGCCGAACGTGCAGCCCTGCTGGGTTTTGCAAACCACGCTGAAACGGTGCTGGCCCAAGCGACAGCACCATCAACCGCGGCAGTTGAACAACGCCTCGCGGAATTGACCAAGGCGGCCACTGCCAACGCGCGCAAAGAAGCTGAGGTGCTGGGCAGCATTGCCGGCCACGAAGTGCAGGCGTGGGATTGGAAGTTCTACTCCAACCAGGTTTTGCGTGAACAGTATGCCGTGGACTCCGAGTCGCTGCGCAACTACTTCGAACTTGATCGCGTGCTGGTCGATGGCGTTTTTGCCACCGCTACCAAGCTCTATGGGATCACCTTCGTTGAGCGTTTTGACCTGCCTGCCTATCACGATCAAGTTCGAGTCTTCGAAGTTTTTGATGCCGACGGAAGCCCGCTGGCGCTCTACACTGGTGACTATCTGGCCCGCGAGACGAAGAAGGGCGGCGCCTGGATGACCAGCCTTCGTGATGCCGCCTCCTATTTCAACGAACGTCCGATTGTCACCAACACCTTGAACATTTCGGCTCCTGCCCCTGGAGATCCGGTATTGCTCGCCCTGGATGAAGCCAATACGCTCTTCCACGAGTTCGGCCACGCCCTGCATGGCATGTTCTCCAACGGGAAGTACGCTTCGCTCTCGGGCACATCGGTCCCCCGGGATTTTGTTGAATTCCCCTCGCAGGTCAATGAGATGTGGGTACTGGATCAACAGGTGCTGCCCGGTTATGCCGTGCATCATCAGTCCGGAGAACAACTGGATGATGAAACCATTGCCAGGATCCTTGCAGCAGGACTGTGGGGACAGGGGTTTGCCACGACTGAGTATCTGGCAGCGAGCGTTCTGGACTGGGCTTGGCACACCATTAGCGCGGATACGGTCATTGATGATCCCGTGGCGTTCGAGCAGCAGGTCCTTGCTGAGGCCGGCTTTGATGCCGACATGATTCCGCCACGCTATCGGACCGGTTATTTCCAGCACATTTTTGCCAATGGCTACTCCGCTGGCTACTACTCCTACATCTGGAGCGAGGTGCTCGATGCCGACACTGTGCAGTGGTTCGAGGAAAATGGCGGCCTGATGCGCAAAAATGGTAATCGGTTCCGTGAGGAACTGCTCTCGCGCGGAAATACGCGCGACCCCCTAGAGTCCTACGAATTATTCCGCGGCCGCACCGCACGGGTAGAACCGCTGCTGCGCCGTCGAGGATTGGTGAACGCAGAATAATGACGACGATTGCCTCCGCACAGGAAGCACTGAGCCACTGGCATCAGGCACTAGCAGTTGCCACCGGCGGCAAGATCTTTACCACCCATGGGTGCTCGTGGGCCTGGCAGCCGGTGCGCAAGCGCCTGATCCTGCTGTTCCCCGAGCATCCCGAGCAAGCCGGGTTGCGCCCTGCGCTGGCCGAAGGCCACCGCCTGGGTGCCCGGCGGGTGGAAGCCTGGGTGAATTCCGGCGCCGACGCCGCCGAGCTGAAAGCCACCGGATTTTCCGACAATGCCCAGGTCTCCTGGCATGCCGGCCCGCTGGCGATCCCGATGGATCGCTGGGCCGGCAAGATCCGCCTGGGCAACAACGTGCCCGAGGCCGCCGGGGCGGATGCCGCCGAACTGAACGTGACCAACCTGTGGCGCGAAACCAGTTCGCAGCTTTCCAGCGGCCACCCGGCCCTGCGCCGCGTCGAGCACGCCCTGGCGCGCACCGATGAGGGCGAGATTGTCGGGCGCGGTTTTGCCCAGCAGGGTTTGGGCGGGCAGCTGATGGTGCACTCGCTGGCCGTGGGCAAGGAGCACCGCCGCCACGGCGTGGGCACCGCGCTGCTCCATGGGCTCTCGCGCTCGATGATCAACCCGCTCTCACCGCCCGATGAGGAAGTCCCGCAGGAGCTGCTGGCCGCGGCCACGCCATCCAGCGCCGATTTCTTCAGCGCCAACGGGTTGAAGCTGCTGGGCCGCGGGCGCCATATGGTGCTTCGCTCCTGGAACCAGTAGCGGGCTGTCCAACCTGCAAAAGCAGCGAGCCGGCCACGGGAAACCTCCCGTGGCCGGCTCGCTGCTTTTAGCACTCCGCGTTCAACACCGGGTCATGAGGCCCGGCGCACCCGATAGACCAAACGCGCAAAAGGTCCTGCTTGCCTCGCCTCGGCCAGTTCCAGCCGGTCGCTGCCAATGTTCCTCGGCAGCAACGGCGCCCCGCCGGCCAAGGCCGCGGGCGCGATGGTCAGGGCCAAAGTATCGATCGCATCGATATCGAGGAATTGGCCGAGCAGTTCTCCCCCGCCGAGCACCCAGATGTTCTTCTCTCCCGCCGCGCCGCGGATCTGGGGCAGCACCCCGGCAACCGGGCCATTGACCAGGCGCACGTCGGCCCCTTCCGGGATCGGCAGCTCGCGCGAGGTGAACACATAGGTGGTGATTCCCGGGTAGTAGTCCTGCCACTTGTCAGGGTTCTCGATGAGCCGTTCATGCTCGAGCAGCCACAGGTAGGTGGAGGCGCCTTCCACGTGGACGCCGACGTTGCCAGGCAGCAGATCCGGGTCGGGTTCCTGCGCTCCGGGAACCTCGAAAAGCCACTGCAGGCTGTGGTTTTCATCGGCCAGATAGCCGTTCAGCGTGACGGCCGCGTCGAAAATGATCTCGCTCATGGGCTTCAGTCTGCCACAGCCGCGTGTCGGCTCGAGCTGGCCGTGGCGGATGATCCTGCGTACTCGGCTCCGACGCTCACGCCGCGGAGCAATTCCAGGGCATCGGCACTAGAACTGCCCGGCTCTGGCAGCTAGGTCGTGAAAGTCATCCCGGAGGTGGACTGCACCGCGAGAACCTCGTAGCCGATCGCCATCTTCCCCGCCACAGGGTGGACCATGCGCTAGGTGCCACTAATGTGCAGGAATTGAAGTCCGCGGCAGCTGCATCAAGACTGAAAAGCACGGGCCCGCCCACCGGAATTCGGTGGCACGGACCCGTGCTTTTCGCTGTGCAGTGATTACCAGCCGCGCTCCGAAAGGCGGTGAGGCACTGGCACGTCGGCGACGTTGATGCCGACCATGGCTTCGCCCAGGCCGCGGGAGATCTTGGCCAGCTCGTCAGGGTTGTCGAAGAACGTGGTGGCCTTCACGATGGCTTCGGCGCGCTGCACCGGGTTGCCGGACTTGAAGATGCCCGAGCCGACGAACACGCCGTCTGCGCCCAGCTGCATCATCATCGCGGCGTCAGCCGGAGTGGCAATGCCGCCCGCGGTGAACAGCACTACTGGCAGCTTGCCGGTGTGCGCAATTTCCTTGACCAGCTCGTATGGTGCCTGCAATTCCTTGGCGGCAACGTACAGCTCGTCTTCTGGAAGGGCAGCGAGCTTGGCGATCTCGGCGCGGATCTTGCGCATGTGCCCGGTGGCGTTCGAGACATCGCCGGTGCCTGCTTCGCCCTTGGAGCGGATCATCGCAGCACCTTCATTGATGCGGCGCAGGGCTTCGCCCAGGTTGGTGGCACCGCAGACGAATGGCACGGTGAATGGCCACTTGTCGATGTGGTTCTCGTAGTCAGCTGGGGAGAGCACCTCGGACTCGTCGATGTAGTCCACACCCAGGGACTGCAGGATCTGCGCCTCGACGAAGTGGCCGATGCGGGCCTTGGCCATCACCGGGATGGAGACCTCGGCAATGATGCCATCGATCATGTCCGGGTCGCTCATGCGCGATACGCCGCCCTGGGCACGAATATCTGCAGGAACACGCTCCAGAGCCATGACTGCTACGGCACCGGCATCTTCAGCGATGCGGGCCTGCTCGGGAGTGACCACGTCCATGATGACGCCGCCCTTGAGCATTTCGGCCATTCCGCGCTTGACGCGATCCGAACCGACGACGGAGTTCTGAGTGTTAGACATGGGAGAGCTGATTTCCTTTCGGCAAAGCTAAACTGCCGCCAGAATTCCCGGCCTGTGTTGCTACAGAGCCGATCGGCGGCGGAAAGTACTCAATAATCGTAGGATCTGCCCACTTTATTACCGCGCGTGTGTCGTAACATTGTTACGATAGTAGACTTCTCCACTGGTTAGCGTCGACGGCGTAACATTCGGAGCTTTGCATTGCGCCTTATCAGCAGGTGTTTTTGCGAAACGCGGGTGCGCTGGGCCAATCCCCCGCCAAGGGACACAAAGCCGGTTCGTGGATCCCATGCACGCGCGAAGCACAGCGCTGTTGAGGCTTCAGTGCGACGCCCGTCCTCAGTATCTAGGCGCCCAGGACATCTCGGTGGTTGAACCGGGCCATGCCGGCCGCCGCGAGCACAAGGGATATCAGCACGAGCACCACCAGCGGGGTCCAGCTCAATTCCTCTGCCGGGACGCGCGCGATGGCGCCGAAGGGGGTCAAGCGGATGGCATCTTGCGACAGCGAGAAGATCCCGCCGAACATGGCCGCCATCGCCGACAGCCCGTAGACGGACCAGGTGATCGCTGTGGTGAGGCGCGGAAGGAAGCCGAAGGCCAGCAGCTGCAGGCCCAGCATCGACAGTACTGCCGGCCAGAATGCGAGGCAGGCACCGGCCAGCTGCCCTGGATCCCCTGCTCCTTGGGAGGATGCACCGGTCAGGGCCCCGGCAAGCAGCAGCATCAGCCCCGAGCCAAGCACCGCTATCAACAGGTGGGCGCCGAGCCACCAGCCGCGGGACAAGGCCCCGGCAAGCTGCTGTTCGAGCCGGCCGCTCTCTTCCTCGCTGCGCGCTGCACCCAGGCACTGGATGGCAAAGGCTGCGGCCAGCAAAGCATTGAACGCCACGAAGATGCCAAGCACCCCGTCGAGCATGCTGTGCCCGGTGCCCACAAAATTGCGGGCAAAGGGATTCTCGGGATCCAGCAGCGTGCCCATGGACCGTGCGACAGAGCCGAAGAACAGCCCGGACACCGCAGCGCCGATGAACCAGCCGATCAGCGAAGATCGCTGCAGGCGCAGCGCCAGTCCCAGCGCCGTCGTGGTGAAGGGCCCGGCAAAGGCAGCTGACCGGCGTTCGGGCAAAATGCCCGAGCCCAAATCCCGCGAGCTGTCGATGCGCAACGCCACGAGGCAACCGGCAGCGCCCAGGACGGCCAAGGCCATCAGCGGCCACCAGTTGTCCTCGCCGTAGGCGCGCATGTTCTGCGCCCAGCCAATGGGCGAGAACCAGCTCAGCGCACTGGGGGCCATGCCCTCAGCCTGCAGATCGGCTCCCGCGCGGATGAAGTAGAACAGGCCGATCAGTGCCACTGCCAGCGAGTTCGCTCCACGGCTGGTCGAGGCGAGCTGGCCGCAGATGGCCGCCAATCCGGTGAAGGCCAGGCCGGTGCCGGCGATCGAGGCGCCCATGATCCAGCTGCCGGCCGCCGGCAGCGCAACCGACAGGCACAGCAGGCTGATGAGCAATCCGGTCAGCAGGCACAGTCCTGCGGAGACCAGATAGTTCGCTGTCGGGTAGGCGTGGCGTCCCAGTGCCGTGGCGCGCAGCAATTCGGTGCGCCCTGCTTCCTCTTCGGCGCGGCCATTGCGGGTGACCAGGAAGACCACGGCGAAGGCCAAAGCCACGGCCAGCGTCATCCAGATCTTGATGACCAGAATGCCTCCCAGCGAACCCGCGGCGTAGGGCAGGCCGGTCATGGCAGCCACGGCCGGGGTGTTGGCCACCTGGGCATAGGCATCGCGCGCTTGCTGCGTGGGGAAAGCCTGCTGCTGGGAGTCGTAGACAATCGGAATCATCGATGCCAGCACCAGTGCCCAGAGGCCCAGGCGCAGCCAATTGCGGCGAAGGATGAACCATGCGGCTATCCCGACGCCGGACAGCGTGCTGGTGCCGCGGGCCGAGGTGGCCGGTTGCCCCAGGTTTTCTGCCGCAGCATGGCGCCCACGTGCGGTGCCCGTAGTCATCGCAGCTCACCTCCCCGGGCAGCCACCGGTGTTGGCTCCTGGTCCGAGTAATGGCGCAGGAACAGGTCCTCCAGCGATGGCGGGGTGCTGACCAGGTTGCGTGGCGAATACTGCGCCAAGGCCGCAAGAACTCCGGGCAGCTGCTCCGGGTCGACGCTGAAGCTCGCCGTGGTGCCCGAGAGCTTGAAATCCTCGATGCCCTCAACTGCCGCAAGGCTGGCCGCGGCACCGGAGACTTCAACGGTGACTTCGGTGCGCTGCAGGTGGCGCAGATCGGAGAGGCGGCCAGCCTCAACGGTCTGCCCGTCGCGGATGATGGTCACGGTATCGCAGAGCTTTTCTACTTCGGCGAAAATATGGCTTGAGAGCAGCACGCTGCGCCCCTCTGCGGCGGCTTCGCGGATGCAGGAAGTGAAGACCTGCTCCATCAGCGGGTCCAGGCCCGAGGTCGGCTCATCGAGCAGCAGCAGTTCTGCCCGCGAGGACAGCGCGGCGATCAGGGCGACCTTCTGGCGGTTGCCCTTGGAATAGCTGCGGGCTTTCTTGGAGGGATCAAGGTCGAAGCGTTCAAGCAGCTGGCTGCGGCGTTGTTCATCGACCTGCCCGTGCAGCTTTGACAGGATGCTGATCGCCTGTCCCCCGGTGAGGTTGGGCCAGAGGTTCACCTCGCCCGGGACATAGGCCACGCGGCGGTGCAGGGCCACCGCATCGGCCCAGGGGTCGGCGCCGAGCATCCGGGCTGTTCCCCCGTCGGCCTTCAGCAATCCCAGCAGGATGCGGATGGTCGTGGATTTTCCCGCGCCGTTGGGCCCCAGGAACCCGGCAACCTGGCCGGTGTCCACTCGCAGGTCCAATCCTGACAGGGCGGCGGCGCGCCCGAAATTCTTGTGCAGTCCGCTCACTTCAATGGCCTGCTTGGTGGTGGCCATGGTGTGCTCCTTACCGGGGTTCGGCAGTTCCCGCGGATCCCGCGGGCGGGACGTCGGCTGCGCCGGAGGCCAGGTACTCGTTGAGGTAGGCCGGGCCGGTGAACAGCCCTTCGGAATAGAGTTCCAGTGTTGGCAGGGCAACTTGCGCATAGTATTCCTGCATCACGGTGGCGAAGTCTTCTGGATCATGCGGCGGGTTCAGCGCGAAGTGCAATACCAGCGCACCCAGGGATTGCAGGACCAGAAAGCGTGCCCTCGCCGGCTCATTGCGGCTGGGGACGATCAGCCCGCGCGAAACGGCCCGATCCAATAAGGCGAGCGCCTCTTCGACCAGGTGGCCGGTGAACTGCGTCCCCGCCTGCGCGCCGTCGCGCACCGAGCGCAGAATGTACAGAATCAGTACCCCGCCTTCTCTGGAGCTGGGCAGATTGCTGAACACCTGCTGGGGACTGGCCGCCAGGGAATCCTCTTTCATGCGGCGGTAGCGCTCGAGCACTGTGGCGTCGCATTCTGCCCACAGCGCCTGCTTGGACCCGAAGTGGTGGCGCACGAGTCCCGCGGTGACGTTGGCACGCGTTGCGATCGCCCGCAGGGATACATCAAATCCCTGCGCGGCGAAGGCCTCGATTGCCGCATCGCGCAACCTGGCCCGGCCTGTCAGATCCTGCTCAGCTGTACTCACGTATAGGAGGCTACGCCTGTGTATAGCGGTTGGCAATGGGTATTTTTGGCCCAGTTCCGCCGGCCCGGTTCCGCGTTCGCCGACCCGTTCAGCTTCCCGCCCCGACGGGCGGGATCGACAGCAATAATCCGGCGCTGAGAAGTTGTTCCTTGATATTTTCGTTCATCCCGAGCTCTGGAATCGCTCCGCCGAAGTGCCACCGGTGATGCTCTGCTTGCGCCCGGAGGTTCTGCAAATTCCTGCAATGCAGGGCCGTGGGATGCTCGGGGAAGCTGCCCAGCAGCAGCGTTCCGCGGCTAAAGCCCCGATTAACCGCCGCCTCAAGGGTCAGGGCAGTATGGTTCAAGGTTCCCAAATCCGGGCGGGTGACGACCACGAGGCGAGCATCCACCGCGCTGGCAAGATCCGCGATATTCGCGCCTTCCGGGTTCAGGGTGACAAGCAGTCCCCCGGCGCCCTCAACCAGGACCGTGTCATATTCTGCGGCGAGCCTGCGAATCCGTTCGCAATGCTCAGCGAGCCCGGGAAGCGCCTGGACCGCGCCCTGGCCTCCGGCCACCAGCGCTGCATCCACCGGGGCCATGGGCTCGCGCAGCCGCACCCCTTCTGCGGTGCTCAACCGCTCTGGATCATCCAGCCATGCTGCAATGTTCCGGACATCGCCGGGTTCGCTTTCCTGCACTCCGGTTTGCGTTGGCTTGTAGATGGCCACGGCGCGTCCTTGGGCCAGCTCCCGGGCCGCCAGGGCCGCCGTTGCGACGGTTTTTCCCACATCGGTGCCGGTCCCTGAAATGACATGGATCATGCGCTGGCGCTCCCGGTTTTCCTGCTCCGGGTGATGACCGCTTCGGGTGCCTGGAAGGAAATAAGGTAGCGCCAGCGGGGGCTCGGATCGCTGAGCTCGATGCCAGGCAGCACTGCTGCGGCCTGTTGAACCACCACCCCGGTTTCCATCCGGGCAAGGCCTGCGCCGAGGCAGCGATGCAGCCCCTGCCCGAAGACTAGGGAATCGTCGCCCGAGGCGGCCACGTCCCCGCCGGAGAGGCGAAGCAGCAGCTCGTCCCCGGCAGCGAAGCTGTGGCCAACAAGAGAAATATCGCGCAGTGCGATACGGCGCCAGGTGGGCACGGAGGATGCCCGCAGCAGCACCTCGTGCACCACGCGTTCGCTGGCTGAAACTCCGCCGTCCGCCGCGGCGCAGCTGGACCAGTGCCCGTCGCGCATGGCGGTGAACAGGGCACTTTGGATAAGCATTGCGGTGGTCTCCTGGCCGGCGATCCCCAGGAAATAGGCCAGCGAGACGATGCGGGCGCGATCCACCCCGGCGTGGTGCAGGGCGGAATAGAGGTTGCCGTCATCGCGGGTTGTGGCCTCTTCGACGGACCTGCGAAGCCACGCATGGTACGCAACCGCGCTGTGCGCCAGCTCCTGCTGCCGATGGGCTCCGGGCCAGCCCCAGAACAATTCCAGCGAGTCCTTGCTCCAGGCCTTGAGCTGGTCGAGGGGCGGCAGCGGTGTTCCGGTCATCCGCGCCATCACCTCTGGCGGGATGACGGCGGCGAGTTCGTTGGCGAGGTCCAGTTCTTCACCCAGCTGATAGCGGCCGCGCAAGTTCAGGCACAGTTCGCGGGTGCGCTGGGCGATAAACTCGCGCTGCGCAGCAACCTTTGCGGGGCTGAAGAATCCGGCAACCACCTTCCTGACGGCACGGTGCCCGGCACCGGAGGCACTGGCCAGCACCGGCGGCAGGGCAAAGCGCCCACGGGCAAGGATGCGCAACGTGGCAGGTTCCAGGTCCACCGCCGCCTGCAGGGCGTTGGCAGGAGTGAATTCCTCGGCATGGCGCAGGATCTCTCGGACCAGTTGGGGATCCTCGATGCTGCGATAGCGTTCGCTGATCCGCGGCGGGAGCACCTTCTCCAGCGGCTGGGCCAGCGGGGCCGCGCTGGTGGCCGAAGGTTCGGGAGCCAGAGATGTTCGGGCGAAAGGGCAGTTCATGATTCCACGTCGCTAATGATTCGGGCCATAACCTTCAGGGCTGTGGCAAGCTCGGCAGGGTCTTGCTGCGCATGGGCGGCCAGGCGCAGACGCGAGATTCCATCGGGAACACTCGGCGGCCTGAAACAGGAAACTGCGATGCCGTGTTCGCGCAGCAGCGCTGCGGCCAAGAAGGCCTGCTGCGGGGATTTCATGCGCACCGATTGCACCGCGCCAGCGGCCTGCTCAACCCGGCCAGCCAGGTTCTCCTCGGCATTCAGCAAGCTCCGGATCATCAGGGCGTTGGCTGCGAGGCCTGAGATTCTTTCCCCGGTGGCCAGCTCCAGCGCCGCATGGGCGGCCGCCGCGGCGGCCGGGGCCAGGGCCGTGTCGAAGATGAAGGTGCGGGCGGTATTGAGCAGGTGCTCGCGCCACAATTCGGCCCGGCTGCCGCCGAAGAGCACCGCTCCGCCCTGGGCCCCGAGCGCCTTGGACAAGGTGGCGGTGACCAAGACGTTCTCCGCCTGGGCCAGCCCGGCAGCGTTCACGGCCGAACCGGCCGGCACGGTGGCCAGCGAGTGAGCCTCGTCAATGATCAGCAGGGCGTTGTACTGCGCGCACAGTTCGGCCAGCTGTTGCAGCGGGGCGGCATCGCCGAGCACCGAGTACACCGACTCCACCACCACAACCACCCGGGGCTTCGGGGCGGGCGATTGGGCGTTGGCCTGCAATTTGGCGCGCGCGTCATCGAGGTTGTTGTGTTCGAAGCGTGCAGTGCCCGCCCCGGAAAGCCTGGCCCCGTCGATCAGGCTCGCGTGGGCGTGGGCGTCGAGCAACATCAGGCTGCCGGGACCGCCCAAGGCGCCCAGCAGGCCCAGGTTCGCGCAGTATCCGCTGGAGAATACCAGTGCCTGGCTCCGGCCGGTGTACCGGCTGAGCTCCGCCTCCAGCTCCCGGTGGATCTGCCAGGTTCCACTGGCTACGCGGCTGGCCGTGGCTCCGGCGCCCAGACAGTTGATCGCACCGATGGCCGCCTGGCGCACCCGTGGATGCGAACTGAGCCCCAGATAGTCATTGGACGCCAGGTCGAACAGTGCGTGGCGCGAGTTGTCGCTGCGCTGCATGTCCCTGGCGGTGCGCACTGCGGACCGGGTGCGCAGCCAAGCGTCCCAGCTCGCGGTGGTGGCAAGGGTTGTCATCTCAGCCTCCGTGGACCTGGTCGATGGCGCCGTACAGCGCGTCGCCCAATTGCTGCAGCTGGCCGTCGGTGCAAATGTAGGGAGGCATGACATACACCAGGTCCCGGAAGGGCCGGACCCAGGCGCCGCGTTCGACCGCGGCGGCAGTCAGCGCTGCGACCTGGACGGGTTGGTGCAGCTGGATCACCCCGACCCCGCCCAGCACGCGCACCGCTTTGACCTGCGGCAGGGTGCGTGCCGGCGCCAGCGAGCCGCGCAGCCCGCGTTCCAGCCGCGCCACCTGCGATTGCCAGGGTACTGGCCGCTCCGGCGCGCCGGAGCCGAAATCCGTGGCCGGGCCGGCTCCGGTGAGCAGGTCCAGCGAGGCGATGGCGATGGCGCAGGCCAGCGGGTTGCCCATGAACGTGGGGCCGTGCAGCAACGCCGACGCACCGCGCGCGGCGGCCAGCGCCTGGGCCACGCGCCCCGAGCAAAGCATGGCGGCCAGCGACAGGTAGCCGCCGGTCAGCGCCTTGCCCACGCACATGATGTCCGGCTCCACCTGGGCATGCTGCACCGCAAACATCCTTCCGGTGCGCCCGAACCCCGTGGCGATCTCGTCGGCGATCAGCAGCAGGCCGTGTTCATCTGCAATCTCGCGCAACAGCGCAATGGCCTGCGGCGGGTAGATGAACATGCCGCCGGCGCCCTGCAGGACCGGTTCGACAATGATGCCCGCCAGTTCATGCGCATGGGCCGCCGCGATGCCCCGTGCCCCGGATGCCCAGGCGTCGAATTCCCCTTGGTCATAGATCCAGTTGCCGTCCGCCGTGCGCTCTGCGGCGGGCGGGCGGGGCAGAAATAGCTGCTCGCTGCACAGCGGCGCGAAGGCCGAGTGCATGCCATCGACCGGGTCGCAGACGCTCATCGCGGCAAAGGTGTCCCCGTGGTAGCCTCCGCGCAGCGCCAGGAAGCGCTGTCGTCCAGGGGCTCCGCAGGCCTCCTGGTACTGCAAAGCGAGCTTCAGCGCCACCTCGACGCTGATGGATCCGGAGTCGGCCAGGAACACATGGCGCAAATTCTGCGGGGTAATGGCCACGAGCCGTTCGGCCAGCTCGATCGCCGGTTCGTGGGTCAGGCCCCCGAACATGACGTGGCTGAATTTCTCGATCTGTGCGTGCGCCGCGGCGTCTAGGACCGGGTTGCGGTAGCCGTGCACCATCGACCACCAGGAAGCCATGCCATCCACGACCCGGTGCTCGGTGTCGGCGCGATCGTGCAGCAGGAGTTCTGCACCCTGCGCGCCCTTTACCGCGTAGTGCGCTCCCGCGTCCACGGGCGCATAGGGGTGCCAGAGCAGCCCCGCATCCCTGTCCAGCAGGTTTTCGGCCAGGGTTTTCACGCGTTGGGCCCTTCCATGGTGCCAGCTCCGCGGCGGCGCAGCACTGGTTCGCGCCCGGCCGCGGCCCCGCAGCCTGCCGCCCCTGATTGAGCCGGTGCGCATCCGGTTCCGCAGCCGCCGGCGCGTTCTTCTTCGGCGGGGGCCGGAGGTGCGGCATGAGCGGCGTCCTGCAAGCGGCGGGCCACCTCGGACGGGCTGGTGGACTCTTGCCCCAGGACAACAAAGCCCGCGTCGGCAATCATCTGCAGGTCCTTGGCCGCGCCCTGGCCTTCGCTGGTGAGATAGTCGCCAAGGAAAATCGAGTTGGCGGCTTCCAGTGCGGTGGACTGCAATGAGCGCAGGTGCATCTCGCGGCCGCCGGCAATGCGCAGCTCCTTGTCCGGACAGGCCATGCGCACCAGTGCGAGGATGCGCAGGCAGGCCATCGGGGTCAGCAGCCAGGTGCCCTGCATCGGGGTGCCGTCGAAAGGCATGAGGAAGTTGACCGGGATGGATTCGGAGCCCAGATCACGCAGCGCGAAGATCGCTTCCACCAACTGCTCGGGTGTTTCCCCCAGGCCCACGATGAGCCCGGAACAAGAGGAGAGTCCCGCGGACTGGGCCTGTTCCACCGTCTTGACCCGATCCTGGTAGCTGTGCGAGGTGCAGATCTCAGGGTAGAGGGATTCGGAGGTGTTCAGGTTGTGGTTGTAGGCGTCGGCCCCGGCGTCCTTGAGCCTGGCGGCCTGGCCGTCCTTGAGGATGCCCAGGCAGGCGCAGACCTCGACCTGCGGGTGCTCGTCCTTGAGCTGTTCGACCATCGTGGCCACCCGGTCCACATCGCGGTCGGTCGGCCCCTTGCCGGAAGCGACCATGCAGACCCGCGAGGCGCCGCCGGCAATGCCGAATCCGGCTTGGGCCACCGCTTCATCGGGTTTGAGCCAGGTGTATTTGAGGATCTCGGCGGTGGATCCTAGGCGCTGCGAGCAGTAGGTGCAGTCTTCGGGGCAAAGGCCGGACTTGAGGTTGACCAGGTAGTTGACCTTGACGGTGTTCCCGAAGTGCTGGCGGCGCAGGATTCCGGCAGCGCAGATCAATGGCATCGTGGCGGAATCAGGTGTTGCGAGAATGCCCAGGGCTTCGGATTCGGTGATGCGGTGTCCGGCGAGGATCTTTTCTGCGAGCTGTCCGGGATCCAGTCGGTTCTCCCCCGGCGCTTGGGCAGGGCTTGCGATGTTCAAGTTCATGGGTGCCTTTCCATCCAGTACACCGTGAGCCTGCCTGGGCCTGCGAGTCTTCTCCGGACCCGGACGACTCTTGAACGGTGTTCAATTCCTATTGGATACACACCCTACACCCTGATCAGCATGTTCTTGAACACTGTTCAGTGATGTGTCGTGGAGCTCCTGCATCAACCCGCGTTCCCAGCGCCACGGCACCACTTGCCTTCCTCCTGATTACGGGCAGCAAAAAGCGCGTTGCCGGCCAGAATGATTCTGGCCGGCAACGCGCTCATTGATCTTTGGGTCCGCCAGATCAGGCGGTGCGATCAAGGCAGGTTCGCCTCACTGGTTCCAGGCTGCGGCAATTGCGTCGCGCACCTCGGACAGCGTCTGGGGAATGGCCTTGGTCTGCGCGATGATCGGGAAGAAATTCCCGTCCCCGCTCCAGCGTGGCACCACATGCTGATGCAGGTGGGCAGCGATGCCAGCTCCCCCGGCTTCGCCCTGGTTCATGCCCAGGTTGAAGCCCGATGGGTTGGACACCTTGCGCAGCACCCGCATGGAGTGCTGGGCCAGGGCCGCCATTTCCGCCGTTTCCTCCACCGTGATGTCGGTGTAGTTCGGCACATGGCGGTACGGGCAGATCAGCAGGTGGCCCGGGTTGTACGGGAAGAGGTTCAGGATCACGAAGCAGGTTTCCCCGCGATGCACGATCAGCGCCTCTTCATCCGTGCGCTGCGGACCGGCGCAGAACGGGCAGCTGGCCTCGTCCTTGACCTGGTCCTGCCCGCCCTTGATGTAGGCCATGCGATAGGGAGTCCACAGCCGCTGGAACGAATCCGGCACTCCGGCGAGTTCAAAGTCGTCGGTGACGGACTGGTCTGCTTGCTCCTGCATGCTCAATGGACTCCCTATCCCCTGCTAGTTGCTGTTATCGCGGCTCTTGATGGCTTCAACGATGCGGGCTACCGCCTCGTCGACAGGAACCTGGTTCTCCTGGCTGCCATCGCGGAAGCGGAAGGACACGGCATTCGCATCGGCATCCTCGCCACCGGCGATGAGCACAAACGGAATCTTGTCCTTGGACGCGTTGCGGATCTTCTTCGGGAAGCGATCCGAGGAGTCATCCAGTTCCACGCGGACACCCTGCGCCTTGAGCTTCGCGACAACCTCGGAGAGGTAGTCGTTGAAGGCCTCGGCCACCGGGATGGCGCGAACCTGCACCGGCGAGAGCCAGGCCGGAAAAGCGCCTGCGTAGTGCTCGGTCAGCACTCCGAGGAAGCGCTCGATGGAGCCGAACTTGGCGGCGTGGATCATCACCGGTTCCTGGCGGGAGCCGTCGGCAGCCTGGTACTCCAAGCCGAAGCGCGCCGGCTGGTTGAAGTCGTACTGCACGGTGCCCATCTGCCAGGTGCGGCCGATGGCATCCTTGGCCTGGACCGAGATCTTCGGACCGTAGAAGGCGGCTCCACCCGGGTCGGCAACCAGCTCGACGCCGGTTTCGGTGGCAACGCGCTCCAGCACGGCGGTGGCTTCTTCCCACTGCTCGTCCGAGCCGATGAACTTGTCCGACTCGGGGTCGCGGGTGGACAGCTCCAGGTAGAAGTCGTCCATGCCGAAGTCCTTGAGCAGGGAGAGCATGAAGTTCAGCAGATGCTCGACTTCGGCTGGTGCCTGCTCCTTGGTGACGTAGGAGTGCGAATCGTCCTGGGCAAAACCGCGCACGCGGGTCAGGCCGTGGACCACGCCGGACTTCTCGTAGCGGTAGACGTGGCCGAACTCGAACAAGCGCAGCGGAAGTTCGCGGTAGCTGCGTCCGCGGCCGCGGAAGATCAGGTTGTGCATCGGGCAGTTCATGGCCTTCAGCCGGTATTCCTGGCCCTGCTTGGTGATGTTGCCATCTTCATCGCGCTCTTCATCGATGTGCAGCGCCGGGAACATGGTGTCCGCGTAGTACGGCAGGTGGCCCGAGGTGTGGAACAGCCCATCCTTGGAGATGTGCGGGGTACCCACGTACTGGAAGCCTTCTTCCACGTGGCGGTCGCGCACGTAGTCTTCCATCTCGCGCTTGATGATGCCGCCCTTGGGGTGGAACACCGGCAGGCCCGAACCCAGCTCATCCGGGAAGGAGAACAGATCCAGCTCGGCACCGAGCTTGCGGTGGTCGCGGCGCTCGGCCTCGGCCAGGCGCTCCTGGTAGGCCTTGAGGTCTTCCTTGGTCGGCCAGGCGGTGCCGTAGATGCGCTGCAGCTGCTTGTTCTTCTCGCTGCCCAGCCAGTAGGCGGCGGCTGAACGGGTCAGCGCGAACGCGTTCTTGATCAGCTTGGTGTTCGGCAGGTGCGGGCCGCGGCACAGGTCCTTCCACACGATGTCGCCGGACTTGCGGTCGACATTGTCGTAGATGGTGGTTTCGCCGGCGGCCACCTCAACGGTGACGCCCTCGCCCGAGGTGTCCGCGGAGTCGGCCTTGGCCAGCAGCTCGCACTTGTAGGGCTCGTTGGCCATTTCAGCCTTGGCTTCTTCCGGCGACACCTCGCGGCGCGCAAAGAGCTGGTTCTGGTTGACGATCTTGAGCATCATCTTTTCCAGCTGCTTCAGATCTTCGGGGGTGAACGGCTCGGCGACGTCGAAGTCGAAGTAGAAACCGTCGGTGATGTATGGGCCGATGCCCAGCTTGGCATCGGGGCGCAGCTGCTGCACAGCTTGGGCCATCACGTGGGCAGTCGAGTGACGCAGCACCTCCAACCCTTCTGGGTCGGTGATGGTGACACGGGTGACGGTGCTACCGGCTTCCAGTTCGCGGGCCAGGTCGCGCAATACGCCGTCGACGTGCATGACAACCACGTCTTTCTGCTCGGCGTAGTGCTGCAGACCGGTTGTTCCCGCGTCCACCTGTACCTGCTCGCCATCGATGGTGAGAGTCAGCTGCTCGCTCATGAGATCGGGTTCTACCTTTCAATCTGGGATGGCTTCATAGCTTGTGGCATACCTTGGCCACAGCCAGCCAGAATCCAGTTTAGTTCAGCACCCCGCCCGAGCGCGCGTTCACTTCGGGTTTTGCGATGATTGCTGGCCTGCATGTGACTCGTTCAACAGCGATTCGGCATTGAGCAAGGTCATCACGTGCCAGATTTCGCGGTCCCCTGCCGGCTGGGAGCTGTGGACCTTGCCATCCTCCAGGTCCTTCCGGAACGCCGGGATGACCTTCTCCAGGCGGCGGATCAGCTCGCGCATTTCATCCATGGTGAGCATCAGGTCACTGGTCATCATGCGGGCCTTGGCCTCGCCGGCTTCTTCGCCGGAATAGTGGCGTCCGCCGTGGACCATGGCGGCATGCAGGCGCCGCTGCTCGTCATTGATGACCTGCCCGAGATAGGCACCCATGGCCATGCCGGATGGATCGTCTTCCCGCTCCCCCACCTCGCCGGTGGTGTACGCAACGGCAGCCGACTTCCAAACCCGGTCGCGCTTGTCCCGTGCGAGCTCCGGGACCTCGACAATCATCTCGGCCTTGGCTAATTCGCGCAGGTGGAAGCTGATCTTGTTCGCCGGTATATCCAGCACCTGTGCCATGTCCGCCGCGCGGGCCGACCCCATGGCCGATAGCGTATTGAGAATCTGCCGGCGCAGCGGGTTGGCAATCGCCTTAAGCATTGGCGTAGTGAACGTGACCAGCGACTCGTTATTGCTCATGTGGACAGCTTAGCAATCCCCCAAATAAAGTTGCGCAAATTCTATTGCGCAACTTTATTTGCGGACTTACAGTGGATTCCATGACCACAACCCAGCCCAGCGGCCGCCCAGAGAACGCGGCGATTGACGCAAGCCCATTGCCCCCGTTGCGTGCGCAGCGAAATTACCGCAGGTGGTTGCTGGCGGACTCCTCGGCGCTGCTTTCGGGCGGCATCTATGGGTTCATCTTCCCCTTGATGCTGCTGGCAGCCACCGGCTCGCCGGTACTGGCCGGATCCTTGGCTGCGCTGGGGATGGCAGCCAGGGCCAGCGTCATATTGGCCGGCGGCGCCATGGCGGACCGCACCGACAAGGCCCGGATGATCGTGATCGGGAGCTTGTGCGGCGCAGCGGTGACCACGGCCTTGGCCCTTGGCATCGGCTCTGGTTCGCTGCCGGTTCCCCTGTTATGCCTCGCCCATGTCCTGATGGAATTGCGCGGCGGATACTTTGGCTCAACAACCAATGCCGCCCTCAAGGATCTGGTGCACCCGAAACAGCTCGGCCGCGCGATGGCTGCCAACCAAGGCCGCGACTCGGTGCTGATGCTCGGCTCCGCTCCCCTTGGCGGTGTCTTGCTCGGATTCGGCGGTGGCATTGCCCTGCTTGCCGTCACTGTCCTGAATTTGATCGCTGCGGCCAGCGGGTTTGCTCTGCGCCGGCCGCTGCGAGCCGCACAGCAATCCTTCCGGGAACGAGGCGAGGCCGGCACCGGCGGCGAAGAGAAAGTTGCGCACGGAATTCTGGCCGGCATGCGCTGGTGTTTTTCCCGCCCGCAACTACGAGCGCTGCTGATTTTGATTACGGTCGTCAACATCGGCGTCAACGGGTTGATGACCACTCTGATCTATGGGCTGGAGCAGCGTTCGGAAGCTCCGTGGATCATTGGGCTGGCATCGACGTGCATGGGCGCTGGAATGCTGATCGGCTCGCTGGCGGCAACCTCGCTCATTGAAAAATTCCGCAGCGGGCTTCTGGCCTGCAACTGCCTCACTCTTCTTGGCGCCGCCATGCTCCTCATCGGGTTTAACACGAACCTGTTGTGGATGGGCTCCATGCTGTTGCTCAGTTTCCTGAGCGTCCCTGCGCTCAACGCCGCAGTCGGCGGATACTTCATGGCATGCGTCCCCCAGGACATGTCCGGGCGAGCGAATTCCTTGATTACCTTCATGGCCCTGGCCGCCTTGCCTTTGGCACCGCTGGCCACCGGGCTCGGCCTGGAGTGGGTTGGCATGGGCCCAACACTCATCTTTTTCGGAGCATTGGTTTCCTTGGCTGCCATCTTGGCCTGGCTTTCGCCACAGGTCCGAGGGATCCCTCGCCCCGAACATTGGGCTCCTGCCGCATCTCCAGCACCGCCTGAACGCGCCAGTTCCGATGGCTCCCCAGAAGTCCCCGCCCCAGCGGCACCCACCGAATAGGAGTACCCGACGTGACTTCCGATCCCACTGCACCCGGTGAATCCCGGCTCAAGCGATCAGCTCTCAAACGCATGTTCAGCAGCGAAAAGCGTTACCGCCATGCTTCTGCGTTGGAGCGCCAGAACAACGATGAGGTTGCCCGAATGAGGCACCAAGTGCTGCGCAATGAGCAATGGATCTATTTATAGGGACGCAGGAAAAGTCTTGAAAGATCCTCTAATCCATGGCTTTCATTTTCAACCGCTCCTACCCTAGGAATATGAACAAGCCGGCCCCACCCGTCATCAGCGCCATTACCCTCGGCGTGCGCGATGTCGGCGCTTCCACCAAGTTCTACACCGAGGGCCTGGGGTTTGAGCTGGTGCAGCCAGCCCACCCGGAAATCGCCTTTGTCCGCGCCGGATATGGCTTGATGCTCGCCCTGTGGGACGTGAAACAGATGCCCAGCGAGTACGGCGATGTCGGGCACGGCCCGTTGGCACCGCCGATCTCGCTTGGACATAACGTGCACTCGGATGCGGAAGTGGATCACCACTACCGGCGAGCGCTTGAGGCGGGAGCAACGTCGATCACCGAGCCCACCGTGCAGCCTTGGGGCGGCAAGAGTGCCTGCGTGGCCGATCCGGATGGCTTCCGCTGGGATTTTGTGCATAATCCGTCGTTTGTCATTGATGCCGACGGGCATGTTTCCTCGGTTTGAGAATTGTCAGTCTTCAGTGATGTTCGTTGATGGTTTCCGCTCAGGCCAGGGTTCAGCGGTAAGCGACGGCCACTGGGATAACCACCGTTTGGTCTTGGCTTCATACACGTCCCGGGGCGCGAGCACTGGGTTCGGGATGATCCTCCGGGCGAATAGATCTGCAAATCCGTACGGCGCATAGGTGCTAATCTGCCCATTCGCATCGCTAGTGACTGCGAAGCAGCAGGTTTTCGCTGCGAAATGATCGATGGCGTCCGTGACGCTGGCGAATGGAATAGCTGGAACCCCGAAGTGTTCTTCGTACCAAATGTGGACGCGTGCTTCATTGCGGACTTCGATTTCTGCGTCGATGTCTTTGAAGAGTTCTCGCGCGAGGCGTATGACTGCGTCTTCCGCCTCATAGGATGTATCTTCGTCGAAGTAGAAGAAGTCGTAGTCGCGAATCCCGTTTTGAGGATCTTTGCCTTCCAGTACGTTCCAAACCGTTTGGAATAGCGCACCTGCAGTGAGCCACCAGTCGGAGAGGCCGAGCTGCGGTGCGAGCTGGAGTATCTGCTTGTTGACGGGGTTTGCTTGAACGTACTTTAGGAAAAGTTCTTCATCGGATGTATCCACAGTCATGCCTTGCGTCGCTGGATTATGAATTTCGCTTTCCCTTCGAGGTAGCCGCGGCGATCTTGGAGCTGGCGAGCCGCTAGCCGTTCTTTGAGCTGTTGGTAGGCTGCCCTCTCCTCGGGATTAGTCCGCAGGTGGTTTCTGAAGTCGAGGTAGTGCGCCCATTCGGTCTGCCCATAGGCGATGAGATGGGCATTGATGAGCCTGATGTTTGTTTGGATCTCGAATCCGTACATCGTATCTGGGCGTAGGTTGTCCGCTTCTCCCCTGTAGATGAATCCGTGCTCAAGCAGCCAGCGATGCAGTTCTTCGCTGTTTGCCTCGGGGACGATTCCGATGATGATGTCCAGGATGGGCTTTGCCTTTAGTCCTGATACGGCGGTGGAACCGATGTGTTCGATTACCTTGACACCTGCTGGCATGTCGCCGTGCAGTATCTGTTGCAATTGCGTGAAGGCTTGTTCCCATTGAGGCGAATGGTTGGCTAGGCGTACTTCGTCCCTGTGTAGTCCGAGTTCTTTGCCGGTCAGCGCATGGACGAGCTTCGGGTTGAGTTGCAGAGGCTTATCGGCGCGCATTCGGCTGGCCTCTTCTCTGCGCTCGGTATCCATGGCTTCATCCTAGGTCAGGCTCCGCGCTGGTCCAGCCCTTCGGCGTTCATGCGCTTGGCGAGTTCTCCCAGGCTTTCCTTGCCGGGGACTGCGTTACCGAGTTTTGGCCGGTAGTTGGCTTGTGGGCGTGAAGCGTTGTCCAGGTATCCGGCCGCAGGCAGCGTTTCTGGCTGATGCAGGTCCCAGGCGTTGAGCGCTTGCAGGGAGATGCCACGTGGCCCGGTGCGCCGGGTGACCCCGTGGATGAGCAACATGCGGGTGGAGAAAAGCAGCGGCCCGGTGCGTTGCTGCGTGTCGTCGAAGAAGGTGGCGTCGATGCAGCCGGTGCCGTCATCCACGGAAATGAAGACCACGCGCTTGCCTCCGCGCATGGGAGGGGTCTGTGTGGCCACGCGTACCCCGGCGACCAGCACTTCGGTTCCGTTGCGCAAGTGCAGCAGCTCGGCCGCTTGGGTCATGGGCAGGTGCGCCAGGCGTTGCCGGTAGGAGGAGATCAGGTGCTCGCTGGCGTCCAAGTGCATCAGGTCCAGTTCGGTGCGCACTACTTCGGCTGGATCCAGCTGGGCTCCGTTGGCTTTGATGTGTTCGATTTTCCCGAGGTCCAGTGCCAGCTGTCCGGGTCCCGGTCGGTATTTGGCCGGAAGGGAGCTATGCGCCATGGATTGGGTATGGGCGATGGTGTCGGCACGGGAGGTTCCTGCAAGCAGGGAATCGAAGACTCCGAGGGCTGCAAGATTCTGGTAGGTGCGGCGCGAGAGTCCTGCGCGGGCTCGGACATCGGCCAGATGCTCATAGGGCTGGCCGGCAACCAGGCGTTCGACTTCGCGTTCGCTCATCTGGTGGATATCGCGGAAAGCCAGGCGGATTCCATAGCGTCCTGGGCGTAGTGAGCTGGGTGCGCGGGGCACCACTGGGAGCTTCGAAGGAGCAGATTCGAAAACTCGTTCGACTCGATAGTGCCCCGTGGAGCGGTTGATATCCAGCGGGAGGATGGGAACGCCCATTCTGCGTGCCTCGGAGACCAGCAGCCGCTTGGGATACATCCCCGGGTCGTGTTCCCAGATCCCGGCGAGGAAGGCCTCGGGGTGGTGGGCTTTGAGCCAGGCCGAATGGTAGGTGGGTACGGCAAAGGCAGCCCCGTGGGCCTTGCAGAATCCGAAGGAGCCGAAACCGGCCAGCACCTTCCAGACCTTGTCGATCGTCTCCTGGCTATAACCGCGCTTAGTTGCTTCGGTGCGCACGTAGCGTTCCACTGCTGGTTCCTTCTCCGGGTTGCCCAGCAGCCGCCGGTAGACATCGGCCATCCCCAGAGTGCAGCCGGTCATCACGTGCAGGATGCGCAGGATCTGCTCGTGGAAAACGGTGACCCCGTGGGTTTCGGCGAGCGCTGGCTTCAGGTCCGGGTGCAGGAACTGCTCGGGGGCGAATCCGTGGCGGTGTTCCAGGTAGGGCTTGACCATATTCGATTGCATGGGACCCGGGCGGAACAGGGAGATGTCGATGATCAGGTCGTTGAATTCGCGGGGGCCGAGCTTTCCGACCAGTTCGCGCTGCCCCGGGGATTCGATCTGGAAGCAGCCCAGTGTATGGGTGGAGCGGATCAATTCGAAGGTGGGTTCGTCATCCAGCGGCACCCTGGCCAGGTCGATCACTCCGGTGGCGGAGATGTAGCTGTCGTCGGCATGTCCGCCGGCGCGGGCCGCTTGCTCTTTGCTTGGGTGCAGGCGGGCGATCTCCTCGAGCGTGTAGGCGATGGCTGATTGCATGCGCACCCCGAGCACGTCGAGCTTGATCAAGCCCATTAGGTCCATGTCGTGCTTGTCGAATTGGCTCATCTGCAGCCCGATGCCCGAGGGCTGGACCGGGGTGCGGTCCAGCAGGCTCGCGTCGGAGAGGATCACCCCGCAGGGGTGCATGGAGATATGCCGGGGCAGCCGGTCCAGGCGTTCGGTGGCGTCGATGAGGATATCGAGCTGGGTGTCATCGGTGATGCGCTCGGCCAATGCCGCCAGTTCGGGCTTCTCGGTGAGCGCTTCGCGGAAGGAGGAGGCGGAGAAGCGCCAGAGCTGCTTGGCGATGTCGTCGATCTGCTCTTGTTCGATGCCCAGTGCGGATCCGGCATCGCGCACTGCGCCGCGAGCCCGGTAGGCGTTCTGCATGCTCATCAGGCTGACGCGCTCCTCTCCGTAGGTGGAGAAGATCTTGCGGTAGATCTCGTGGCGGCGCGCGGATTCCACGTCGATGTCGATATCGGGCAGAGTGGTTCGGGTATCTGAAAGGAAGCGCTCGAACACCAGGTCATGGGCCAGCGGGTTCACCTGGCTGATACCCAGCAGGTAATTCACCAGCGAGGAGGCCCCCGAGCCGCGGGCCGCAACACGCACCCCCATGTCGGTGATCAGCTTGACGGTTTCGGTGACGGTCAGGAAGTATCCGGCGAAGTCCAGCCGGTCGATCACCCCCAGCTCGAGGTCCAGCTGCTTCTCGATCAGGTTCCGGTCGGTGTCAGGCAGCAGGCGCGGGACCGCCGCATAGACTCGATCTGTGAGTTCCTGCTGGGCTGGGCGATAGAGTCCGATGATTTTTGCCTCGGGGATCACCGGCTTCTTCCACCCGAGGTCTGCGACGGGATCCAGTGCTGCCCACGCGGCGAGCTGTTCGGTATTGCGCAGCATCTGATGGGCCCAGATCCGCTCGGTGGCGTTGCCGATTTCGGTGGCAAGTTGCTGCATCTGCTGCGGGGTTTTCAGCCAGCCTTGCCCATTGGGCTGGCAAGAATCCAGGTTTTTCAAGCTGTGCAAGGTGCGCGCGGAGTCAATGATATCTGCGGTGACCGCCCCATCGGGGTCCACGTAGCGCACGGCATTGGTAAGCACGGCCTTGATCCCCCGCTCTTGGCCATAGCGCAGCAAGCGGGCTGCCTCGCCCAGGCTGTAGCGTGAACCGTGGGCGGAGAGGTAGGTGGTGATTTCCACCCGCAGCATCTTCCCCACCCGCTTTTTCCAGTCGGCCATGAGGGTGCGTGCCTGAGCGTATTTTCCCTTGAGGATTGCCCTGGCTACATCGGAGTCGCCACCGATCAGGATCATCAGGTTTCCCTCGCGGCCCAGTTCCCCAACCTGCTTGGCGCTCAGTCCCGGAACGCCGTGCGCGGTGCTGTGCGCGAGGGTGACCGCTCGGCATAACGCTGCGTAGCCAGCTCCTGCGCAACCGCCGCGAGCTAGCACGATGATTCTTGCCAGGGTTTCGCCGGCAGAGTCGAGCACCGCGAGGTTGGCACCGAGGATGGGTGCCAGCCCTTCTGCCATGCAGGCGGCGACGTGCTTGACTGCGCCATACAGCCCGTCACGGTCAGTGAGTGCCAGCATCTGCGCACCGTGGGCTTTGGCTGCTTGGGCCAAGGCGCGCGGGTGCGACACCCCGTAGTGGGCGCTATAGGAAGAACTGACGTTCAAATGGGTGAAGCTCATTGCGGTCCTTCGAATATATGTTCCCCTGCCTGCAGCTTAGGCGCTGCGGGCCAAGGAATCATGCACACGCACCAGTCGCCAGCGTTCGGCGTGCGCGTCAAAACTGAGGTCAACGCTGTGCACCTGCTGGGGTCCGCGCACCGCAACCAGTTGCAGTCGCCACATCTCATAGTCGGCGATTCCTGCGCCGATTCCGCGAGGAATCCGCAGGTTTTCATCCCACCACTTGCGGCGCTCGAACCAGCGCTGAGGCTCGGCAGCCAGGCGGTATTCCTGCCCCTGCCAGCTCACGCGCAACGGCATTCCGTTCGCTGCGCGGGCAACCTCGATTGACTCGGTGAACATCCCCACGTGTGCACTCCTTACCTAGTAGAACCATCCTATTCGAACACGTGTTCGAATGACAGTTACACTAGTCAGGCGCACCGACAGTTTGGGTTAGCTGGACACCGCTTCGTTAAAAGCTGCGCTGAGCGCAAATGGATGAAGAATGCCCAACCTCGTAGGCGCATGCTTGTCTCCCGATAGAAGACCGGCGAAATGGCCAAGCAGTGCATCTCGGCTCAACGAAGCGCCACGGCTCCACGCCAGTGTTGCAAGGCGCACTTCATAGGTGGCGATTCCATTATTAACCTTGCAGGGTCACGACGGACTTTTGACCGCGTTGCGCAATGCAAGAGCCGGAACGGACCGTCGAAATCGTCGCTGGTTTCCATTGACCTTCGCCTTCGTCGGTCTCCCCGCCTTAGCTTGTTTTTCTTCGCACCATTCGGCGCTGCCCTGATGATGGGTCTTATGTGAACCAGCCAGGCAACCCAGCTCTCGTCACTTTCTTGACCGCCTAAACCCATGAGCAGCCCGCACAAATTGGCTCTGCGCGAAACTGCCTGCGTCATTGTGTCACGAATGTTCGATAAGCGCCGGGGACACCGATAGCATCGAGACAGCAACAGTCAATCGTTCCAGGAGTTAAATCCCATGCCTCATAAGGTCAAAGCCGTTATTTCCCGCGTCAAGGACGCGCCGGTAGAGGTCGTCGACATCGTCGTTCCGGACCCAGGTCCCGGAGAAGTAGTCGTTGACGTGCTCACCACCGGTGTCTGCCACACCGACCTGCACTACAAGCTCGGCGGAATCGGCGACGAGTACCCCTACCTGCTGGGCCACGAGTCCACCGCAGTAGTCAGCCAGATTGGCGAAAACGTCACCAATGTCAAGGTTGGCGACCGCGTCATCCTGAACTGGCGTGCAGTCTGCGGCCAGTGCCGCGCTTGCGCCAAGGGCAAGCCGAAGTACTGCTTCAACACCTTCAATGCCACCCAGAAGATGACCCTCGAGGACGGCACCGAGCTTTCCCCAGCTTTGGGCATTGGCTCCTTTGCCGAAAAGACCCTGGTCCATTCCGGCCAGTGCACCATCGTGGATGAGGATGCCGATCCAGCTGCCGTAGGCCTGCTCGGCTGTGGTGTCATGGCTGGCATCGGAGCTGCTATCAACACCGGCGAGGTCAAGCGCGGAGAATCCGTGGCCGTCATCGGCTGTGGCGGTGTGGGTGCTGCAGCGATCGCCGGCGCGCAGCTGGCCGGCGCGACCACTATCATCGCGGTGGACGTCAACGCAGACAAGCTGGAGGGCGCCAAGAAGTTCGGCGCCACCCACACCGTGGATTCCTCCAAGGCTGATGCCGTCGAAGCCATCCAGGAACTGACCGGTGGCTTCGGCGCCGACGTGGTCATCGACGCAGTGGGCCGCCCGGAAACCTACAAGCAGGCGTTCTACGCCCGCGACCTTGCCGGCCGCGTCGTGCTGGTGGGCGTGCCCACCCCGCAGATGAAGCTGGAGCTGCCGTTGCTCGATGTCTTCGGCCGCGGCGGGTCGCTGAAGAGCTCCTGGTACGGCGATTGCCTGCCAAGCCACGACTTCCCAATGCTTGTCGAGCAGTACAAGCTGGGCCGCCTGGACCTGGACTCCTTCGTGACCGAGCGCATCACCATCGACCAGATCGAAGAAGCCTTCGACAAGATGCATGAAGGAACCGTACTGCGCTCGGTGGTGGAACTCTGATGTCCGCACGCATCGAGAACGTCGTCACTTCCGGAACCTTTTCCCTGGATGGCGGTACCTGGGACGTGGACAACAACGTCTGGATCATCGGTGACGATTCGGAAGTGATGGTCATCGACCCGGCCCACGATATCGAGAAGATCCAGGAAGCCGTCGGCGAACGTGAGGTGATGGCAGTTCTGCTCACTCACGGACACGATGACCACATCCGCGCAGCCGGCGAATTCTCGGACATCGTCGATGCACCGCTGTTCCTCAACCCGGAGGATCGCATGCTCTGGGAAGCTGTTTATCCAGAGCGCGACGTGGACGCGGAAATCAGCGATGGTGACACCTTCACCATCGCCGGCACGACGCTCACCGCGATGCACACGCCCGGGCATTCGCCGGGCTCCACCTGCTTCTACGCAGAAGACCTGGGAGTGCTGTTCAGTGGCGACACGCTGTTTAACGGCGGCCCTGGGGCTACCGGCCGCAGCTACTCGAGCTTCGAGACGATCATCGAATCGATCCGCGGCAAGCTGCTGGTCCTGCCCGAGCAGACCGTAGTCAACACCGGTCACGGTGATGCCACCACCATCGGCGCCGAGGCGCCGAGCCTGGAGGAATGGATCAAGCGCGGGCACTAGCCAGCGTGCTGCAGGACAGGGGCAGTCGGCCATGGCGGTCGGCTGCCCCTGCGCTTTAATTTCTTCTGCCAGAAAATCAGTGTTTCAGCGGTGCTGGCGTGGCAAGATTAATCCCATGCCTGAACTTAAACGCCGCAAACCGGTGATTCCATTGCTCATTGCCGCCGCAGTGCTCTTAATTGCCGGCATCGCCGTGCTCTGGTGGGATAGCCAGCAAGAAATCGTTCTCTACACCGGATCCTATGAACCGCTGGAAGCTGGCTCTGTGTTCTACATTGGCCCGGGTCCCGCCGAAATCATCGGCTGGGTTCTGGCATTGCTCGGCGTTGGCGCGCTAGGCGTTGCAGCCGGATTGCTGCTTCGCCAGCTCGCTCCCTTCAAAGCCTGGTTGCTGGTTGCAGGACTGCTGCTGGCGGCAGCAGGCCTGGCAACGATGATATGGGACTACAACCAGGTCCGGACCTTTGGCTGGTTTGCCTATGCGCCGTTGAGCAAATCAGAATTCCATCCGGCCAGCGCAACCCTGATCCTGGGCAAGCTGGGGCTAGCCGCCGGAACTTTCTTGGCCGCCAGCTACCTGGGATTGCGGCACAGTTCCGCGCCCACCGGATCAGCTGCCAGCGACTAAAACAGCGAGTTGCTGTGCTCTTCGATCAGCTGCGGCAAATCATTGCGCACGTTGCCCACCGCGGTATCAACCTCGTGCATTCTCCATTCGGAGGCGACATCAAAAGCCTGGACACGGATCTGCTCGATCAGCCCTTCGCCATCTTCCTCGGCCGGGTTCATCCAGCGGCCCATCATCTGATGGTCCAGCGGAATCGGCAGGCGATCGTGCAAGCCGGCCAATTCCCCCAGCACCCCGGGTTCCTCCGCCGACGGGGAATCCATGGTCATGATCGAGGTTGAAAGGATCCAGCTGCCATCCTCGTCCTTCCACCACTCATAGAGCCCGGCAAAGAAGATCAGCTTCCCGTCCTCCCGGTGCACGTAGAAGGGGCGCTTCTTGCTGCCTTCCTTCTTCCACTCGTAGTAGCCTTCCACCGGCACCACCGCGCGGCGCTTCTTCACCGCGGCGCGGAAGGTCGGCTTGCTGCTGGCGGTTTCGCTGCGCGCGTTGAAGGCGCGCACGCCCACCGAGAGTTCCTTCGCCCACCCGGGCACCAGGCCCCAGCGGGCCACGTGGATCTGGCGATGCAGCTGATCGTCAATCAGCCGCTCGAGCACAATGGGCACATCGGTGGTCGGGGCGACGTTCCAAGACTGGCGCAGCTCCAAATTGGCATCCGCTTCGGCCTCGGCTTCTGCCACCAGATCGCCGATCGCCTTGGCCATCACATACCGTCCGCACATCATCCGCTCCTTTGCACCGGCACAGGGAAATCTGTTCACCAGTCTAGCTATCGGTATGGAAGAAATCAGCGAAGTTTTTTGCCCCGGCCGGGAACAAAGCGAACAGCGGTGCCGTTACATCTAGCATGAGCAACGAATTGAACCTTGACCAGTATGTTCCTGCCGCTGGCGGGGTCACCATGTTTACCACCAGCTGGTGCGGCTACTGCCGCAACCTCAAGCGCCTCATGGATCAGAAGGGCGTGGCCTACACCGAAGTCAACATTGAGGAAGTCGAGGGCACCGCAGAGATCGTCGAGTCGTTCAACAACGGCAACCAGACAGTTCCAACCTTGATCTTCCCTGATGGCACTGCGGCCACTAATCCCCGGATTGAAGAAGTCGTCGAGCGCGTCGGCGCCTAGGAATTGAAACCAGAAATCGGTGCCTGAAAAATCAGGCACCGATTTTTTGCTGCTCCGAACACTAGACCAGGCTGATGTGCTCCCGGTATTCCGCGAGCAGGGCTGCGATGAAAGCTTCAGTGTTCACCGTTCCCACCAGATCATTGGCAGCGCCTACCGTTGTGGGATCCATCGGCACGTCCATCGCCTGGTACACCGCGTCAAGCACCTCGCGCAGGGGCCCGGAATCCTCGACGACAAAAACGGATGAGAACAGCCAGGCACCAGCCACTACCCGCTGAGCCGTGCCGACAAGTTTCACCGGGTAGCTGCGAGGAGATTCCGCAGAAGGCAGGCCATGGACCGAGTGCTCCCCAGGGCAGTACTCCCCCGGGATGGGGCCAACCTGGGCATCAACACCCAGGCGCCTAAATGCCTTGGCGTAAATATCGGCAAAAACCTCGAAACGGCGTCGCTGTCCCATTACCGCTTCGTGCTCTGGCTCAAGGTGGTCAACAATCAGCGTTCCTCGATGATACGCCGCGGCGCGCCCGCCGGCCTTGCGCACCAACGGGGCAAATCCCCGTTGCGCAGCTTCTTCCCGGGCTACTTCATAGCCCGCCAGACGAACATCGCGTTGTCCAAAAGCCAGGGTGGGGTCGGGACGGTACAGGCGCAAACTCGGTCCGCGGTCTGCCGACTGGACTTCGCGCAGCAGCTGAACACCACGTTCCAAATCTGCTGCAGGATCACCGCTAGGCTCTTCGAATTCCAGTGTCAACGGCGCATCCGACTGAGGATTGAACAAACTCATACTCCTGAGTCTAATTCAGCAGTTATCCGCCGGTGGAGTTGATGTCACAGTGCTCGCGTGCTGCCCAGCGGCAAATTTGGGCCATAATAAAAGGCGTGCCAAATTCTTCCACCCCTGTCATCCTGATCGGCGGACCTTCCGGATCGGGCAAGTCCTATCTCGCCTCCAAATACGGTAATCCGCATCTGCCGCTGGATGAGTACTACCGGCAGATCAGCGAAGACGGCAACCCCGTTGCGTTCCCCCGTACGGCCTACGGAGAAATCGACTGGGATCATTCGGGCACATGGAACAAGGACGCTGCCCTGAAGGCCATCGATGAGTTGCTGGAAAACGGAAGCACCATGGTTCCCAACTATTCGATCGCCACCTCCAGCTACAGCGGGCACAGGGAAATCCGCTCCAGCAACGGACCCATCGTCGCCGAAGGAATTTTCCTCTACGAGCTGCTTGAACCGCTACGCGAAAAGGGAATCATCGTACAGGCTTACTACGTTGACGAACCGGCATTGGTGACCGGAATTCGACGCTTCGTTCGCGACGTGGCGCAACGACGCAAACCGATCCTTTTCCTGCTCAAGCGAGGCTACGCGCTATTTCGAGTACATGGAGCGGATCGCGAAAAATACCGCGAACGCCAGTTCGTCTTGAAGTCCAAGCCTGAGCTCAAAAAGCTGCTCGCCCGGCTTTCCCCGTCATAGCCTGTCCCTAGCGCGAACGTACGGTCAAGATCTGTTCGGCCCGGCCAAATGGTCCGCTTTCATCGTGCAGCACCGTCGAGGTTAGGCCGATTCCGTCAGCACCGTAACTTTGCTGGACGTCGAGCCCCAGCCAAGATCCGGCAGGCTGCCGATACATATGGATCTGCAAATCGAGATTTGGATAAATCCAGGTTCCCTCATTCGGCTCGACACGAGGCGCCACACCGTTAGCGGTGTCGATCATTCCCACGAGCCTGGCCATATCCGAAGCATCCAAGGCATCAACCAGCGCGTAGTCGGTGCGCAGCCAGGCGATTCCCCTGCCTGGACGCCAGTCGTCATTCGAACGCAGTTCAATAGAACGGATATACCCGCCCGGCCAGCGTTCGCTAATCTTTTGGACTTCGCATTCTTCCGGGCCAGGAATTTCAGCGTCCTCGATCCCGGCAACGGCGCTTGAGTCGCCAGTAATCACGCGCCAGGCACGAGCGACAATGCTGGTCCGCCCCTTGGCGGTCATTTCAGCTTCGACCAACTCGATGGTACGGCCGGGGCGAATCATTCGTGTCGTGATTTCGAATTCTCCGGCATGGATTAAACCGTGGATCTCAAAGCTCAGCCGGGCGATACGCATGTCATCACGTGGCTCAAAGTTTTCCAGCGCATAGGCCAGGATTCCAGAAGCTGGCCCCATATGCTGTTCATGCTCATTCCATGCGCCTTGGGCATGCCATGACGAGCGGTATCGGCCTTCGCCCAGAGATTCAAAATAAAAGTCGCCCTTGGCGAGAATCTTGTCGAGTTCCTCAGCGAGCTGGTGCGTCATTGCTGCCCTCCTGGCCTTACGAAAATCATTTGCGCTGCACTCAGGTTATCCAAGAGCAACTGAAATCAATAGATTACCGATCTTTATCGTGTTCGTGCGCCCGCTGACCGGCGCTGTCCATAATGCCCAGAATTTCTGCAACGCCATTCTTTGCCCACATCGCATGCGGCGTCATCGTGTCGAATTGGGCTGATTGACCGGCTTTCACGTGATAGGTGCGTTCCCCGAGCTGCAGCTGGATCTCTCCGAGCAGCACTGTGAACCATTCTTTCCCAGGGTGGATGCGCAATTCACTTGGCGCCGGAGCTTTGGACGGGTCGATGCGCATTTTCGAGACGTTCACGCCGTTGACAGCGTCATCGGTGGACAGCTTCCACAGGGTGATCCCAGGCATGGTGATGGGCTCCGGGCGAATAATGATTTCGGCTTCGGAGGTGGCAACGAGCTCATCCAGGCTTGTCTCTAGCGCCTTGGCCAGCGGTACCAGCTGGTCCAAGGCGATACGCCGGCTGCCAGTTTCAATTCTGCTCAAGGTCGAAACGCTAAGTTGCGCCTTGCTAGCCAGGGCTTCCAGGGACCAGCCGCGATTCTGGCGCAGCGTGCGAATGCGATGGCGAATAATCTGGTCCACATCCAATTCTTGCGTCATGCGCAAAAGACTACACCTCCACGCGCAAAAGATCGATAGCCTGTGAACCTGATCAATCAAGATACCCGGGAGGAATATCATGGAACATTTCGAAGCAATCATCATTGGCGGCGGCAGCGCAGGACTTGCAGCTTCGGTTGCCCTAGCGCGATCGCGACGAAGCGTGCTTGTGATCGATGATGGGCACCCGCGCAATGAGCCCGCACAACACGCGCACAACGTCCTTGGGCAAGAAGGCACCAGCCCATTGAAGCTACTGGAACGAGGCCGCGCGGAAGCCCAAAATTACGGTGCCCGCATCACGGCCGGAACGGTGGATTCACTCTCAGGATCGCTTGACGAAGGATTCACGGTTCATGCCGGGAATCAGGTGTTTAGCGCCGAACGTATCGTTTTAGCCACCGGGCTCAAGGATGAACTTCCAAGGATTCCTGGCCTTCAGCAAGCATGGGGAACCTCCGCAATCCACTGCGCTTATTGCCATGGGTGGGAAGTTCGAGATCAGGAAATCCTTGTCATCGGCTGCGGGCCCATGAGCGCGCACCAAGCCATGATGTTCCAGCAATTGAGCTCCAAGATCACCTTCATTAATCATGCCCCTTCTGAGCTGAGCGAGGACGGAGCGGCCCTCTTGGCCGACCTTGGCATTCCAGTGGTCAACCACCCAATCCAGGACCTGGAATTCGACCAGTCGGGACAGCTGAAGGCCGCCAAGCTGGATAATGGCGAACGACTTCAGGCCCAATCGCTCATCGTGGCCAGCCGAATGAACGCCAATGCCGACCTCTACCTGTCACTGGGTGGCGAACTAAGCGAACATCCGCTCGGCACATTCATCAAAGCCAACGAGACCTGCGCCACCGAGATTCCTGGGGTCTACGCCGTCGGCAACGCAAGCAACCTAGGGGCAATGGTCATGGCGGCCGCGGCCTCTGGCACTCTGGCTGGCGCTGCTATCAACGCCGACCTGCTCAACTCAAAACTAGTAAAACCGTAGGAAGCGCACCCTTCGACATGCAGCAGCTATCCCGCCATACTGGACAACCGCCAGGCGTGGCGGGATAGTGCATTCGGCGCCCTATCCCGCCGCACAGCGTACGCAGACTCGCCAACGTTGTACTCATCACTTCACACATCGAGCAGATCAATGGTAGGGTTGAATTGTTACCTCGACGCTTGCAGGTGTGATTCACCCGCCAGCAAGCGTTAGCAGTAGGATTTGTAGCACAGCCAACAAATCGTCTGTGCAATACAAATCGGTTCACCGATCTTCGGATTGATTGAACTCCTATCGAAACGAATTCTTCATCTTCTCTTCTTCACTGCAGATAAAACATCTCGACGCTTCTCAACGTCGTGCCTCTGTGGATTCCTTGTTCTACTCCGCTAGCGTGGGGTCATTACCCGTTAGCAGCCTGGATTCCGATGATGTTTAAGCTAGTGCAGCGACACCCGTTTTGGCCGGTACCGGCAAAATCAGTATTCGATTCTCCGTATCGACGGCAGGCGAATAGTTCTCGACAGCTCTGCTCGAGGTAACCCCCAAATTTTCCGATTCGGAACTTCGAATCGGCAACCGGGCCACAACGTGGCCAATCAATAAATAAGGAAATAACACTATGGCCACTGGCACCGTGAAATGGTTCAACGCTGAAAAGGGCTTCGGCTTCATCGCTCCTTCGGATGGATCTGCTGACGTTTTCGCACACTACAGCGCTATCCAGAGCTTCGGTTTCCGTAGCCTCGAAGAGGGCCAGACCGTTGAGTACACCCTGGAAGCTGGTCCAAAGGGCCCACAGGCTACCAACATTCAGGCTCGCTAAGAGACTTTCTTCAAAGGTGTAGTTCCCCCGCAAGGGCTGGAACTGCACCTTTGTTGCATTTAACCCCGGCCATTCATTCAGTTCCGGCGCGCCCTGGCCGGCGGTCGTTCCCTCAGAACACCTACGCCAAGCAAACGGGCTGGTATCGCCGACAGCCGAGGAAAACGCCGAAAAATCATAGTTGCCGGAGCTGGCAAGATTATCTCGTCTGTTCCCCGCAGTACTTGCTTCAACCCTCTATGCATTATTCGTTGCATGCCCTGCACAACAAAGGTGGGCACAGTTCGCCGGCGCTGTACTTTGGCCAGATGCCGATCAGCCAGCGTTGACGTGCGTAGTGGCTCTGCCAGAAGACGTGCTGCTGCTACTGCATCTTGAACGGCCAAATTCACGCCTACTCCCCCGACAGGACTCATCGCATGCGCCGCATCCCCAATGCATAACAGCCCTGGCTGCCACCACTTTCGCGCTCGATTCAGTTTAACGTCCAATAATTTCGCATCTTCGAGGCTCAGGCCAGCGACTCCCTCGACCAGCTCTGGGGCAGCCTTCGTGATCGATTGGCGCCAAGGATCAACACCCAGGCTTCGCAATTCAGCATCCTTGCCCTTAGGCAAGATCATTGCAGTCTGCACATAACCAGTTCGCGGGATCAAAACGAACATCCGGCCCTTTACGAATGCTGGCGACAACGTATATTGGCGTTTCAACTTGCCAGGGACTTTGAACCACCAAACATCAATCGGGACCGAAAATTCTTTCATCGCAATCGCAGCAGAATCGCGAATACACGACCACCTGCCGTCTGCTGCAATAGTCAGCCCTGCCCTCAACTCGTGATCGCCATCTGGCCCCGAGTATCGAACCCCAACGATTTTTCCCGATTCGCTCAGCACATCGGTGACCTCGCAATTCAAGCGAAGCTCAAAATGCTCTTCTGCCTCACCAGCGCGCGCTAAAAGATCCAAAAAGTCCCATTGGGGAGCCATCGCGATATATGGATAAGGGCGTTGCAGCTTCGACAAGTCAACGACTGTGACAGGTGAACCGTCTTGAGCGGGAAATTGCGCCTGCGTAACCTTATTGAACTTGATCTGCTCAAACTGATTCATCAATCCAAGTTCATCGAGCAACAGCAATGTAGATGGGTGGATCGTATCTCCACGAAAGTCCCTGAGGAAATCAGCATGTTTTTCAAATACCGTCACGGGAACTCCGGATCGTGCCAGCAGAAGGCCTGCCACCATCCCGGCAGGTCCTCCCCCAACGATGATGCAACTGGTGGCGGACTTCATCGGTATTCCTTTCGGAAGCTGTCTACTGCTTCCACCTTGTCACCAATTCCCTCGCCTGAATAGTGCACACGGCGCTTTCAGGATGAGATGGCCCAGGGCTTGAGGAGGAATTGCCGCGCCCTACCCGTCAGCGTGGCACGGCGGGTGGCTCAAACAGCATTATTCGACGGCGGGCGCATTAATACGACGGGACTCGACTGCTCCCGCAGCAGCATATCGCTCGTCTCTGGCAGCGATCGGTTGCCCTCTTTTAACATGGAGAAATGGTTCAGCTTCCACCAGGTCGGAATCGACGGCATTGAAACCGCGACAACTTTGCGTCTTAGCCAGCGGGCGAGAGCCAAGGTGCAGGGCCCAACCACTGATTGCCTAGCCGCAAATGGTGCATCGCCGGGTGTTTTCCCCGCTTCTTCCTCCGCACAAAGGTGCCAAGGATACCCGCGCAGATCTTCCGGAATTTTCACAAAATACTATTTGGTTCACCGCTGGCAATAAATGGGCATAAAAACGGCCAGGACTCGCAGAATGCTGCAAGTCCTGGCCGCTGGTTGGCCGATTCAGGCCATCCTAAGATTCTGAACTAGAAATCCCAGTCTTCGTCCTCGGTGTTCACTGCCTTGCCGATAACGTATGAAGAACCGGATCCGGAGAAGAAATCGTGGTTCTCGTCGGCGTTCGGGCTCAACGCAGCCAAGATGGCTGGCGAGACGTCGGTGACGGTTGCAGGGAACATTGCCTCGTAGCCCAGGTTCATCAGGGCCTTGTTGGCGTTGTAGTGCAGGAACTTCTTGACGTCCTCGGACAGGCCTACTGGATCATAAAGATCGTGGGTGTACTGGACTTCGTTTTCGTACAGCTCGAACATCAGCTCGAAGGTGTAGTCCTTCAGTTCCTGCTTGCGCTCTTCGCTGGCGCCTTCCAGGCCCTTCTGGAACTTGTAGCCGATGTAGTATCCGTGAACAGCCTCGTCACGGATGATCAGGCGGATCAAGTCTGCGGTGTTGGTCAGCTTCGCGTGCGAGGACCAGTGCATTGGCAGGTAGAAGCCCGAGTAGAACAGGAACGATTCGAGCAGGGTCGAGGCGATCTTGCGCTTGAGCGGATCTTCACCGTGGTAGTAGCTCTCAATGATCTGTGCCTTCTTCTGCAGGTTCACGTTTTCCGTGGACCAGCGGAAGGCCTCATCGATTTCCTTGGTCGAGGCCAAGGTCGAGAAGATCGAGGAGTAGCTCTTGGCGTGCACCGATTCCATGAAGGCGATGTTGGTGTACACGGCCTCTTCATGCGGGGTGATCGCATCCGGGATCAGCGAGACCGCGCCAACGGTTCCCTGCAGGGTGTCCAGCAAGGTCAAGCCGGTGAACACGCGCATGGTCAGCAGCTTTTCATCTTCGGTCAAGGTCGCCCACGACTGGATGTCATTGGACAGCGGCACCTTCTCGGGAAGCCAGAAGTTATTAACGAGTCGGTTCCATACCTCCACGTCCTTCTCGTCCTGGATACGGTTCCAGTTGATAGCTTCAACCTTGTGGGTGAGCTGAATCTTCTCGGTCATTGCCCCTCATCGATCAGCAGAAAATATGCAAAAAATATACAGTCAGACTGGCTTAAATCCTACCGCTTCTGCGCCTTAAAACATAACCTTTGACTCTGTGATTCTTGCCGTCTTATCGCCTTTGACTAGGCATTTAAATACAACCAGCTGCCAATTCTCTTGGAGAATTGGCAGCTGGTTGCTCAGTTTGCTAAGGCCTTGGCCGCAGCCTGAAGTTCCGGGTTACAGTGCGCAGGAAACGCAACCCTCGACTTCGGTGCCTTCCAGGGCCATCTGGCGCAGACGAATGTAGTACAGGCTCTTAATGCCCTTGCGCCATGCGTAGATCTGGGCCTTGTTGATGTCACGAGTGGTGACGGTGTCTTTGAAGAACAAGGTCAGCGACAAGCCCTGGTCCACGTGCTGGGTTGCAGCGGCATAGGTGTCAATGATCTTCTCGTAGCCGATTTCGTAGGCATCCTCGTAGAAATCGATGTTCTCGTTGTTCATGTAAGGAGCCGGGTAGTAAACGCGGCCGATCTTACCTTCCTTGCGGATCTCGATCTTCGCTGCGACCGGGTGGATCGAGGAAGTCGAGTTGTTGATGTACGAGATTGAACCGGTGGGAGGCACAGCCTGCAGGTTCTGGTTGTAGATGCCGTGCTCCATGACCGAAGCCTTCAGAGCGTTCCAGTCTTCCTGGGTAGGAATGTGGATGTCTGCGAAGAGTTCGCGCACGCGCTCGGTGGCCGGCGCCCACTGCTGATCGGTGTACTTGTCGAAGAATTCTCCCGACGCGTACTTCGAGTTCTCGAAATTATCGAAGGTCTCACCACGTTCCATGGCGATCTTGTTCGATGCGCTCAAGGCGTGGAACAGGACCGTGTAGAAGTAGATGTTGGTGAAATCGATGCCTTCTTCGGAACCGTAGTAGATGTGCTCGCGGGCAAGGAAGCCATGCAGGTTCATCTGGCCCAGGCCGATAGCGTGCGACTTCTTGTTGCCGTCGGCAATCGAAGGTACCGAAGCGATGTAGGACATGTCCGACACTGCGCTCAATGCCCGAATGGCAATTTCAACCGAACCGGCAAGATTCTTGCCGTCCATGGCCTTGGCAATGTTCATCGAGCCCAAGTTGCAAGAAATGTCCTTGCCAATCTTGGAGTAGCTCAAGTCGTCGCCAAATTCGGAAGCCGAGGAAACCTGCAAGATCTCCGAGCAGAGGTTCGACATCGTGATGCGGCCGGCAATGGGGTTGGCCTTGTTCACCGTGTCCTCGAACATGATGTACGGGTAGCCGGACTCGAACTGGATCTCTGCCAGGGTCTGGAAGAATTCACGCGCGCTGATCTTGGTCTTCTTGATCCGCGAGTCATCGACCATCTCGTAGTACTTCTCAGTTACCGAGATTTCGCTGAATGGCACGCCGTAAACGCGTTCCACGTCGTACGGGCTGAAGAGGTACATGTCTTCGTTCTTGCGAGCCAGCTCGAAAGTGACATCCGGGATGACAACACCCAGCGACAGGGTCTTAATGCGGATCTTCTCATCCGCGTTCTCGCGCTTGGTGTCCAAGAAGCGGTAGATATCAGGGTGGTGCGCGTTCAAGTACACGGCACCGGCACCCTGGCGTGCGCCAAGCTGGTTAGCGTAGGAGAAGGAATCTTCCAGAAGCTTCATTACAGGGATGACGCCGGAGGACTGGTTCTCGATCTGCTTGATCGGTGCACCGTGCTCACGCAGGTTGGTCAGCGACAGGGCCACGCCGCCGCCGCGCTTGGACAGCTGCAGCGAGGAGTTCACCGCACGGGCGATCGATTCCATGTTGTCTTCAATGCGAAGCAGGAAGCAGGAAACCAGTTCGCCACGCTGCGCCTTGCCGGCGTTGAGGAAGGTAGGGGTTGCAGGCTGGAAGCGGCCGTCGATGATTTCATCAACCAGCTGGGTAGCCAGCTTCTCGTCGCCACGAGCCAGGTGCAGGGCAACCATGCATACGCGGTCTTCGTAGCGTTCCAGGTAGCGCTTGCCATCAAAAGTCTTCAGGGTGTACGAGGTGTAGAACTTGAACGCGCCCAAGAAGGTTTCGAAACGGAACTTCTTGTTGAAGGCGTGTTTGAACAAGTCGCGGATGAAGTTCATCGAGTACTGGTCAAGCGTTTCGCGCTCGTAGTATTCGTGCTTCACGAGGTATTCGAGCTTCTCGTCAAGATCGTGGAAGAACACGGTGTTGTTGTTCACGTGATCCAGGAAGTACTGGCGGGCTGCATAGCGGTCCACCTCGAACTGGATCTTTCCATCTGGACCGTAAAGGTTCAGCATGGCGTTCAGATCGTTGTAGCTCAAGCCCTGGAACTGGGCTGGGAGCTCCTTTGAGCTCGTCATCGTTCCTGCCAATTCTGCGACGCTGGTGTCCAAAAGGTTTCAAGCCCTTCTTTGACGTTGAGAACGTCTTCCGAGGTTCCCATAAGTTCGAATGTATAAAGTACGGGTACGCTGCATTTCTGGGCAATACGCTTAGCCGCGATGCAGTAGTACTCGCCGAAGTTTGTGTTTCCCGCGCCGATTACACCGCGAAGGTTTGCCCGATTTTCGTCATGCCGCAGGAACTTCATAATTTGCGGGACAATTGAATGCTTGCCTCGTTCTCCACCATAGGTGGGGATGAGCAATACATACGGAGCAGTGGAGATGAGCTGCGGTTCGGTCGCAAAAACCGGAATCCGAGCCGCATCCATCTCAAGTTTTTCCACGAATCTCTTGGTGTTCTCCGAAACCGATGAAAAGTAAATCAGATTCGATTTCGTGAACTCGACTGGTTCGCGGGCCTCAGCGTTCTGCTTGTCAGCAAGAGCTGTGGGTGACATCCTCTTTCGCCTCCACTGCAAAGTGAGCGCAATGGGCTCGTGCTCTAGTTGGCTGGAGCCAGCAATTCGATCTTGTCTGGGCGGAAGCCCGACCAGTGATCATCGTCGGTAACGACGACAGGTGCCTGCATGTACCCCAAGCCACGTACGTGCTCCAAGGCAGTGGCATCCTGTGAGATGTCAACCTTGTTGTACTCGACACCCTTCTTATCCAACGCGCGGTAAGTAGCGTTGCACTGAACGCAGGAAGGCTTCGTGTAAACCGTGATGGCCATGTCCCTGATCCCCTTTAGAAATTCTTGATGTTGGCCGGATTCCCTCTTGTTGAGGGAAAGTCCCAGCTGTCCTTTCGGATGCCTCAAAAACAGGGTTTCCGAGGTGCTACTGGTGCGAGCCGCACCAACGGGTTCAATACTACATGTTGTGTTTTGCCGGTCAAGCGGCCACAACATGATGTATTACAAGTATGTCATTCTTCCCCCACAACGTCCACAGGAACTGTGGATATTCGACCCCGTTTAAACCGCGATTTCTCGCGGTCTGCCCAACTTTGTCCACAGCCCTGCCACTGGCGCATGTGGTTTAAAAATTCTTGTTGTGAGATGTTCCTCGGCGTGTTCCACTCCCATATCTAGTTGCGCCCTCCCATGGGCTGCCACTACATATAGTTTCGCTCGCACGACCGACAGTTTGAGCGCCCTGCGCTCGCACTGTGCACAACGCAGCGCAAAGGGCGGCCAGCTATTTCCAGCTGTCCGCCCTTTGCGCTGCACCTAGGTGGACGCCAGGCCACCCGTTATTCAGGCGTAGTTGCGTGCTCCGAAGATCCCTTGGCCCACACGCACCACGGTGGCGCCTTCGGCAATAGCGAGCTCATAGTCGCCGCTCATGCCCATCGACAGGTGCTTGAAGCCCTCAGGGGCTTCTGGCTGCAGCTGCTGCAAGGTGTGGCGCAAGGAGGCGAAGCTGCTGCGAACCTGCAGCTCGTCGGTGGTGTTGGCCGCCATGGTCATCAGCCCCACCGGCGTGAGCCGATCCAGCGGCGCCAAGGAGGCCAGCAGCCCGGCGGCCTCGGAAGCCAGAACCCCCGACTTGCTTTCCTCGCCGGATGTATTGACCTGGATGAAGACTTCCAGAGTGCGATCCTCCAGCTCCAGGCGGCGTTGCAGCGTCTGGGCAAGCTTCAAGGAGTCCAGAGCATGGAACTCGTCGGCGAACTGCGCCACGAACTTCGCCTTGTTCGTCTGCAGGGGGCCGATGACGGCATAGCGCAGGTGCGGGAAACGCTCATGGAAGCTCTCGTACTTGCCTTGCGCCTCTTGCACCTTGTTCTCCCCCAAGGTATCCACCCCGGCGGCAATAGCCAGCTCCAGGCGTTCGACGTCGATGGTCTTGGTCACCGGCAGCAAGCGCACGGAGTCGACCTCGCGGCCCGCAGCAGTGCACGCGGCGGCGATGCGCTGGTTGACCGCTGCCAGGTTGCGAATGAAATCCTCGGTAGTAGCCGCATGGGCGGCGGCGGGTTGCGAAGTCAAAACGCCAACTTTCTTGATCTGCAAAAGTGTTGCTGGCGCCAAAAAGACGCCAGCAACAAGCATAGGCATAAACGCCTAGAACATTTGCCGCCAATTGGTCTTGGCCAGATCCAGCAATTCGTCTCCGCGTCCCGAAAGCACCGTGCGGATGGCGTAGAGCGCAAAGCCCTTGGCCTGTTCCAGCTTGATGTTCGGCGGCATCGACATCTCTTGGCGGTCGGTGACAACGTCGAGCACCGCCGGCCCATCGTGCGCCAAGAACTCCCTGATGGTGGATTCCAGCTGGGCGGAGTCATCCACCCGATAGCCCTTCAGCCCAGCGGCGGTGGCAACAGCACCAAAATCCGGGTTGTGCAGGTCGGTGGCATAGGTGACGAATCCGGCCGCCTTCATTTCCAGCTCGACAAAGTTCAACGAGGAATTATTGAAGACCACGATCTTCACCGGCAGCTTGTTCTGGGTCGCGGTCAGCAACTCGCCGAGCATCATCGACAACCCGCCATCGCCGGCAAAGGCAATCACCTGCCGTTTGCGGTCGATCGCCTGGGCGCCGAGCGCATGGCACAGCGCGTTGGCCATGGAGCCATGGTTGAAGGAACCCAGGACCCGCCGCTGGCCGGTCATCGTCAGGTAACGGGCCGCCCAGATCACCGGCGAGCCGACATCCGCGGTGAAGATCGTGTCCTCATCAGCGGCCTGGTCGATCAGCCGGGCCAGGTACTGCGGATGAATGGCCGCGCCCGGCTTGGAGCCGGTGGCCAATTCATCGAGCTTGGCCCTGGTCTTGCGGTAATGCTCCAGGGCGTTATCCAGGTGCTTGCGATGCGTTTGCACCGGCAGCAGCGCATTCAGGGCGGCGGCAGTGTCCTTCACCGTGCCCACCAGCGGGACATCCACCCGGGTGCGGCGGCCAATCTGCTCGCCGCGGATATCCACCTGGATGATCGTGGCATCCTGCGGATAGAACTGCTGGTACGGGAAGTCGGTGCCCAGCATGAGCAGCACATCGCATTCCGCGATGGCCTTGGCCCCTGAGGCAAAGCCCAGCAGGCCGGTCATCCCCACATCAAAGGGGTTGTCGTACTCGATGTGATCCTTGCCGCGCATGGCGTGCACGATCGGGGCCGCCAGCTTGTCAGCCAGGGCAATCACCTCGTCATGGGCACCGGCCACCCCGGCACCGGCCAGGATGGTGACCTTCCGCGACTCCTCAAGGATCTCTGCGGCTTGCTCCAGCTCCTGCTCATTGGGCAGGACCCGGGGGCTGGTCTTGGCGATGCGCTGGGTGGCGGTGCGCTCCATTTCCGACAGGGCGACGTCTCCGGAAATCACCAGCACGGCCACCCCGCGCTTTTCGATGGCCTCGCGCATGGCGATGCGCAAGATCCTCGGCATCTGCTTGACGTCGGAAACCTGCTCTGCGTAGACCGAGCAGCCGCGGAAAACTTCCACCGGATTGGTTTCCTGGAAATAATTGGAGCCGATCTCCTCGGTGGGGATCTGCGCGGCGATGGCCAGCACCGGAACCCGGGAGCGATTCGCGTCGTAGAGCCCGTTGATCAGGTGCAGGTTGCCCGGTCCGCATGAGCCCACGCAGACCGCCAGCTCTCCGGTGATTTCCGCTTCAGCCGCGGCGGCGAAGGCGGCGGCTTCCTCATGGCGGTGGTGCACCCATTCCATGTGCCCGTTCTCCCGCAAGGCATCGGTCAGGCCATTGAGCGAGTCGCCCGGGATGCCATAGATTCGGCGCACCCCCTGGGTGTCGAGCTGTTCAATCAGGTGGTCGGCTACGTTAGGCAAAACATTCCTCCTGCACACAATTTCCAGTGGGTCTATTGCCCACCCTACTGCGCAGTTCTGCCCTGTGCCATGGATTTGCGGCGCCAAGCCGGGTTCCGCCAGACACACCCCCAGGTGTCACGCCGCACATCACCGGTGCGGCCCAGGATCCAGCTTGCCTATGGGACAAAAGACCGCCTTCGCTTGGCTAGGCTGGTGCCATGAGCAACGAACCGCGCCGCATGGCCAACACCGCTGAACTTCCCATCGGAGAACGCAATGGGGCGCTGTGGAAATTGGAGCCGGCAGAACGGGGGCTGGATGCCAACGTCATCTCGCTGGCTCCCGGCGAGCAGATCGGGCAGCACCAGGGCCCAGCGCTGGATGTGCTGCTGCATGTCCTCGCCGGTTCGGGCGTGCTGCGCACCGATAGCGGGCAGATCGACCTGTCGGTCGGTGACATCATCTACCTGCCCGCGCACAGCCAGCGCCAGTTCATCGCCGGGGACGTCGGCCTGGGCTATTTCTCGGTGCACCAGCGCAAGAACACCACCGGCCTGATGCCCGCATCCCGCACCAGCTAGCTAGCGTTCTGGGTTGTTCCACACGCCTTGTTCGATGAACCGCTCCAGCTGGCCGGTGTACGGCGCCAGGTCCAAGCCCTGTTCATCGAGCCATTGCTGGTTGTAATAGGTGTTCGCGTAGCGCTCGCCGGAGTCGCAGATCAGCGTGACCACGCTGCCCTGTTCCCCGCGCTGGAGCATTTGGGCGATGATCCCGAAGGCGGCATAAAGATTGGTGCCGGTGGAACCGCCAGCGAAGTAGCGCGTGGTGGCCTGCAGGAAATGCATGGCCGCCAACGAGGCAGCGTCGGGAACCTGCACCATGTGATCGATCACCCCGGGCATGAAGGAGGCTTCCACCGTGGGCCGGCCAATGCCTTCGATCCGCGACCCGGTGCCGCTGGCGTACGCAAGGTTGCCGGTCCGCCACCCTTCATAGAAGGAGGATCCTTCGGGATCGGCGACGCAGATGCGTGTTTCATGCTGCTTGTAGCGGGCGTAGCGGCCGAAGGTCGCGCTGGTGCCGCCGGTGCCTGCTCCCACGACAATCCAGCTGGGGATCGGATGCGGCTCGGCGGACATCTGCGCGTACACCGATTCGGCGATATTGTTGTTGCCGCGCCAGTCGGTGGCCCGTTCGGCGTAGGTGAACTGGTCCAGGTAGTACCCCTGGCATTCTGCGGCCAATTCGCGAGCCGCGGCATCAACCTGCCCGGCCCCGTCGACCAAATGGCAGCGTCCGCCATAGAACTCGATGAGATTAATTTTCTCGGTGCTCGTCGAGGCCGGGACCACGGCAATGAAATCCAGTCCCAGCATCCGGGCGAAGTAGGCCTCGGAGACCGCTGTTGAGCCGCTGGAGGCTTCCACCAAGGTGGTGCCCTCGGTGATCCGCCCGTTCACCAGGCCATAGAGAATCAGCGAGCGGGCCAGCCGGTGCTTGAGCGAACCGGTGGGGTGCACCGATTCATCCTTCAAATACAGTTCGATCCCCCACGAGGCGGGCAGTTCGAAGCGGAGCAGGTGAGTGTCGGCGCTGCGATTCGCGTCGGCGTTGAGCTGGGAAATTGCATGTCGCACCCAAAGATCAGTCATTCTTCCACTGTAGCGGTGGCATCGTGCTAGAACACAGCCGGCGTGATAAATTCAAAATTGTGGAATTAAAGCTGGTTTCTGGTGGTTATGCCGCGCTCATGCTCCTTGGACTAGGCTGGGCCGTTTGGGCGGTGCTCACCGCTCCCGCCCTCGAGGATATTGCCGGCGGCTGGCTAGGCCAGGACGCAACTGCCAGTTCGGTGCCGCTCATCGGGCAGATCCCCTGGCTTGGGTTGATGGCGGCGCTGGGCGCGTATGCAATGTGGCAGGGGCTATCGCGCTGGCACATCGAAATACACCGGAAGATCCGCCCCTGGGTCCTGGGCATGGTGCTGCTCAACGCGATGTGGGTCTTGTGCCTGCAACGCGAATTGATCGGCGTGAGCCTGATTGCCGGCCTGGCGCTGCTGGCGGTATTGGCTCGCATTGTGCTGGCCATTGACCGCAGCGTACTGGTGCAGCACATTGACCGCTGGGTCACCAGGGCATGCTTCGGGCTCTTTGCCGGCTGGTTGTCGGTCATTATCGTTGCCGAGGCGCTGGCCTTCGCCGCAATGCACCATGGCAACCCGGATGCGTTGATGTTCAAGGGGGCCAGCGCGCTGGCATTGATCCTGCTCGCCCTGTTTTTGTGCGCGGTCACCTTCAAGAACCCGATGGGCATTTATCTGAATGCCGGAGCGCTGTGGGTTCTGGCCTGGATCATCCTTGACCGATACTCGGGACACGACACTTCTCCGGTGTTTGCCACCGTTTGCCTCATCGCCGCAGCCCTGATGCTGATATGCCTGCTCAGCGCACTGCGCACCCGCATCCGGCGAATCCTGAGTTCTCACTGAGCGCAACGCCGTACGCTTGAGAGCCATCCCCTGTCTGGATAGTGTGGGAGGCGAGGCCCAAAGGTCCATCAGAGAGGAAAACATGTCGAAGACTGCTAAGAGCTTTAAAGAAGTTGAAAAGTCGTTGGCGAAACTCGCCAAGGCCGCCAAAGAAGAGCTGCCCAAGGAAATCCGTGGTGGCTGGACCGAGGCCGTTTCCAGTGTCAATGCTGATGCCATCAGCAAGGCAGGTTCCCACCTGATCGAAAACGTCACCGGAAATTCCAAGGCTGCCCAGCGTGCACGCACCTCTGTGCAGAATGCCGTGCAGACCGCGCAGAAGAATCTGGCGCCGAAGGAGAAGTCCTGCAAGGGAGGCAAGTTCCTGATTGTCTCGCTGATTGTCGCGGCAGTAGCGGCCGTGGTTCTCTCCCAGGTGCAGAAGAAGAACTAGGTTTTCCAGCCCCAGGGTTATGGCCTCAAGGCGTGGCATCCTTGGATGCCACGCCTTGAGGCGTTTTTGCGCTATTTTCCCTACGAGCTATTTGGCTCTGCGTTCGCGCGCTGACTTGAATGCCGCGGCTGCACCGAGCAATGCAACCACCAGTCCGACTGGGATCAGCCACAAGCTATCGGCACCGGTTTCTGCCAGATTCCCCTCTGGTTCGGCTTGCACAACTTTTTCCGGATCAACGCTGCTTGATTCGTCCGAGGTCGAATCCTGGTCTTCCGTCTCGGGTTCTTGCGCAGGCTGCGACGGCCCAGGCTCTGCTTCATCTTCCGGAGGCGACGGCACTGGCGATGATTCGCTTGGTTCCGGCGTTGGTGTTGGACTATCGGATTCAAGGTCGAAGACGCTTGATGCTTTGCCTAGAGAGGCGAAGACAGTTTCGCCGGTGGCATCGTCTACCGCATCGTTGTCAGTGGCAACATAGACTTCCTCCCCTGCCACGGCCAGGCCTTCAAGCTTCTCCTGGGTCCATCCGCGGGTCGATTCAAGCACCGGCAAGACATCGAAAGCAAGCTTCTTTTCCACCATGGTTACGCCTGAACCGGCACCCTTGGCTTCACCTCCGGGCAGTTCCACTTGATATACCGCCTTGTGCTGAGCTGCTGGACCTACCTGGTTGTCACGTTCGATGACAGCATAGGAGCCGTCCGGCAGCGCTGTGATCTCCGAGAGCCCATTCCAGGAATCTTCGGCTGGCTTATCCAACTGGTACCCATACCAGCTAAACGAGCCGGTGGCAGGAAGATACTTGCCAAGGCGGACAAATGACTCGCCCGGGACTTCGCGTTGCAATGCGAAGACCACCTGCTCATCATCACCGCTTCCCCGCACCGCCACGCCTTCCAGGCCTTGCTTCTGAAGCGGCCCGACAACATCTTCCGGCAATACGACTTCTTCAACCACCGCGCCAGCGTCATCGATTTTCACCAGCAGGTTCCCAGTTCCCTCCGCTCCTTCATGGGCTGCCCAGAAACCACCGTCTTCACGTGCAGCCAGCCCTTCGAGGTCCAGCTCCACGCTTGCACCGGTGACGGAAATCGAGTGGTCGACAGTTGCCGGCTTGCCAAGGCTGATGCCATAAATCTGTGCCGCATAGGCGTTATCGCTGACCGCGTAGAGCTTGCCCGGATCTTTCGGGTCAGGGCTCAGTCCGCTGAGCGCCCCAAAGGGAACTAGCGAGTTCCGGTTTGATACAAGTTGCGGGAATTGGGCTTCGTCGGCTCCGAAGGAGTAGAGGCTGAGCGCGGAACGCACATCGTCCTCATCGGTTTCAGAAGCAACCGCAAGCAGTCCGCGTTCTGGAATGGGCAGGATCCCTTCTGGCCCGTTGGTGCTGGGCAAAGTCTGCACATAACGCGGAGACTTTGGATTGGACAGGTCATAGACGGCGACAAAGTTGGCCCGTTCTGCGGCAACAAATCCGTAGTCGACTCCGTTGAACTGTGCAATAGCAAGACCTTCAGGCTCGACGCCTTTTTTGTCCGCACGGTTTTCGGGGAAGAGGCCCTGTGCTAGCGCGAGTTGTTCAAGGGCATTTCCGGAGTCCCAAACAACCTTTCCCGTGTGTGAATCGAAGATCGAAAAGCCGCGGCTCCCGCCCTTCCAATCGCCTTCATTAGCGGTGGCCAAATAGCGGTCTTGGAGCCAGGCAACAGCATCCGGTTCTCGCGGAACATCCTGCAGTGAGCCATTGGCATCGAGTTGGCCGTCGTCGGTCGAGTCGATTCCTTGAAGGTCGACAGTGCCGGTGCTGAAAGCCCGCTTGAGCTTGCCGCTTGGCATGTCGATAAGCACCATGCCGTTGTTTTCTTGGAGGGTTACCGCCATCTGGTTTTCAGAATTGATGCTCACATACTCTGGCTCCGGGTCCTGTGGGGTGTCCAGGCCGGCTTTTGCCAAGAGCGGCAATGCTCGGGGATCGCTTGGTGTTCCAGAAGTCAATGGGACTTCGCGCAGATTCCACTCTTCTGGGTTGTCCGCCTTGAGATCCAGGATGGCCACGGAACCGGCAGGCGCTTGGGGAAGCCCGCCGTCGCCGGCATCCTCATCGCGTTCGTTCTCAATGGCGATGCCTGCATACGCGCCGTCTTTGGAGATTGCGATCGAATCCGGCTGTCCGGGCAACTCGAAGCTATGCGCAAGCGAGCGGTCTGCGATGCGCACCACGTCCACCCGTCCGGAGGGTTCGCTGTAGCTTGCAGAGGTATTGACGACAACAAACACGTACGGCCCGTAGGCTGCAACGCTCGTTGGCTCGTCTTCGGCACTGCCAAGTTGATGCAACCCCAGCAGTCCCAGGCCTTGAGGTTTCGCCGGATCAGAAATGTCGACAAAACCGACACTTCGCGAGAGGGCGTCCGAATAGATCAGGGTATTGCCATCTTCTGAAACGGTGGAAATTTCTGCCGCCGTGGTTCCTTCGGCACCATCCGGATGGTTTTCGTACACCGGATATGTGGCGACCCGCTCAAAATATTCGCTGCTGTCAGCGCTGGCGGGGGTGCTAATGCTGGCGGCTAGGATCGCAGCCGCGACTAATCCAATACTTTTACCTGCAGCGCGATGCACCGGCTTCTCCCTTATGAAGTACTAGCTGTTTCCTCCCAAGATTCTCAGTAGCGGGCTAATTGCTGATGAACGAAAGGCGGACACCGGCAGGACGGTACATGTCTAATGGTTCCGCTCCTCACATTTAGTTGCATCATTTCAACTAAAAGTGCAGACTCGCAATGAAACTTCAATTTTCAAGGAGATTAACATGCAACTGACAAATGCAACCGTGCTGGGCACTGGGGTTCTCGGTTCACAGATCCTCTTCCAAACCGCCTACCACGGCCTGCCAGCCATTGGCTTCGACATCAACGATGAAGCCCTTCACGCAGCCTCCGGACGCCTCGATGCACTGGTAGCGGAATATGCCTCATTTTTTGGCGACCCTGCCAAGGCCCAAGCGGCTCGGGAATCAATCCAGCTGACCACAGACCTGGCCCAAGCCGTCAAAGGCGCAGACCTAGTCATCGAAGCTGTTCCGGAAAACTTGGAAATCAAGGAACAGACTTACCAAAAGCTGGCCGCGCTCGCTCCGCAGCACACCATCTTTGCGACCAACTCCTCAACGTTGCTGCCCTCGGACATCGCGCCGTTCACCGGCCGGCCCGAAAAATTCTTGGCATTGCACTACGCCAACAACATCTGGAAGAACAACACCGGCGAAGTCATGGGCACCGCCAGCACCAGCACTGAAGCCTACGAGGCTGTGGTCGATTTTGCAGAACGCACCGGACTGGTCCCTATCCGGGTGCTCAAGGAACAACCAGGCTATGTGCTCAATTCGCTGCTCGTTCCATTCCTGGAGTCCGCCAGCCACCTATTGGTCAACGAAGTTGCCGACGCCGCCACCATCGACACCACCTGGAAACTGGGTACTGGCGCCCCTTACGGACCCTTTGAAATCTACGACATCGTTGGATTGAATACCGCCTATCACATCTCCAGCCATGGAGATGAAACCAGCAAGAAGTTCGCCGAGTTGTTGAAAAACGAATACATCGATCACGGCAAGCTTGGCGTAGCCACGGGCGAAGGATTCTACAAGTACAACTGACCTGCACGCACCGCCCGGCAAAACGCGACCCTGCCCCTCGGATAGGATGGTTCGGTGGCTCATATTGACGTGACTGACATCCAGTATTTCCTCTCCGACGGCACCCAGCTGCTGGGCGGTGTCACCTTTAAGGTTTCCGCAGGAACCAAGACAGCCTTGATCGGGCCCAACGGCACGGGTAAAACCACGCTGTTCAAAATCATCGCGGGTGACCTCAAGGCCGACGAAGGCTCGATCAACCGCACTGGTTCGCTGGGGATCATGCGCCAGTTTGTCGGCCAGGTGCGCGACGAGACAACGGTCAAGGAACTCCTGCTTTCCACCGCAGCTCCCGCGCTGGCCAAAGCGGCGGAAAAGGTGGCCAAGTACGAGGAGCTGATGCTCACCAGCGAGGACGAAAAAGTCCACATGCGCTACGCCGAAGCCATTATCGAATGGGGCGACGCTGGCGGATACGAGCTGGAAACCACCTGGGACAAGGTCTGCATGGCAGCTCTCGGCGTTGAATTCGACGCCGCTTCGCATCGCCTGGCCCGAACCTTATCTGGCGGCGAGCAAAAGCGCCTCGTTCTCGAGGCGCTATTCGAAGGCAACGATGACCTGCTGCTGCTCGATGAACCGGACAACTATCTTGATGTCCCCGGAAAGCGCTGGCTCGAAGAGAAGATGCGCAACTCCCCCAAAACGGTGCTGTTCATCAGCCACGACCGTGAACTTCTGAATAATGCCGCGACCCGCATTGTCACCCTGGAACCAGGGCATAGCGGAGCTACGGCCTGGATCCATGGCGGCTCCTTTGGCAGCTATGTTGAAGCCCGGCAAGAACGCAACGAACGCTTCGAGGAACTGCGCAAGCGCTGGGACGAAGAGCATGCCAAGCTCAAGGAACTGGTCAACATGTACAAGACCAAGGCCGCCTTCCGCTCAGACATGGCCAATCGATACCATGCGGCTACCACCCGCTTGGAAAAGTTCTTGGAGGCTGGTCCTCCACAGGCAATTCCGCTGGAACAGAATGTGAATATGCGGCTCAAGGGAGGACGCACAGCCAAACGCGCCGTGGTGGCCGAAAAACTTGAACTCACCGGCCTGATGAAGCCCTTCTCCGCCGAGATTTGGTTTGGCGACCGGGTGGGGGTTCTGGGCTCCAACGGTTCTGGCAAGTCCCACTTCTTGCGCTTGCTTGCCAGCGGCGGCAGCGACCCGGAACGCGAGCACTTGCCAGTTTCTGACATCGTGATCGACAAGGTTGAACACGAGGGCACAGTTAAACTCGGCGCAAGGATCAGACCAGGCTATTTCGCTCAAACGCACACGCGCCCGGACCTCTTTGGCCGGACGCTGCTTGAGATTTTGCATCGCGGCGATGAGCATCGCTCCGGTTTGCCTCGTGAGGCCGCGGCCGGCGCTTTGGACGGCTACGGGCTGGCCGGGCAGTCCGAGCAGAAGTTCGAGTCGCTCTCCGGTGGACAACAGGCCCGCTTCCAAATTCTGCTGCTGCAGCTCTCCGGGGCGACCTTGCTGCTCCTGGACGAGCCGACCGACAACCTGGACTTGCACTCCGGCGAAGCCCTTGAACGAGCCATCAATGCATTTGAAGGAACGGTACTAGCGGTCACCCACGACCGCTGGTTTGCCAAGAGCTTCGACCGGTTCCTGGTCTTCGGTTCGGACGGCAAGGTCTACGAATCAGCAGAACCGGTATGGGACGAGACCCGCGTAGTGCGCAAACGCTAGGCTACAAGGTCGAGTCAAAGGCGGCCCTGGCCGCCGATCAAGAGCACCAAGGTGTCAATGATCGGCGCCAGGGCTTCTTTGCACCTCGCTGCAACGCCGGGCGAGTGCACCCCCGGCTAGTGCTCGGGGTGCAGCACCGAGTGCGGTGCCTGCAGCTGATGCAGCAATTGATGAATTCCCGGGTGCACTAGCCGCCAGCGCCGGTACTTCCCGTCCCGCTCCACCTGAATGACCCCAGCGCGATGAAGAGTCGAAAGGGCCTGGGTGACCGTATTCGGCGACAGGCCGGTCGCTTCAGCCAGCTGGGTGACAGACGAGCCGGGCGCGGCATGCATCGCTATGAGAAGCCTGATGCGCGTTTCATCAGCACACAGGGAAAATACCTCAATCCACTCGGGAATCGTTGCCTGAACCTTCGAGAGCGCCTCGGAACCTATTTTTTCCAGTTCTATCTCAGCCACTGTTCTCCACTCCTGTTCTGATGGGAAAACATCGGGTCACACAGACATCTGTCTGAACGAACACATGTATTCTGAGAACATCAAGCACCCCACCTTTTCCGAAAGGACCCATGCACCGTGCGCCAGCCGATTTCCCGGGCCACAGCGATTCTCCTACCCATCGTAATTGTCTGCAGCGGGTGCCAGGTAGCCAGCACGGACGCATCGGTCGATTCCAGCGTAAATCTGCTCACCCCGGCGCTGCCATCCACGCTCAATCCGCTGGCGGGATTTGATAACAACGGCATCGGGAAAATCAATGAATCACTCTTCACGCTCCAAGGCGAGCCGGATGCCTTGCCCGGGATCGTGCCGCTGCTCGCGCAAGACGAGCCCTCGATTTCCGCAGATGGGCTCATCTGGGACATCGCCTTGCGAGAAGGAATCGAATTCAGCGACGGAACGCCATTTGACCCGGCTGATGTCGTTGCGAGCTACCGGGCCATCAAGGAACCGCGCACTGCTTCTCCCCTAGCGGGAACCCTGGAAAACCTCGCGACCGTGGAGGCCCATGGCCCTGATGGCGTGCGCTTCATTCTGCACGAGCCACAGGTGTCCTTCAAGACTTCTCTGCTCATCGGCATCGCCCCGTCCGAAAAAATCCAGGAGCGGACACCTGTCAGCGAGTCATCCCTGAACCGCGAGCCTATCGGCACCGGCCCCTACGTGCTTGAAAGCTTCGACAGCTCGTCCTTGGTGCTAAGCGCTAATGAAAACTACCGGGATGGAGCCCCTGCGGTCCGGAAAGTCTCCTATACCGAATCCGCCGACGACAATACACGCACACAAGTGATGGCGGGATCTGATTACACCGGCACCGTCTTGCCTGCTCGCCTCGCAGCCAGCTTTGCGCAGCGCGAGGGCCTTGAGGTGGTGACCGCTACCAGTGCTGACTGGCGTGGCATTTCACTGCCGTCCGATCACCCGCTAACCAAGGACCCCAAGGTCCGTCTGGCACTGAACCTTGCGATAGACCGCGACGAGATCGTTGCTGGCGTACTGGCCGGTGCCGGGCGCCCTGCGTACACGTTTGTTCCCCCAGAATACGGAAAGTACTACAATTCGCAGGCCGTTTTCGAGCATGATCCGATGCTGGCCCAGCAACTGCTTGATGAAGCCGGGTGGACGGTAGGGGCCGATGGAGTGCGCAGCAAAAACGGAGAACGCGCGGAATTCACCCTGCTCTACAACCCCGGCGATACGCTCCGCCGGGACTTGTCGCTGGCCCTCGCTGCGCAATTAGAAGCATACGGAATCAAAGTTGCTGTCAAACCTGCAACCTTTGATCAGGCAGAACCCCGAGTGCGCAAGGATGCGATCATGCTTGGCGGTGGCGATACGCCCTACGACGTGGATACCCAGCTGTATAAGATGTTGCATTCGAGCTACCCCGATGCCGGCGCTTACTACGACAATCCAAGCCACTACTCCAACAAGCTGATGGATCAGGCGCTGCATACCGGACGCACCAGCACGGACCCGAAAACCAGGGCCAGCGCCTACCAAAAAGTGCAGGAACTCTACATCGAGGATCCCTCCATGCTGCTCATTGCCTTTGTGGATCACAGCTATGTCCAGCGCAGCAACGTCCACCAGCGGTGGAACACGACCGGAACACTGCTAGAGCCCCACGAACACGGAACTGCCTGGGGCCCATGGGCGCAAATTGGACAGTGGACCGACAAGTGAAAGCACGCTTCGCAGCACACCGCTGGAATCTGGTTGGCACACTGCTGATCCGCCGCATGCTCGTCGCGCTACCGGCAACTGCCGCCCTCACGGCGGTGGTCTTTGCGCTGGCCGGCATTGCGCCATTCAATCCCTTGGCCAGCTACCTCGGTTCAAGCTACGCCCACACCAGCCTGGACCTGCGCGACCAATTGCGCGCGGAACTTGGCTTTGACCAATCCTGGACCCAGGTTTGGACCCATTGGATCTCCCATGCCCTGCAGGGGGATTTTGGAGTCTCCGTAATAGCGGCGCGACCGGTAACGCAAGTGCTGGCTGAGCGTATTCCGCTGACAGCGCTGCTCACCGCAACAGGACTGCTAATGGCGATCCTGGCTGCCTTGCTCGTGTCCCTCGGCGCCGCCAAATACCGTCATGGGATCCTTGACCGTCTCGCCCAAGCTGTCGCCCAGCTCGCTCAGTCTGTACCGGTATTTGTGGTGGCCTTGCTGGCAATCGCAATGGTTGCCCTCCCCCTGGGCTGGCCCACGGGAGGCATCGCAGCAGCTGGCACGAGGCCAACTCCCGGTTCAGTCATGGTCCATCTCATTCTGCCCGCCAGCGTCCTGGCCTTCAGCTTGCTGCCGTGGCTGCTGCTGAATCTTCGGGCATCGCTAATTGAAGCGCTGGATTCCGATGCGGTTCTCGCAGCCCGCGGCAGAGGAGCATCGCAAATACTGTTGAAAGAAGCGCTGCCGCAAGCTTTGCTGCCCTTCATCACCGTCATCGGATCCCGATTAGGAGAGCTCATAGCCGGCGCTCTCATCATTGAGACGATTTTCGCCTGGCCTGGAATTGCTTCGGCAGTCATCGATTCGGCCATCGCGGGCGACTTTGCCCTGCTAGCGGCCGTGACGGCTTGCTCAGCCCTTGCCGTATTCGCTGGCAATGCCCTGGCCGATGCAGCATATCTAATCGCTGATGCCCGGGTGGCCCATGCGTAATTTCCGTGTCCCGATGCCGGCCACGCTATTGTGCGCAGCACTGCTCGCCTATGCCTTTCTTGTTCCCGCCCTAAACCCAAACGCAGTTGGCGCTGTGGACCTTTCCGCCGTCTACCAGCACCCTGGTCCAACGCGCATATTCGGCACGGATCAGCTGGGACGCGACTTGTGGGTACGCACTGCTGCCGCGCTGAGGGTTTCCTTGCTAATGGCCCTGGGCGCGGCCACCTTCGCAACGCTCATAGGAATCATTGCCGCAACGATTGCGGCCACCTCCGGAAAATTCGTGGATGGTGTCATCAGCCGTGCAATTGACGGCCTCAACGCGATCCCGCACCTGCTTCTATCTGTGGTGATCCTGGCGCTTTGGCCCGGACAGATTTGGGCAATAATCATCTCCATCGGGCTGACCCACTGGACGCAGGTGGCCCGAGTACTGCGCGCCAAGCTGCTCTCAGAACGAGAAAACGGCTATGTCAGGCTCAGCGCAGCGTCCGGGGCCAGCTCGCTGGCCATATGGAGAACCCACCTTATTCCTGCCATTTTGCCGCAAGCTGGAATCGCCTTCGCACTGCAAGTGCCACACGCGATGTGGCATGAATCGGCCCTGTCTTTCCTTGGCGTGGGGCTTCCCGCTCAGGCCGCCTCACTCGGATTGCTTCTAGAGGATGCACGCAGCGGAATCCTCGCCGGTGCCTGGTGGTTGCTGATATTCCCGTCCATGGTGCTGATCACCGCCTGTTGGGCAGTTGCCCGATTGGCCCAACAAGATCATGGCCGCCGTTCTCCTTCTCGCAGGCGGCCTGGGAAAGCGCTCAAAGCGCTCAGTTCCATCCCTGAATTTGCGCCAAGGCCTTCTCAAGGATTCAGCGCTCGCTCAACGGTGCGGGCCGGTGAACAACTACTGGTTAGGCAGGTAGAAATCAGCGCAGAGCCTGGAACCATCACTGTTCTGATGGGAACTTCCGGAGCAGGCAAAACCCTGTTCCTGCGCTCGATTGCCGGGCTGTTGCCAGATTCGTTGGAGGCATCATCGTCGGTGGCGCTCAATGGGCGCTCAGGCTCCAACGCCAGGACTGGAAAATTCCTGGGCAGCGACCTGGTCTTCATTCCCGGTTCGGCAGCCACGGCGCTTAATCCGGTGCATACGATGCGCAAGGCGCTCACGCGAGCATTTCGAGAACATTCGCAACAGGCCACCGGCGGGAACCTTGAGGCCTACTGGCGGCAATTTGGATTGGACGCCCACCTCCTGGATCGCTATCCGCATCAGTTGTCGGGCGGACAAGCTCAGCGTGCATTGCTGGCGCTCGGGCTAGCCGGTGATCCAGCATGCGTTGTGCTCGACGAGCCCACGAGCGCCCTGGATGAAGGTACCCGGTTGATCGTTGCGCAGATCCTGCGGAAAACAGCTGATGCGGGCGCCATCGTCTTAATGGTTACCCACGATCTTGACTTGGCAGAGCAATTGGCCGGAGTCATCTACACCATGGAGGATGGCCAATTGATTTCCACAAAGGTGCCTTTCAGCCGCCCGGAGGTCATCAAATGACCTTGAGAATGGAATCGGTAGAACTGAATCTGGCAGGGCGCCAGGTTCTTCCGCCAACAAGCCTCATAGTTCTTGCGGGCCAGATATTGGGCCTGACTGCCCCCTCCGGGGCAGGCAAGACCAGCTTGCTCTCAATTGCCTCGCTTTTACAGCGCCCAGATGCGGGCTGGATCATCATCGACGGGATTCCCATCCCCGTAGAGCTTGCCACGTCGAAAATCCCTGTGGCAGTCCGCAGGAACATTGGCATGCTGCCCCAGAATCCTAGAAATTTTGCGGATCCGCGGCTGACGTTGGCAGAAACAATCACCGCGCCCTTGGCTTTCCGAGATGGCAAATCCCGGCCTGTTCCGCAACGCTATCAAGACCAATTGCTTCGCTTGACCGACCAGGTGCAACTGTCCAAAACCCTGTTGGGCCGATTCCCGTCCCAAGTTTCTGATGGACAGCTGCAGCGCGCCTTGATGGCCCGGGCCTTGAGCCTGGATCCAAAGCTTATCCTCTGCGACGAGCCTACTTCTGCCCTGGATCCAACTACTACCAACGCCATATTGAGCGTATTGCGCACCAAGGCGGCCGAAGGGGCTGCGGTGCTGATCGCTTCCCACGATCGGAACTCGTTGACTCGATACTGCGATGCGGTGCTCCCCTTAGCCGACCTGCATCAACCATCTATTTGCTAGTACTTGCGCAATTCAACGGGCACCTGAGCGCGCAATCGGCCGCGCAATTCATTAACGATGCACGTCAATACGGCGGCAGCCGACTCCGTCGATGTACCCAAGGTACGCACCGACAGACCGGCTGCAGCGGTCATGGAAATCCCCACATGGACCGGTTCACCTTGTTTCGCTGCTACTGCATAGGCCTGAACTCGCAAGTCATCAACCAAGGAGGCATCGATGCGGGAATCTACGGCCAAGAGCATCCCGACGTGGCTGAATCCCTGCAAATAGAGCAAGGATTCCACTTCTTGGTCTTCCGGTTGAACCAGGAGATTATCGAGCACCGCCAAGCAACCTCCGATATGCACTTCGGTGCGCAAGCGGATCCGCTGATATTTGAACAGCTCGCCATCAGGGCTCCAGCCCGGAGTGATGATTTCGCACATCACCAAAGAACTGGTCTCGTGCATGTGCACGATCGTTTCCTGGCGATAGCTGGCGTCGCGATAGGCAATTAACTGATCCGGCAGATACTCCAGCACAGCGTCTTCAGCCAACTCGATGTTCAGCTGTGACTGCGCTTCGCCTTGCGGCGTTCGGTAGATCTTTGTCGCAGATTGAGTCGTTAGCAGCAGGCTCGCTGAGGAGCCAACACCAATGCCTATGCGATACCTGTCCGCGCCGAGGTAGCCGCCACCCGGATTGACTACCGTGTAGCAAACTTGCGCAGTGCTATCGAGGTAATGCGGGCGAAGAACCCGCAACGCTCCCTGATGATACTGGCGAGTGGCTATATCCTTGCCTGCCCTGCGTTCAATGTGCAGATCAAGTTCGCCAGTTAGCCGTTGCCCAACCACTATGCAAGATCCGTCATCAGCACATCGTGCTTGAGCCATGCAATCACTTGCTGCAGGCCGTCATCGGTCTTCAGGTTCGTGAAGCAAAACGGCTTATCTCCACGGAACTGCTTGGAGTCTGACTCCATAATCGACAAATCCGCGCCAACATAGGGTGCCAAATCAGTCTTGTTGATAATGAACAGATCAGACTTGATCATTCCTTGCCCGGCCTTGCGCGGGATCTTCTCCCCCTGCGCCACATCGATGATGTAGATGGAAAAATCCACCAGCTCGGGCGAGAACGTGGCCGAGAGGTTATCGCCACCCGACTCGACAAAAATAACCTGCAAGTCTTTGTGCTTGGCTATGAGGTCTTCGATTGCCGCTTCGTTCATCGAGGTGTCTTCGCGGATGGCGGTATGGGGGCATCCACCAGTTTCAATGCCGACAATTCTGTCCAATGGCAGGACCCCGTTGGCAGCCAAGATCTTCGCGTCTTCAATGGTGTAGATGTCATTGGTAATTGCTGCCATGGAGATCTCGCCATCCAAGGCGCGTGTGATCCGCTCAATGAGCTGGGTCTTGCCGGCACCTACTGGGCCGCCGATGCCAATGCGAATTGGTTCCATTCTAATATTCCTCGAATCAGTTGGGGCCGCAGAAACGGCCGGGGTGAATAATCAGGACATGAACATGCGGGCCCGCTGGTGCTCATGGCGCATCTGCGCTATTTCCAAGCCGGGCGTGGCCACGCCCAGGTCCTGACCATCCAGCGTGAAAATTTTGGCAACCGCAGCGTTGACAGTCTCGTGCATCTGCCGGATGACACGCTGGCCCGCATCCTGGCCAAGCGGAATGGCGCGGATGGCGTTTTGAGTCAGGCTTGTCGCGGTGGAAAACAAATAGCTGCTCAGCGCGTCGGCAAGCGGCGCACCAGCGCCGCGTGCAGCCAGGGCATAGGCAATGGCCGGATGCCCGGTGCCAGTTCCTGCCTGGACTGCTTGCTGATAGCTGCGCAGCGATGGCACGGCAAAACCGGCCAATGCCACGGCTAGCATACGCGCACCCATCTTCTGTGCTGCAATTCGCAGTTGGCGGGGCAAAGCCGACGCATGAATCAGCCGATCCAGCTCGATAATGCGCTGGTCGTTGTCAGCTTCGAATGCAAGGCGCAGCAGCAGTCCATCGGTGTAGGTCAACGATTGCTCCAAGAACAGGCGCAGCCAGTGGGCAAAACTCGCTTCGTCATGCACTTGCCCGGTTTCCAAATAGGATTCCATCCCGAAGGAATGGCTGAAGGCTCCCGTAGGCAGTGCCGAGTCAGAGAGTTGCAGCAGGGTGAGCAGGTGCCCAGAGCTAGTGGGTGTGTTCTGCATGTCGGAATGGAACGGGCATGATGCGTTCCTGCCGCTCGTAGCGTGCTTGATGGTGCTTGAGGAAGTCCTCTACGGTGTGGTCGTACTGCACCACCATCACTTCAGCACCATATTCAGATTCGCGGTCAAAAAATTGCGCTTGCAGATGCCGGTTGCCCAACGAGTGGGCAATGAAACCCATATCAAAGATCGACTCCGGCGCAATGACCAGCACATCTGTGGGCAATACAGACACCGTAATGAGTTCCGAATCGGTAATGAGCAGAATATCGCCGTCGCGCAGGTCCGGTCCCGGCGCCAAGCGCAGGCCCAATTCCCGCCCATGATCAGTGCTTACCCGTTGGATTCGCTTGACCAGGTCCGAGCTGGGCAGGACCACTTTTTCGTGATGCCGGCCGTCGAGCAGTCCGCTGCCATCCTCGTGGATATTTCCCACGAGTTTTTCAATAATCATTGTTCTCCTTCACTAAAATTTTTCCCTCAGCGGCTAGAACAAGAAGTAGCGCTGCGTCATGGGCAATTGCGTCGATGGCTCGCATGTTGCCAATTCTCCGTCGACAAAAACTTCGTAGGTCTGCGCGTCAACCTTGATCTCAGGGGTGTTCCCGTTGAGTTTCAAATCCGCCTTGGTTAGACCGCGAATGCCGTGGCAGGGTCGGATGACTTTGCGCAGGCCAAGGCGTTGCGGAACTCCATCTTCAATGGCTGCTTGGGACATGAAGGTGATCGAGCTTTCATAAACGGCACTGCCCATCGAGCCGAAGCTAGGGCGCAACGTGCGTGGCTGCGGCGTTGGGATGGACCCATTTGAGTCCCCCATAACCGACTGGACAATCAGCCCGCCCTTGATGATCAAATCCGGCTTGACGCCAAAGAAGGCCGGATCCCACAGCACGAGGTCGGCAAACTTGCCTTCCTCGACGCTTCCAATTGAGTCAGCGATGCCGTGGGCAATGGCCGGATTGATGGTGTATTTCGCAACATAGCGCTTCAGGCGCTCGTTATCGCCCACTTCTGGGTCGCCAGGCAGCTTGCCGCGTTGGCGTTTCATCGCATCGGCTACTTGCCAGGTTCGCAGCACCACTTCCCCGACCCGCCCCATGGCCTGGGAATCGGAAGAAGTAATGGAAAAGACGCCCATGTCGTGCAAGACGTCTTCGGCGGCAATCGTCTCAGGACGAATGCGCGAGTCGGCAAAAGCGACATCTTCTGGAATATCGGGGTTCAGGTGGTGGCAGACCATCAGCATGTCCAGATGCTCGTCCACCGTATTGCTCGTGTAGGGCAATGTCGGGTTGGTCGAGGCGGGGATAACGTTGGGCAAGCCTGCCATGCGAATGATGTCCGGGGCATGCCCTCCGCCAGCACCCTCGGTGTGGAAGGTGTGAATGACTCGTCCAGCGATGGCTTCGATGGTGTCTTCCACGAAACCGCATTCGTTCAGGGTATCGGTGTGGATTGCCACTTGCACGTCATACTTGTCGGCCACCTTCAATGAGGTGTCGATGGATGACGTGGTCGCGCCCCAGTCTTCATGAATTTTCAGGCCGATAGCACCAGCGCGGATTTGCTCGACTAGCGGCGCTTCGTCACTGGCGTGGCCCTTGCCCAGGAACCCGATATTCATTGGCAGGTTCTCGACCGCTTGCAGCATTCGCGAGATGTTCCATGGCCCCGGGGTCAGGCTGGTTGCCTTGGTTCCCTCGGCTGGTCCGGTTCCACCGCCAATCATGGTGGTGGTGCCGTTGGCAAGCGCGGTCTCGACCTGGCCTGGCGAGACGAAGTGGATGTGGGTATCGATGGCACCCGCAGTCAGGATCTTGTGCTCGCCGGCGATAATCTCGGTTGCGGCACCGATAGTGATGTCAATACCGTCGGATATGTCCGGGTTGCCGGCTTTGCCAATCTTGAAGATATGGCCATCTCGCAGGGCGACGTCTGCTTTGTAGATGCCGGAGTAGTCCAACACGACAACGTTCGTGATGACGGTGTCCGGGATCTGCTGGTCCCTGGTCAACCGGCCGTTTTGCCCCATGCCGTCGCGAATGACTTTTCCACCGCCGAAGACTACTTCTTCGCCATAAGTGGTGTAATCGTGTTCAATTTCCAACAGCAGTTCGGTGTCGGCCAACCGGATGGCATCGCCAATTGTTGGACCATACATTTCCGAGTACTGCTTGCGGGACATTTCGAAGCTCATGCTTAGCGCTCCTGATCGTTCATGGATGTGCTGTCCAGTGGACCGGCAACGTGATTGCGAAAACCGTGAACCTGGCGGGCGCCGGAAAATTCCACGAGATTTACGGTGCGCGCATCTCCCGGTTCAAATCGGACAGCGGTTCCTGCTGGAATGTCCAGGCGGAATCCCCTGGCGCAGTCGCGATCAAATTCGAGCTGCGCGTTGACCTCGGCAAAATGAAAGTGAGATCCGACCTGCACTGGCCGGTCGCCACGATTTACGAGTTTGAGCTCAAGCGTTTTCTGCGTCTGGTTGCAAGCAATGGGCTCGCCTCGAAGAATGTACTCTCCCGGAATCATTGTCCGTGCCTTTCGTTTCCGCGTGGTCTAGCGAATGGGATTGTGGACCGTGACAAGTTTGGTCCCGTCCGGAAAAGTCGCTTCAACCTGGACGTCATGGATCATTTCCGCAATACCGTCCATTACGTCCTCGCGACGCAGAATAGTGGTTCCATAACTCATCAGTTCTGCCACGGAACGACCATCGCGTGCGCCTTCGATCAATTCATAGGTAATGACGGCAATGGACTCCGGGTAGTTCAGCTTCAGTCCCCGTGATTGGCGACGGCGTGCTAGATCCGCAGCCACGACGATCATGAGCTTTTCTTGCTCCCTCGGCGTTAAATGCATTGACAGATTCCCCATTCAAGAGTTGCTTAGAGGTTCCACATTTGTACTCAGAAACGGCCAGAATACGCCGGGAGGGGTGTGGATATGGCAAGAATAGCAGACCTCCTCAACGTGCGCGGAAGGGAAAAAATCGGGCCATAAAACACTCATCGACTTAAATTATTTCCCCAAGACAGAGAAGATTTTATCGGCCCAAAATTGCGAGTCATCGGCATGTCCGTTTCCGCCGAATTAAGAATGCATTACATCTGCTTCCAATTTTTGCCTGCGCCTGAAAACTCTTTGCACCTGATGCGCCTAGGACATGACAAAACTGCTCCCCGAATACCCAAGGGCGCTCGATGGCGACGCTTCAGATTCGAAGAGCAGTAATGATGAGTTTCCCTGCAGGAGAACCGGCCTTTATTCGACGAGTTTTCCCACCTGGGATACTTCGGCGATCAGCGAAGAAATTTCGGCCGGTATCTCCGGGAGGGATTCACGCACGATGCCCTGCGGAGACCACACCAGATTCACCTGCAGTTCGGGGTCGGTCATGGGATAGTCGCTGCGATTGTGGCAGCCGCGCGTTTCCTTGCGTTCCAGCGCCGATTCCAAGGTGGCTCGTGCGGCAAGGACTGATGACTTCAAATCGAAGGCGTGGCAGAGATCCTGGAAGCCGGCGATGTCTGGATGGATGCCGATATTTTGCATTCGTTGTTCAATTTCGCCCAGCTTTTCCAAGCCAAGCTGGAGCCCGGCTTCATTTCGCACCACTCCAGCATGCGCAGTCATCACGTCGCGAATGGCTCGCTGCAAGCTGCGCACATTCTCTTCGCCGTCGGCTGACACCAGTGACTGCACGGAATGCCGTGCCTGGTCAATGGCTTGCTGTGAGCGCTGGTGGGACATCAGTGCACGAGAATAGCCAGCGGCTTCCTGCCCTACGATGCGCCCGAAGACCAATAGTTCAATTAGCGAATTGCCACCCAGTCGATTGGCCCCATGCAATCCTGAGGATGCCTCTCCAATGGCGTATAGCCCGGGAACTTCCGTTGCATGCGTGAGAGGGTCCACCCAGACACCGCCCATGGAGTAATGCGCTGTTGGCGCAATCTCGATCTTCTCCTGGGTGATATCGAGCATCTGCTCTTCAAGCATGGTCTGGTACACCCGCGGCAGCCTGGACATGATGGTCTCTCGCGGCAAGTGGGATACATCCAGCCACACCCCGCCTTTGTCTGTGCCCCTGCCTTCACTGATTTCGGTATAGGCCGCGAGGGCTACCCGATCTCGCGTGGATAGTTCCATGCGCTCAGGATCGTAGCGTTCCATGAAGCGCTCGCCTAGCGCGTTGGTCAGAATTCCGCCTTCACCGCGAGCTGCCTCTGAGATCAGGGTGCCCGCGACCGATTCAGGCTCGATAATGCCTGAAGGGTGGAACTGGACAAGCTCAGCGTCACGCAACCGTGCGCCAGCTTCGACTGCCAGGCGGAAGGAATCGCCAGTGTTTTCGTCGCGGCGGGAGCTGCTGCGCCGCCAGATGCGGTTATGCCCACCCGCAGCCAGGATGACGGCATCGGCGTATATCAGGTATCCGGTGCCGTCGTTGACATCAAAGCCATAGGCTCCGAAAATCTTGCCTTCGGCTACGAGCAGTTCAGTGATGTAGACGGAATCCAGAACTGGAATCTGCAGTTGTTCTGCACGGCGGATCAGGGTTCGCTGAATTTCCAGTCCCGTGTAGTCGCCGGCGAAAGCTGTCCGGCGGAACTTGTGTGCCCCGAAAAAGCGCTGCGAAATGCGTCCGTCTTGTTCGCGGGCAAAGTTCATGCCGTAGCGTTCAAGGTCTTCGATCCCTCGCTGTGCTCCTTGGGCAACTACCTGTACGGTTCGTGGATCCGCCAAGTAGTAGCTTTCCTTGATGGTGTCCGCCGCGTGTTGCTGCCAGCTATCTTCCTCGTCCATGGTTCCGAGGGCCGCGTTGATCCCGCCGGCGGCCAAGGAGGTGTGTGCATCGTGCTTTGGACGCTTGCCTACGGCTAAAACATCGGTGCCCGATTCTGCCAGTTCGATTGCTGCTCTCAAGCCAGAACCACCGGTTCCGATGACGAGTACTGACGTGGTGACCTGCTGTTCTTTTCTCATGTTTCCCAGCTTCTGCTGGCATTGGGAATACGTCCAATGAATTATCAGCATGATTACGATAGCGATATGCTATGCATATGAATCTAGAGCAGTTGCGCGGCTTCATTACGATTGCCGAAGTGGGACACTTCACTCACGCAGCCGAACTTTTGCACCTCACGCAGCCTTCCTTGAGCCGCCAAATCTCCACTCTCGAACAAGAGCTGGGATCCGAACTTTTTCATCGCGCCCGAGGGAATATCTCGCTAACCGCGGCCGGCCAGGCGCTGCTCCCCCGCGCACGGCGAATGCTGGCCGATGAAGAAACCATTCGCAGCGAAATGGCGGATTTGGCCGGCTTAAGGCGCGGACGAGTACGGCTCGGCGCACCTCCTACGCTGTGTGTTTCGCTAGTTTCGGAAGTATTGGAGATTTACCGCGAGAATTACCCTGGCGTGCAGCTGCAAATTTTCGAAGCAGGGTCACACCGCCTCTTGGAGCAATTAGCCGGCGGAGAACTGGATCTTGCACTTATTGTGACGTCAGAGCACGCTGTGAACGAAAAGAACCTGCAGAATCTGCCACTTCTGGAAGAGCAATTGGTAGTGATCGACTCGCTAGAGCGCCCGCATTTGGCAGAAGCTACTTGCCTGGCTCTCAAGGATCTGGCACCGATCGCACAATTGGCGTTCTCCCACAGCTATGACCTTCGCGCAAGCACCGCCCAGGCTTATAAGGCCTCTGGACTGGTTCCGAATATCGTAGTGGAGGGCGGCGAAATGGATGCTGTATTGCGCTTTGTCCATCGCGGTTTGGGTGTTGCCGTGGTGCCGGCGACCGTAGCCTTGGAAACTCCGGGAATTCGCGCCATAGCCTTGCGCGACCCGCAGCTGGTCCGCACCATCGGACTCGCCCACCGACGCGATGTATCGCTAACCAGAGCTGCGTCCGCCATGCACGGATTGATTGAGAATACCGCGAAACTCCTGTCTGCTCGACACGAGCAAATTACGTCGCTATTTTGATCCCCAAATGGCTGGCCATCTCCTCGGCCAGCAGGCTTAGCTGCAGGGTGTTGATTTGGGTTCCTCGCATCGCCTCAAGCCCCTCGATTTGAGCGAAGTCCAGCCCTTGAAGGTCAACATCGCGAAGTTGTGCGCCAACGCAGTTGAGTACCGAGGTTCGCGAGTCGATGAAACTCACTCTCTGGATCTGGCCGCCAAAATCGATCTCTTCAAATTGGCAGTTGCGGAAGACGACATCGCGAACCTTGGCTCGGCGCAGGTTCAACCAGCCGAATTTGCAGTTTTCAAATACCACGCCATCCAACTCGGCCTCGACAAAGTCGCCCGAACCTATTCTGCTGTGGGTCACCCGCACATCGTTGAGGAACGCTCCGGCGGCGTTGAGCGACGGGGCGCCAATCTGTTTTAGTTCACACTGCAAAAGCCGGGCGTTGCGCAACGTTTCCAGTGCTACCCCGGTGAACCGGCATTCCTCAAGCCTGGCATCATCCGCGTGCACCGGAGTATCAATACCCTCAAAGTGCAGCAGTTCCACGTACTCGCCGCCATCAAGATCGCCGGCAAATCCGGCTGCCAATGCAGGCAAGGTGAACGGACGAATTTTGGGGTTCAAGTGGTACATCCTTAATGCGATGCGGATTTTTTTCCAAGGCTTCCGACAATATCAGCTAAGGCAGCTTCGAGCTGCGGCCACTTAAATTGGTAATCAGTAGCCTGCAAAACTTCCGGCAGTGCCCATCGGGACTTAAGCAGCATTTCAGGTTCCACCCGGAGCAGGAACATAGCTGGCTCCAGCATCCATCGATATACGGGCAACCCGATCTTCCGTCCGACAGCTTGACGCAGGCTCGCCATGAGTTCGTGGTTCACTACAGGGTTCGGAGCTGCCAGATTTACTGCCCCTGAAATCTCTTGATGATCAATCACGTGCCAGATGGCTCTGAGCACGTCATCGACATGTATCCAGCTGAAACGCTGTTGTCCAGCGGTGCGATACCAGACGCTACGCACTGGGCCGCTTGGATGCGGTCCGATGCCGCGGTACCTGCGGTGCGAAGGCCACCACCCATCATGTTGCGTCCCGCCCAGGCCGAGGCGGGCAATAGCCAGCAATTTGCGCGTGGCTGGGCCATCCCCAAGCACGATCGCCATGCGCAGGGCCACTCGTCGAGTGCTGGGCAGTTCTCCCGTGAAGAATTCGTCTTCCCAATTACGAGCGACGTCCACCGAAAACCCCTCGCCGAGGATCCCGGTGGACTCCGTATTGGGCTTGTGAATGCTGTGCTCATAAATGGTGGCCGTTGATGCATTAAGCCACAACTGCGGTGGAAGTGCTGCCTGGGCCACGGCGGAATGCAAGGCTCGCGTGGTATCGACACGTGAAGCCAAGATCTGCTCGCGCGCCGCCTCGGTGTAACGGCAACCGACGTTTTTCCCAGACAAATTAATGAGCAACTGCGCGCCATCAATAAGACGGGAAATTCCCTGGGCATCACCCCACGGCACCGACGAATGGGGACCACGCCCAATGGTGGAAACCTCATAGCCAGCTGATCGCAGCTCGGCCACTAGCCTTTGGCCGATAAACCCGCTGGCTCCAGCAACGACTGCCCGCCGCACATTCCCGTCCATCGCGCCTCCACCTTTTAGAAGTCGTTGATCACCAGTTTCTTCATGTTCAGCATATGCTCAAATGCTCCAGGGCGCTCCATGAGCTCGCCCATATTGGACGGTACGATTTGCCAGCTGACTCCGAATTTGTCAGTCAGCCAGCCGCAGGCTTCAGCTTCCGGCACGGCCGACAGCGCCTCCCAAACGCGGTCAATTTCTTCCTGGCCATCACACGGCCACTCCAGCGAGACACCGGGCGTGAATGAGAAGTCTTGGCGCACGCCCGAATCCATTGCCGCAACGGCATCCGCAGCCAAGGAGAACTGGGCGAACATCAGCGATTCTGCCGTGGCGACTTCGGTAGCTTGCCCATAAGGGAAGGCACTTTCCAGCTTGGCGCCAAGCACTTGACCGTAGAACTCGATGGCTTCGGCAGCCCGGTTCTGGGCCTGTCCGCCAAACATGAGGCATGGCATGACCCTTGCATTTTCAGACACTGGCTCTGCGGATTCCATCAGCTGCCAGGAGACACCATATTTATCGCTCACCCAGCCATAGCGTGAACTGAAATCGTAGGTGTCCAGCGGCATGAGCACGCTACCGCCTTCGGCTAAGGCCGCCCAAGTTGCATCCAGGACATCGCGTTCATCGGTGTTGAAACTTAAGATCATCGAAATCGAAGCATTGGGTGCGAACTCTTCGCCGGCATTGATCAGAGTTATTTTTGTGCTGCGGACCCACACCGAGACGGTGAGTGGCTTGCCGGCAAGGGGTTGCTGGAAATCCAACAGGCCTTCTGTTGGATAGCGCGATTCAATCTCTGTCCTGGCCTCTGGCAATGCTGCCGCGTAGAACTCCCCAGCTTCTCCGGCCGTTCCTTGCATCCATAGGTTGACGGTGAGCTTTTGCATAACGAAACCTCTCGGGTAACTGAATGACGCTTTCACGGTACCGCGAAGAATGCAACAAAAACAGATGCGTCAGAGAACTTTTAGCCCGGATTCACCGCCGAGTTTTTCCGTGTTTGTCCTGCAGGAAAATTCGTCCATCGTTCGATTTGGGGCGAGGGCCTTACCAGCGACATATTCCCAGGCAGGTCGAGGGAAAACTTCGCGTCCCGATGCTCCGGGGACGCAAGGTCGACCGGGACTCGGCAAACTTACCGATAGAAGCGCACAAGACACCTATGGTGCCAGGCCCAATCGAGTCGTCGTAGCCAGCTTCCACGCGTTGCCAGCGCCATCGAATCGTGGCAAAGGTGCACCATGAAGTGGGGGCCAATCGGGGGATGCGCCGGTAATTGCCCGTGCGCCCAGGCCGGAGACCAAGGCCACTGGTGTCCGCTGCAAATTGCTCGACTCGCTTATTCTGCTCGTGGACTGCACTTCTCGAGTGACCCGCTGGTGCAGGCCGGCTACAGATTCCAGCCAGCCCCTGGCCGCGGAAGACCCACGGCTCGGATTTTGTCCAGGGTACCGGCTGGCGAGAAGCACCACAGGAAGCTGCTGCTCCATGCCCCCAGCTTGGAGAGTTAGCCTTGGATGACTGACTGAATTCTCTGAAAGGACCACAGTGCGCATTGATCGCCTGGATGCAGATCTTATCGAGCTGCTCACCGACTCCCCTATGCTGCCGGTGATGGAATGCGCACGCCGCCTAGGCGTTGCCCGCGGTACCGTCAGCAGCCGGTTGGCCCGTCTGCATGAGGCAGGGGTGATCCGCGGAATAATTCCACGGATTGAACCGGCAGGTTTCGGCTACTCGCTTGTCGCCTTTTGCCAGGTTGAAATCATCCAGCGCTACGGACACGCTCCAGTGGCTTCAGCCCTAGAGGAAACGATCCCCGAAATCATCGATATGTATACCGTGACTGGAAATTCTGATTTGCAGCTGCGCGTGGTTGCGCAAACGGCGGAGGACCTTCAAGACATTTTTGATCGGATCAACCGCGTGTCCGGGGTTGCCAGAACTTCATCTTCCTTTGCCTTGCATGAACACTTCCAAGGGCGAACACTGCCGCTGGTGGCCGCATGCGCTAAGACTGAGCCGGAGCAGGAAAAGGCTATGCAAATTGACCAGTAAAATAGAAGGATGGGCAATTACTGCTATGCAACCTGCATAGGCCAGCGGATGTCGATTGCACCGCTGATTCGATCAATCTACAGTCATTGCTTGTGAATCGCGACACGCGAGAATATGAGCAAGGCCACGGCTGAAGACATCAGTGCACGTCCTTGCTGTTTGAACGATTGCCAGCATCATGCAGTGGTGGCAGTCAGAGAGGAAACTCATGACCCTTCACCAGCGCCCTTCCTTGCAGGACGTCCCGGCTTACAAGCAGGGCAAGCCCGCACCCGCTGGAGCTTCAAAACTCTCATCGAATGAATCACCACACGCACCCTTGCCTTCGGTGATCTCCAGCATCCAGGAGGGTCTGGCGAACATCCACCGCTATCCAAGCATCGCCGCGCCCCAGCTGACCGCAGCACTGAGCAAGCAGTTCAGCATTGACGCTGAGCATGTCACTCTGGGTGCTGGCTCAGTTGAAGTCGCCGCACAGATCATCCATGCAGTCGCCGCCGAAGGCGATGAAGTGATGTATGCGTGGCGCTCCTTCGAGGCATATCCATCGTTGGTTCGTATTGCGGGAGCTACTCCTGTCGAGGTTCCGCTGGACGCCAAGTCCCGCCACGACCTGCCAGCCATGCTGGAGGCCATCACCGACAAGACCCGTCTCATCTTCATCTGCAACCCGAACAACCCCACAGGGACGGTCGTCGAGGCTCAAGCGCTGGACGAGTTCATCAACGCGGTGCCACGGAACATACTTGTCGTTGTTGACGAAGCCTACGTGCACTTCGACCGGTCCGAAGTACGTGCTGACGGCATCGAGCTATTCCGAAAATACCCGCACGTTGCGGTCCTCCATACCTTTTCCAAGGCCTACGGTCTTGCCGGGCTGCGGATCGGCTACGCAATCAGCCCCCTCGAAGTCGCCAATAACCTGCGCAAGGTCGCTGTGCCATTCGGAGTTTCCGATTTGGCCCAGCGCGCTGCTGTCGCGTCGCTGGCTGCGATCGACGAGCTGGCTGTGCGCATCGAGGAAGTGGTAGCTCAGCGTGAACGAATGTATGAGGGGCTGGCCCAGGCCGGCTATCCGGTAGTCAAATCCCAAGCCAACTTCGTATGGGTAGGCGCAGGGGCTGACACCGTTGATTTGGAAGCACAGCTTGCCGCCGGCGGCGTTGTGGTTCGCGCCTTCCCCGGTGATGGCTTGCGCATCTCCTCCGGTACAGAAGAAGACGTCAATCGCGTGCTGGCGGCTTTGCCAGCATTTGCATCTGCAGAGGCGGCCACCGCATGACGGCTGTGAAAAACACCGAAGCCCAGCTGCACACAGGCCTGACCCAACGCCAGATTTCCATGATGGGTCTTGGCGGTGCGATAGGCGCCGGTCTGTTCGTTGGTTCGGGTCAAGCGATTTCGATTGCCGGCCCCGCAGTGCTTATTTCCTATCTGCTCGCCGGCACGGTCATCATCGTGATCATGGCGATGCTGGCAGAGATGGTTGCGGCGCATCCTTCCTCGGGAGCCTTCAGCACCTTTGCGCACAAGGCCATGGGACGCAGCGCGGGCAGCACCTTGGGCTGGCTTTACTGGGTGCAACTAGTTGTGGTCATTGCCGCCGAGGCCACTGGCGCCGCTGCGATCACTGCTGCATGGTTCCCGGCCTTGCCGCAATGGGCCTGGGTTCTGGGCTTCGTCGTGGTGCTCACCGGGGCCAACCTCTTGGGCGTTCGAAACTATGGCCGCTTCGAGTACTGGTTTGCTGTCATCAAGGTCGCAGCAATCATTGCTTTCCTGGTCTTTGGCGCGCTCGTGCTGGCCCACGTTATTCCTACCGATGAACCGGTTGGATTCGCGAACCTGGCAGCCCACGGCGGCTTCGCACCAGGAGGCATGGCTGGCATCGCCGCCGCCGTGCTGATCGTGATCTTCTCCTTCGGCGGAACCGAAGTCGTTTCAATCGCTGCGGCCGAATCCAAGGACCCAGCCGGAAACATCAAGCGAGTAGTGAAGTCAGTGATGCTGCGCATCCTCTTCTTCTACCTCGGCTCAATCTTGATCATCATTGCCCTCGTGCCTTGGAATGATCCTTCGGTGGTTGAAGGCCCATTCGCCGCGGCCCTGGCCGTCATGCATATTCCAGGCGTGGGCCTGCTGATGAATGCCGTCGTGGTCGTGGCACTGCTTTCAGCAATGAATGCAAACATCTACGGTTCATCACGCATGCTGTATTCACTCGGACAGCGAAAACTTGCACCGAGCAGCGTCACCCACGTAACTGGGAAGGGCGTTCCAGCCAAGGCAGTGATCAGCTCCGTGGCGTTCTCATTCCTGGCGGTCGGGTTGAATTGGATTTGGCCAGATGCGGTCATGCCGATCCTGCTCAACGTAGTTGGCTCCACCATCATCTTCATCTGGTCATTCATCGCAGTGACCCAGCTGATCTTGCGCCGGCGGGCAGATCGCGAGGGCGAGAAGCTCCCCTTGCGGCTGTGGGGCTTCCCTGGCTTGTCCATCGCCACGATCGTGGTCCTGGCGGCAATTGTTGTCGTAGCGATGACCGATCCTGCGGCTCGTACCCAGCTGCTGTTGACCGGTGGCCTGACTGCCGCAATTTGGGTTATATCCAAATTGCTCCTGCGCCAAGAGGCAGATGCTGAACAGGACAGCGGCCTGTAGCCAGCCAGCGTGGTTTGGCCGAGCCTGGGCCTGGTTCACTTCTGTGAATCAGGCCTAGGCTTTTCTCTTCACCATTTCGTTGATCCAGATGGGCGCAAATGGCGAGGTGCATCCGGGTGAAGTTGGATAATCGGCAAGCACCTGGAGCTTTTCGCCAATGGCCAGGGCGCGTCCGCGCAAGGCTGCATGCTCGATACCGATCTGAGCCAGGGTTGTGTTCATTGCCCATTGCAGGCGATCCGGCGCATCGAGCATCTGGTCTTCGATGATATCCAGCAGCCCGGGCAGGTCGAGTCTTCCCGGGTCCTTGGCGACTTGGTGTGCGGTAAGTTCCCACCCCGCCGCCAACTGGACCGGGTCGTTTTCCCGCATCAGCACTTCGCGCAGCTCTTCAAGCAGCTTGGTTTTCTTGACTATGTAGCTGAGGAACCAGGCTTGAACTTTTGGCGTGCTGGCTTCCTTGCTCCAGGCCTGCAATTGTTCCAATGTGAAGCTGCGGGGTTTAGCAATCAGGAGTGCTACCAGGCGGCTGGGGGTTTCCTTTGTCTCCCACAGCTTCTGGGCCAGGTCCTGGTTGGCCTTCAGGGCCTTGGCTATTGCTCTGAGCTTGCCAAGGTTGACCCCGAAATCATCACCGTGGCGTTCATTGACTGCTCGCGCCTTGGGATCTTCCAGCTCCGCCAGCGCCTGCTGGATTTCTGCCACTGTACTTTCAGGTCCGAGCTGATTACTCAACGTCTCCTCCATCATTGGTTCAATTACAGTGATTCCACCGGCTGCCGCAGAATTGTGCGCAGCTTATCTGGCGCTACTTTCCGCGGATCTCCAAGATAAATCTCATGATGTTTGCCGGTAAGCCGCAAGCCATGCCCGACAATAAAATTCTCATGCATCTTTCGAAGCACGGGTCCTTCTTCATCATATGCTCCGAGATGCAGCGTCTGTACGCACTGGCCTTCATCCAACAACTCGAACCGCATCCTTTCGATGCTTGGCAGGTCTCGCCTCGACTTTGCTGCTTCAACGGCGACTTGAACATCATCGTCGTTGAGCCATTCGGGAACCATCAGCATGAGAGTCCAGGACCATTTCGATTTATCGCGTTCAGTCGTGAACGAGTTCATGTCATCGGCCCACCACAATCCTTCCAAGGGCGGGACCACGTAGTCTTGCCCGTTTTGCTTGCTGGCGAATTTGAGCTTGTAGGCTACGGGATAGATCGTTTCCAACGCCTGGGTGTATGCTCGCTCGTGGTTGGGATCGCCTTGTCCATCAATCATGAGATAGCGCATCGCTGGAACCTGCAAAATACGGAATTCCCCATATTTGGCGCGGTAGCTGCCAGTCGCCTTTTTGAAATCAATTTTTTCTGCCACAGCTTCTTCTCCCCCGCGTTGCCCGCCGGCTAGAACCACTTGCGCCATTTGAAAACACCATAAAGCACGGCAGCGAAACCAACCATTAGCAATATTGCAGCTGGATAGCCAAAGGCCCAGTGCAACTCCGGCATATTGTCGAAATTCATGCCGTAGACCGCGGCTATCAAGGTGGGTGCAAACAAAATTGCGGCCCAACCTGATATTTTCTTCATATCCTCATTCTGGCGTTGAGCCACCAGCGTGGCATTCACATTCAGGATTTGAGACAACGCGTCACGATACTCGAGTGCTTGGGCATGAGCCCTGGTGAGATGGTCCGTGACATCTTGCAAGTAGGTTTCCAGTTCCTCGGGAACCGGGTACTTCTTAAATCCGTCATCGAGGGACCTTACGACTTCCAGGAGCGAGGCCGTGGAGTGGAGCACGTCGATCACTTCTTGGCTCAACCGGTAAATGCGTTCGGTCACTGCAGCGTCTCCACTGAATACCTGGCGCTCGATCTGCTCCTTGTCTATTCCCAGGCCATGCAGCACTGGAGCGTAGCCATCAACAATCTCGTCAAGGATCCGGTAGAGGACCGCCTCGGAGCCCAGCCGAAGCAATTGTGGATCTTTGAGCAGCATTTGATGTTGCTGTAGGCTGCCGTTGCTTATCGACTCGGCAAATTCATGCCCATCGGTTCCGTCAATCCAGCGATGGTCCTGGCATAGGACGGCTATCGAACCTTGCCGAACAAGGATGTGGAATTCGGAGAGTTCGACCTCCTCGGCCGAGTCGAGATACAAGGCCGAACGAACAACTAGCAATAAGACATCACCATAGCGTTCAAGCTTTGGACGCTGTCGCGCGTGCAGGAGGTCCTCAACGAGTACCGGATGCAGGTCCCAGGCTTCTGCAAGTTCCTGGATGTCTGCTTCGTCCGGGGTGGGATACAGCGACAAGGCAATGCGGTTCTCGCCGCTATGGCAGAAATCCAGCGCTTCTGCGGCAGTAACGCTTGAAGGCGCCAGTTCGACGGTTCCGTCATCGATATAGCGCACGCGCTTGGAACTATGCGCTGGGCCCTGGCCATTACCGGCCTGCCGCGCTCGGTTTGCCCGTCGCTGTATACGTGCCATGCTTCTCCCGGTCGAACGATTTTGTTCAAGTATCGCAAGTGAGTATCAAATTGTGGCGCACATACTGATTCAAAGCACCGTGAGATTTGGCTTAATTACTACTCCCATCGGGGGAACCGATCTAGGCATGGAACCACGACGTTGGGTGTCACCGCGGTCCCCCTCATTCAGGTGGCATAAGTTGTGAGTTGCTCTGAATCTGCACACCGGAGGCGAGGCAAAACCGGGAATACAAAGAACCCAAAAAATAAGCGCTGAATATACAAAAAATCCTGGAATTCTTTTTCAAGAATTCCAGGATTTAATTTGTGGAGGTAAGGGGATTCGAACCCCTGACCTTCTGCATGCCATGCAGACGCGCTACCAACTGCGCCATACCCCCAAAAGGATTGCTACCCTGATCAGGCAACTCCATAATCATAGATGACTACCTGATCAGGATGCAAATTCACGATTACTGGTTCTGCTGTTTCGGATCCTCAGGCAGCTCGATCACCGGGCAATCAGCCCAGAGACGTTCCAGCGCGTAGAAAACGCGGTCTTCCTGGTGTTGTACGTGGACTACAACATCTCCGTAGTCCAACAGGACCCAACGGCCCAAGCCAAAACCTTCACGGCGGACCGGGCGCATGCTGTATTCTTCCAGGACCTTGGCCTGAATTTCATCAACGATTGCGTTCACCTGCGGTTCTGATCCACCAGAGACAATCAAGAAGGCGTCGGTAACGCCCAGGCGGTCCGCTACATCTAGCGCGACCATGTTTTCTGCCAACTTTTCAGATGCAGCCTGTGCTGCAATCTTCACGAGGGCAATTGAATCTGCGTGTGCTCCCATTGAGTGGGGTGTCTCCTTGTTAGAGGTGTAGATCGAGAACTTAATTTTGCAACGAAACTAGTTGCCGAGCAACATGATCAGCCCGGCGATCAGCGCTGCACCGCCGACGCTCAGTGCCACGATCATGGCGATAAGCATATTGTTAGCGCGACGAACGCCATGTGTTTGAACATCCAACGGCTCAAGCCCCTGGGCATTCACAGCATCAATTCGCGGCATCTGAACTTCTGGGGAGGCTTCAGGAGCCGCGGCTGGTTTTTTTGCCTCAGCAACTGGCTTAGCTGGCGCTTTGGCTGCCGGTTTGGGTGCTGCCTTCGGTGCAGGTTTAGGTGCAGTCTTGGCAGCGGGCTTGGGCGCCGGCTTCGTCGCAGCTGGCTTTGGCGCTGGCTTGGCAGCGTCAGCTGTTGTAGCCGAAGGCTTTTTTGCAGCCGGTGCAGCTTCATCCTTCTTGGAACTGATTTTGCCGTCGGAATCAAGATTAAGAGACACGCTTTGCGTCTTGGGGCCCTGGACACCAGTCTTGGCAATGCGGTCTTCTACCTCGCGAATATTCCCCATTGCGCCGGTGAAAGGATCAGATGACTTATCATCCTTGCCCTGCTTGGCGTTTTCCACACGCAAGCGCTCGCGTTCTGCGGCACGGCGGGAAATAATGGCGGCACGAGCTGCCATTTCACGCTGATGGGCAAGTACTTCGAGATCAATCTCGGAGTCATCTTCGCCCAAGAGGTTCGGGTCGATTGGCGCTTTTGGAGCATGCGCGCGTCGCGCTGCAAGTGCTTGCTCAACGCTCATCACCGTAGTTTCGGGTGAATCTTCGTCAGCAGCCGGTTTCTTGGCTGGCTTCGCTGCCGGTTTGGGCGCGGCTGCCGGATCGGCTTTGCCCTGTTCGGCCAATGCCTGCAACCGAAGCTGGCGACGAGTCAGGGGCTTGGGGTCGTCCGCAGGTTCAACCGTTGGAATGTGGCTAGTCAACGCATCTACTTCGCCTTCAAGGCGACGGCGCTCACGCAAAGCTTCACGATTCCGGGCACGACGAAGCGATGCGCGCTCCCCTACCGGTTCCCCATTAGCCGGCTCAGTGGCCGGCGAATCATTCTTCGCAGCAGCCTTGGCTTGCGGCGCTGGCTTAGGCTGAGGCTTGACTACTTGCTCGTCATTGCCCTTCGACGGAGCTTGCTTTTGAACGCCAGGCGCTGCTGCAAGCTTGTCTGGGCTTTGCGGCGCTTCATCGGCTTGCTTTGAAGTGGGCTGCGGAGCAGGCTTCTGGGCTGCTGCGCTGGTCTTGGCTGCCGGTGCGGGTTTCGGGGTCGGTATTGCCGCCTGAGGCTTGGCCGGTTCCGGTTTCGGAGTTGGCTTTGCTGCGGGAGCTGCATCAGCTTTCGCTGGCGTTGCCGATTGCTCGGGCTCTCCCGCCTTTTTCTCACTTGCGAGTTCTTTTGCTTCTTGTTCTGCCTTGCTGCTTGCCAGCAATGCTTCCATTTCGGCACGTCGCTTTTCGCGCAGAGCTCGCCTGCTAGAAACCGGCTGCGAGTTATCGCTCATCCTGTACTTCTCCCCGACCGCATAGACAAATACCGTCACCCTTACCTAGAGATTATGCCGTGTTACGTCACCTAATGTGAGGTTACGACTCGGTATACAGCCCATATTTTGCAATGTACTGCACCACACCATCGGGCACAAGGTACCAAACTGGCTTATCCTGAGCGACTCGTACACGGCAATCCGTCGACGAAATCGCCAGCGCCGGGATCTCCAACTGGGAAACATTGTCCCTGCCAAGATCGCTCATTACGTACCCAGGACGGCTCACGCCAACAAAATGAGCGAGGTCCCAGACCTGGTCGATGTCACGCCAGCTCATGATCTGGCTCATCGCATCGGCACCGGTGATGAAGAACAATTCCGCATCAGGCCGTTCTGCTCGCAGATCAAGCAAGGTGTCACGAGTGAAGGTGGCACCTTCACGGTCAATATCGACCCGGCTTACCGTAAACCGGGGATTGGAAGCCGTGGCAATGACGGTCATCAGGTAGCGGTGTTCCGCGCTGGTAACCTGCTTGTCGGCCTTCTGCCAAGGATGCCCGGTGGGTACGAAAACTACCTCATCCAAGTCGTACTCGGCCGCAACTTCGCTCGCGGCGACCAAGTGGCCATTGTGGATGGGGTCAAAAGTACCGCCCATCACGCCGAGGCGTAATGGGCGATCACTGTGCTGCCGCTCGCTCAAGACTAGTGGCTATGTGGTTCGTGCGTCTTGAACTGGCGGTGAATATCTTGTTCTTCGTCCTTGACCGAGTGGCGGTTGCCAACGTTGGTGTAGGAAACGGTGATCAATAGCAAGATCATCAATGCAACAAAAATGCCGCCACCGATCAGCAGGGACCAAGTGTGTGCACTCAAGCCAGGGGCAGCGGCTTCGGAGGCCATAATCAGCGCGTTCAAGTAAATCTCCAGTCGTATCCACGGAAGCCGCCGGATCTTCAATTTCTTTCGAAGATCCAGCGGTCCGAAAAGTAACGGTACGTTTCTTCTACATCCTACCGAAAACGGCGGTCAGAAACTATTTGCGAACGTGCCCGTCGCCCTGGACGATCCACTTGGTGGTCGTAAGTTCGGTCAAACCCATCGGGCCACGCGCATGCATCTTCTGCGTGGAGATGCCTACCTCGGCACCAAGGCCCAGCTGTCCGCCATCGGTGAAGCGGGTAGACGCATTCACAATGACAGCAGCCGACTCGATTTCTGCGATGAAGTGCTCGGAGGAAGCCAATGACGAAGTGATAATCGCCTCGGTGTGCCCCGTCGAGTACTCGCGGATATGATCCAGCGCCTCATCGATGTCATCCACAACCTTGACCGCAATATCCAAGTCCAGGTACTCGTTGCGCCAGTCATCTTCACCAGCGGCAATGGTCTCCAGCTGCGGTACCAACGCTGCTGCGCGTTCTTCAACGTGCAGCGTCACGCCAGCAGCAGACAATGCCTTCAGCACTGAAGCAGCGATCGGCGAATCCTTGTGGATCAACAGCGTCTCAACGGTATTGCACACGCTTGGACGCTGCGTCTTGGCGTTAGTGAGGATGTCAATGGCCATCTGCTCATTGGCATCAGCGTCCAGGAAAATGTGCACATTGCCTTCGCCGGTTTCAATCACTGGAACCTTGGCGGTGGTGACCACGCGCTGAATCAGTTCGCGACCACCGCGGGGAATCAGGACGTCAATCTTGCCTCGTGCGCCCATCATGGCATCCGCGCCGTCGCGGCCATACTGGTCAATGGAGATGACCAAGTCGCGAGGAAGCGATACGGATTCCAGTGCATCACGGATGACCGCAACAAGCGCCTGGTTGGAATTCAGCGCGGCGCTGCCTCCCCGCAACAAGACCGCATTGCCGCTCTTCAGCGACAAGCCGGCAATATCAACAGTGACGTTGGGACGGGCTTCGTAAATGGTTCCGATGACGCCCATCGGGACGTTGACTTGCCTCATCCGCAAACCATTAGGCAGCGTCTCGCCTCGAACTACCCGTCCGACCGGATCAGGAAGCCCGGCTAGTTCGTGCAGCGCGGCAATCAATCCATCAATACGCGAATCATCAAGTTTCAAACGATCCAGCATAGCCGTTGAGGTTCCGTTGGCACGGCCAGCTTCCAGGTCTTTCTTGTTCTCCTGGAAAATCTTGGACCGGTTCGCGTCAATGCCAGCGGCCATGGCCAGCAGTGCGCGATCCTTCCAGTCCCGATTGGCGCGTTTGAGAACTCGCGACGCGCGCCGGGCGCGATCGGCTAGTTGATTGACCGAGCTGGTGACGTCGGTGATCTGTTCTTCGGTTCGTGCGGCGTCGATACTCATGATCCCCATTCTAGAAAATAGGTTCGATCAAAGCTAGGTCATCGACATGCACGACCGACTTATCGTAACCTTCGCCAAGTTGCTCAACCATGTCTCCGGTGTTCTGCCCAAGCATCTCCGGCAGCTCTTCAGAGCTGAAATTCACCAGGCCGCGGGCAAAAGGCACGCGATCTGAACCGCAGATTTCCACGGCATCTCCGGCCTCGAAGGCCCCCTCTACATCGATGATGCCGGCGGCAAGCAGCGAGTTGGTGCCTCGGGAAATTGCTTGGACCGCGCCTTCGTCAAGGATCAAGCGGCCTTCAATGCTCGCCAAGTAGGCAAGCCATACATCGCGTGCAGAGCGGCGGGAGTTTCGAGCGGCAAACCAGGTACCCACGTCTTCGCCCCGCAGCGCCTTGGCAGCGTTGTCGGTGCTGGTCACCAGGGTAGGGATGCCGGCCGAAGAGCTCATGGTTGCGGCGTCAACCTTGGTGATCATGCCGCCAGTGCCCACGCCAGCAGCACCAGGCGTACCCAGGTCTACCGCTTCAAGATCATCGGGGTGCTCGATGGTGGTAATGCGGCTTCCGCCCTCTTCAGGGTGCGCGTCATAAACGGAATCGACGTCGGAGAAAAGCAGCAGCGCATCAGCTTTAACAAGGTGCGCCACCAAAGATGCAAGGCGGTCGTTATCGCCGAAGCGGATTTCACGGGTTGCGACCGCATCGTTTTCATTGACGATGGGCAGCACGCCAAGGTTCAAGAGCCTGACCAGGGAACGCAATGCGTTGGTGTAGGAAGAACGGCGCATCAAGTCATCTGCCGTGAGCAATACCTGGCCAACACGCAGGTCGTGTTCTTCAAAGAGCTGCGTGTATTCGGCCAGCAACAGCCCCTGGCCGACGGCCGCGGCGGCCTGCTGGGTTGCCAAGTCCTTGGGACGTTTGGGCAAACCCAGCGGGGCCAGGCCGGCGGCAATTGCGCCGGAGGAAACGAGGATGACCTCGGTGCCGTTGTTCACGGTTTCGGCGAGAGTGTCCACCAAAAACTTCAGTCTCTCATGGGATATTCCCCCGCTGACCGTGGTTAGCGAGCTGGATCCAACCTTTACAACGAGTCGCCGTGCATCCGGCAATTCGTGAGGAGAGGTAATGGCTGAAATAGTCTTGGTGGCACTTTCACTCATACTTTATTCTTCCTCCTGTGCTGCCTTCTTCCCAGCAGCATTTTTTGCGTTCTTGGCGTTGACCGATTCAGTCCAGATGCCAGCCTTGCGTTCGGCTTCCAGTTCTGCACGAGCTGCAGCCTTGGCGGTCTTCCGGTCTTCGTGTTCGGCACGCTTTTCTTCGCGGGTCTTTCGATTGCCGCGGTCTTCGAGTCGCACGTCTTCGCCACGGCGGCTGCCGCCGAGCAATTCAGCGCCGGCAGCCATGGTTGGCTCCCAGTCGAAGACCACCGAATCTTCTTCGGAACCAATGACGACGGCGTCGCCCGGCTTGGCTCCGGCCTTGAATAGCTTGTTTTCTACCCCCAGTTTGGCCAGTCGGTCAGCGAGGTAGCCGACGGCTTCATCATTACGGAAGTCGGTCTGCATGATCCAGCGTTCTGGCTTTTCGCCAATAACGCGCCACAGAGGCTCAAGGTTTTGTTCCTCGCGGCGAATGTAGAACTCTTCCTTGTTGCTATAGCGCGGACGGATCACAGGCACCTCGACTACCGGTGCTTCAACGACCTGTTCGGCTCGCGCTTGTTCTACCAATTCAGCCATAGCGAAGGACAGTTCACGCAATCCGTTACGCGACAGGGCTGAGATCTCGAAGACGCGATATCCGCGCTGTTCCAGTTCAGGACGCACGAATTCGGCCATTTCCGCACCGTCTGGCATGTCGACCTTGTTCAGGGCGATCAGCTTGGGGCGTTCGATCAGCGGGATGATCGTTCCGTCGGTGCCTGCGAAGGTCGAGTCGGCTTCGTAGTTCGCCAGCTCGGCCTCGATGGTGTCCAGGTCGCTGATCGGATCGCGGTCGGACTCCAGCGACGCGCAGTCCAGCACGTGCACAATCGCGGCACAGCGCTCAACGTGGCGCAGGAACTCGTGCCCCAGGCCCTTGCCCTCGGAAGCGCCAGGAATCAGCCCTGGGACGTCGGCTACGGTGAAGCGGGTCTCGCCGGCCTGAACCACGCCGAGGTTCGGCACCAAGGTGGTGAAGGGGTAGTCCGCGATCTTCGGACGTGCTGCGGAGACCGCGGCGATCAGGGAGGACTTGCCAGCCGAGGGGTAGCCCACCAGCGCGATATCGGCCATGGACTTCAGCTCCAGGACGATGTCCTGGCTGGTTCCGGGAATACCCAGCAGTGCGAAGCCCGGGGCCTTGCGCTTGTCCGAGGAGATCGCCGCGTTGCCCAGGCCGCCCATGCCGCCGATGGCGGCAATGTATTCGTCGCCGGTGTTGACCAGGTCCCCCAGGATGTCCCCGTCCTTGGTTTTCACCACGGTGCCTGCGGGCACGCCGAGGATCAGGTCTTCGCCGTGCTTGCCTGGGTGCAGTCCGCCCTTTCCGGGTTCGCCGTTGCCGGCCTTGCGGTGCGGCAGGTGGTGGAAGTCCAGCAGCGTGGTGACCTGGGGGTCAACGCGCAAGATAATGTCGCCGCCCTTGCCACCGTTGCCGCCATCGGGTCCGCCAAGCGGCTTGAATTTCTCGCGCTTGATGGACACACAACCGTGGCCACCATTACCTGCGGTGACATGAAGGGTTACGCGATCAACGAATGCAGCCACGGGGCCATCTTCTCCTAGAACGGGGTTGCGAGAAGCTCTCGCAGAAAAAGTCTATCTACGCACACAAGGGGCGGACCGAATAACGGCCCACCCCTTCTGTACTAAAAAATTTGCCAGATGCCTGAATTAGGCAGCAGCAACAATGTTCACCACGCGGCGACCACGACGGGTGCCGAACTCGACTGCACCAGCAGCCAGGGCGAACAGGGTGTCATCCTTGCCACGGCCTACGCCGGCGCCTGGGTGGAAGTGGGTGCCACGCTGGCGAACGATGATTTCGCCTGCCTTGACTTCCTGACCACCAAAGCGCTTTACGCCTAGGTACTGTGCGTTGGAATCGCGACCGTTGCGAGTGGAACTCGCACCTTTCTTATGTGCCATGCCTTTTAGCCTCTTTCGCTACAAAAATGGATATTACGATCAGCCTGAATTAGGCGATCGAGGTGACCTTGACCTTGGTCAGAGCGGCACGGAAGCCCTGGCGCTTCTTGTAACCGGTCTTGTTCTTGTACTTCTGGATAACGATCTTCTCGCCGCGAAGGTTTTCTACAACCTCAGCGGTAACCGTGACCTTAGCCAGATCGGCAGCTGCGGAAGTTACCTTCTCGCCATCTACCAACAGCAAAGCAGGAAGCTCGATGGAGCTACCTGGGGCAGCCTGAAGACGGTCAACGGTGATGAGGTCTCCAACGGAAACCTTCTCCTGGTGGCCGCCTGCGCGGACAATTGCGTACACCACGTGGGTACTCACTTCTACTCGACGTTTATTGTCTTACCGGCGCAGATATCGACCCGAACACCCATAAATGAGTGCAATGAACGGGGATCTCATGCGCTTGTGCCTTGACGCCGAGCGGACGGAAAGTCCGTGATCTTGGCGTTTAGCACCGATCAACTAGATTACGCTAGTCCACACCACTGGGGCAAATACAAACTGCCCCAGCGGGTGAAGCGTGATCAAGTTCATCTATTTCAGTTCGCGCACCGGAACGCCGACACCGAACATTACCGGTTGCCCGGCAGGCTCAGCTGGCTTTTCGTTGTGCGAACTGGAGGCATCCATTTGAACTACCGAACCGGTAGCAGCGGATACCTCTGCCACGAGAACCTCTGCGGTTGCGTCGCCCTGAGCCGAGGTGGCTCGACGACTGCGCCGCTTTGGCTTCGTGGAACTCTGTGGGGCCACCGCGCTAGCGGTAGCCGATGCTGCTGCAGGGGCCGTGGCCTCTGCAGCTGCTGGAGCGCTCGATGCAGGCATGGCCAGGCCGGTGAGTACCGGCTGATCCTGCGCTGAGGCAGCTCCCGAGCCCTGTGGACGTGATGCCCGGCGGGAACGCTTGCGAGGCTGCTCAACCTGCTTCGGCTCATCCTCCACGGCAACAGCCGCTGGCTGCTCCGCTTCGATGTCCTGGCCAGCTTCCTCAGCCTTTGCGCCCTGCTGCTCGGCATCTGCCTGTGAACGGTTACGTCCACGGGAGCGCGAACGGCGGCGCGGCTTGCGGTTGGCCTCGCCACCCTCATCCTCGGTCTCGTCCTTGCCCGGCAGGGCAGCTTCGAGCGCTTCGAGGGTGACGGAGACGTCGGCGGCCACTGGCGTGCCGGTCTTCAGCACTGGAATCTGCTCGCCTTCGATGCTCACAGCATTCTCAGCGTGCGGCTCCAAATGCGATGCGGCAGCAATACTTGCCAGCGCATTGCGGGTGGCTTCATCCTTCTCGCCCGTGGCGGCAGTCTCCTGGTTGGCAACTGGCTTGGCCTCGTCCTTCTCGCCACCGCGGCGGCGGCGGGAATTGCGAGATGGCTTCTCGTTGAACTTCTTGGCGTGCGGTTCACCGGCCGAGTTGAAGGTGCGGCGGGATTCCACCGGCTCTTCGTGGGTGATCACACCGGCTCCAGCGCAGTGCTCGCACTCTTCGCCGAAGACTTCCAGCAAACCGGTGCCCATGCGCTTGCGCGTCATCTGGACCAGGCCCAGCGACGTGACCTCGGCGACCTGGTGCTTGGTCCGGTCCCGGCCCAGGCACTCCACCAGTCGGCGCAGGACCAGATCGCGGTTGGACTCCAGGACCATGTCGATGAAGTCGATGACGATGATGCCGCCGATATCGCGCAGGCGCAGCTGGCGCACGACTTCCTCGGCCGCTTCCAAGTTGTTCTTGGTCACGGTCTCTTCGAGGTTGCCGCCCGAGCCGGTGAACTTGCCGGTGTTCACGTCGATGACCGTCATCGCTTCGGTGCGGTCGATAACCAGCGAACCACCCGATGGCAGGAAGACCTTGCGGTCCAGCGCCTTGGCGATCTGCTCGTCGACGCGGAAGTCGGCGAAGATGTCCTCGTCGGATTCCCACTTCTCCAGGCGTCCCATCAAGTCCGGCGCCACATACATGACATAGGCCTCAATGGTGTCCCAGGCATGCTCGCCGGAGACGATCAGCTTGGTGAAGTCCTCGTTGAAGACATCGCGGACCACCTTGATGGTCAGGTCCGGCTCGGAGTACAGCAGTTCCGGAGCCAGGGTCTTGGTGGAGTTGGCCTGTTCTTCGATGCCTTCCCACTGCGCGCGCAGCCGGTTGATATCGTTGGTCAGCTCTTCCTCGGAGGCGCCTTCGGCGGCTGTGCGCACGATCACGCCTGCGTTTTCCGGAAGGTGGTCCTTCAGGATCTTCTTCAGGCGCTGGCGCTCAACGTCGGGCAGCTTGCGGGAGATGCCAGTCATCGAGCCGCCCGGCACGTAGACCAGGTAGCGGCCCGGCAGGGAGATCTGGCTGGTCAGGCGGGCACCCTTGTGTCCTACGGGGTCCTTGGTGACCTGCACGAGCACCGAGTCCCCAGCCTTCAGCGCGTTCTCAATGCGGCGCGGCTGGCCTTCGAGGGCAGCAACATCCCAGTTGACTTCGCCTGCGTACAACACCGCGTTGCGGCCGCGTCCGATATCCACGAAAGCAGCTTCCATGGAAGGCAGCACGTTCTGCACCTTGCCGACGTACACGTTGCCGATGAGCGAATCCTGCTGGGTCTTGGACACGAAGTGCTCGGCGAGCACCCCATCTTCCAGGACGCCAATCTGGATGCGGTCTTCGCGCTGGCGCACGATCATCTTGCGCTCCACGGATTCGCGGCGGGCCAAGAACTCTGCCTCGGTGATCACCTGGCGGCGGCGGCCGGTCTCGCGTGATTCGCGGCGGCGCTGGCGCTTCGCTTCCAGGCGGGTCGAACCGCGCACGGAGGCCACCTTGTCGCTGACCGAGCCATGGCTTTCGACGCTGCCGCGCGGTGCGCGAACGCGGGTCACGGTGTTGGGTGGATCGTCCTGCGAGCCGCCCTCAAGTTCCAGATCAACATCGCCGCGGCGGCGGCGACGGCGGCGGCGCGAGGTCACGTCATCGCTCTCGGCTTCAGGAGTTTCCTTGCGCGCTGGTTCGTGCTTCTTGGCAACGACCTGCGCCAGAACCGCCTGAGCGGTTTCTGGAATGGCGAAAGGGTTCAAGATCATCGAGCTGCCGTGCTCGGCCAGCAGCTGGCCGGTGTGGTCTTCTACAACCTCTGGGGCGTCCTGCGGCTCAGTGTTGTCCTCTGCCACCGGGTTGGCGATTTCTTCGCTGGCCTGTTCGGTGGTCTCCTGCTTGGCAGCTGCCTGCTCGACGGCTTCGTCGCTGGCAGCATGGCGTGCCACCTGCGCACGGCGCTCTGCCTGGCGGCTGGCGCGCTGGGCTGAATCAGGGGTGGAAACCTGGGTGCGGCGAGTAGCTCGCCAACGGTATGGGCTTTCTTCAATGCCGGCTGCGGCATTGAGTTCAGCCAGGGTCATGGCGCGGCGCAGTGGCCGCGCAGGGGTGGTTGAAACGCTGGTACGACGGGCTCGCGTTGAACGATTGCCTCGCTTGCTACCTTGCGCCCCACCCTTTCGTTGATTTGCTGCGCTCATTTAAATTCGCGTACTCCTACTTTGTCCCGCTTTGACATCCTCCACAGACGGCGCCTCAGCTGAAACTACAATCATCACGTGTCCCTTGGCCGACTACTTTAAATCGGCCAGACACAAAAGCTCGCTATTTTCCGCAAGATTGCCACTGGCTCATATAACTGAGCCGGACGCAATTCCTGCGGATCAACGTGGCCTAAGAAAACCGGCTGCTTTCCTTTGCAGCCCTACGATCCGCGGTATTCCCTCGGGAGGCGCACATATTGGGCACTCAACCGAAGCGATGCATCGCCTGGCGATCTGTTGTTTCAAAAGTCTGTCGTCGGGTTGAAAGCAGACTGTGGATCCGCGAGCAACCATTTCCATTCTCTCATATTTAGTTCATGCCTTGTTCATTGCTTCTCATCCGTTGCACAGAATTGCTTCCTAAGATGAAAACGCTCGAAGCGGAATCTCCCGCTTTCCTACAAATTTATGGAATAGTCGAAACATGGTTTCATCACTAGAAAAGAGCCCCAACCCGGGCGTGTTGCCATGGTGGGCAAAGGATCGCGGTTTCGGGCTGGTTCTCATCGCCACAGGTTTCATTTCGTGGCTCGCAGCCGGAACTCTCGTTTTGGAACGCATCGAGCTCTACAAGAACCCTGACTACGTCACCAGCTGCGATATCAATCCGTGGATCTCTTGCGGCACCGTGATGAGGTCGGAGCAGGCTGGAATCTTCGGATTCCCCAACCCGTTCTTCGGCATCGTCTGCTTCGCGATCGTCATCACCATCGGCGTGGTGCTGCTTGCCGGCGCGAACAAGCTGCAGCGCTGGTTCTGGATCTGCTTCCAGATTGGTGTTACCGCCGCCATGGGCCTGGTCATCTGGTTCTGGTCGCAAGCCCTCTACGAGATCAACGCGCTGTGCCCGTACTGCATGGTCGTGTGGGCCATGACCATACCGCTCTTTGTCTTCACTACGGCTCGCAATGTGGTCACGGGCGTGATCCCCGCTGGCGCAGCGGTGAAAAAGTTCTTCACCGAGTGGAGCTGGATTGTCACTGCCATCTTGTGGCTCTTGGTTGCAGCTACAGTGGTGCTTCGCTTCCCGAACGCAATTTTCGGCTAAGCCCCGCTGTCGATTGCCGGTTCGTTGCCTTGGGAACGAACCGGCTTTTCTTTTGCCTGCACCCAGCGGATAGCTGTGCCAGCGCGTCTGATTTCCGATGATTTGGCCGCGCGCGTCGCGATTTTGCCGTCCTTGCCCAGCTAAGACCGCTAGATTGGGAACATGGCAAGTGACAAATGGAACACAGAAAATGCCCAAAACTACGGGATCGATCTTCTGATCTCGGAACAACTGCGCCTGCGCGAACTCCAGGAAGATGATCTGCCTTTCCTCACGCAATGGTGGAACAGCCCGGAATTCATGGCACTGCAGGGAAGCCTGGTGCTCCCCCATCCTGTCAACGAAGCGGCCGCCCTCTTCAAGTCCCGAAGCCTGAATCGTGGCACCACGGACGGTGTTGGCCTATCGATCACCCTGCCCGACGACACGTTGATCGGGCACACCGCGCTATATGACTACAACGCACCTGCCCGGTCCGCAGAACTCATGATCATGATTGGCGGATCAAATGTCGGACAGGGCTATGGAACCCTGGCCGCCAAGATGATCATTGACTACGGCTTCCGTGAAATGGGATTGAACCGCATTGGATTGACTGTCTGGGCCTACAACGAAAGGGCGCTGCGCACGTTCATCCGTTCCGGCTTCCGGGAGGAAGGGCGCATTCGGCAGGCCGGCTTCCATGACGGATCGTTCCACGACAAGATCATCATGGGACTGCTCGCCGAGGAATATTTCAGAAAGTAGCGCCTAGCTCACGCCGTTCGGGCGTGCTGGCCGTCCGCGATCGCGGGCGGCCATTTCTTTTTGGCACGGCTGGGGAACCTCGGCATTGGAAGCCAATATTCAGCCTTGCGCTGGATTAAATCATCCTTTCGGTGTTGCCCGCACAGCGTCCGAACTAGCTAGCCTATTCTTAGAACTAATTATTACTAGCGACAAGGAGTAACCATGGCCCTTTTCCGCAAGGGTAAATCCCAGGCGCCGAAGAAACAGCACGCACAGGAAGCCATTCCAGCTTCGGCGACGGGCTCCACGCTGGCCGGCACGGATGCAAAACCCGACTTCACGGTCAGCGGGCTGTGGACTGATCTTCTCGGCCGGCTGGGGATCCGCAGCGCCCAGCTGCTCGTTGTCGGCGCATTGGGCGCCTTCCTCGTCATCGGAATGCTGCGTTTGACGATGATCGTCATCCCCACCCTGCTTGCCGTGATCATCTCCTGCGCGCTGTGGCCACTGGTAGTGAAACTGCGCAAGGTTTTCTCGCCGATGCTCTCGGCCTGGATCGTGTTCCTCGGTTCATTGCTGATTCTCGGTGGAATCGGCACCGGATTGGTCTTCTCCGTTATTAACGAGTGGCCAAAACTCGTTGACAAAGCCGTCCAGGGTTTCAATCAGCTCAACGACATGGTCCAGGACCTGATGGGCAATTTGCCGATCGCGATTGACCAAGCGCAGATCGATAGCGTTGTTGACACGGTCACCGGCTTCTTGACCAGCTCGCAGTTCGGAACTGGCGCGCTGAATACCCTTAGCGCAGCCGGCAGCTTCCTCACAGGCCTGGTACTGCTGCTGGTCATCTTGTTCTTCTTCTTGAAGGACGGCGACAAGATTTGGGCCTTTGCCGTTTCATGGACTCCTGAGCACTACCGCCACAAGTGGATCCTCTCAGGAGACCGGGCACTGCGCACCTTTGGCGGGTACATTCGCGGCACCGCTACCGTTGCTGCCGTAGACGCCATTGGCATCACGGCGACCTTGCTGATCGTCCGCGTGCCTCTGGCGATTCCGTTGGGCATTATCGTGTTCCTCGGTTCGTTCGTGCCCATGGTTGGCGCCACGGTCGCCGGTGTTCTTGCGACCTTGATTGCCCTGGTAACCAACGGCCCCATCGTTGCCTTGATTGTCTTGGCCTCAGTGATCCTGGTGAACCAGCTTGAAGGAAACTTCCTGCAGCCGGTTGTCATGGCCAGCGCCCTGAACCTGCACGCATTGGTGGTCTTGATGGCCTTGACCGCAGGAACTGTCCTCGCCGGCATCGTGGGGGCCGTGCTTTCGGTTCCGCTGGTTGCCGCATCGTGGGCAGTGATCAAGGTCTGGACGGGTCGGGAAAGAAATGATCCGGTCCCTGACGCCAGCGCCGAGATCAAGTCGGAAGTTGAATCCGACCAAGACGAGATAGCCCTCGAAAAGCTCGAGGCCGGCAAGGACAGCGCTTCCGGGGAAGGCAAAGGCTAGCCGCGGCCCTCGATAGCTTGAAGAATATGGTGCTCCACAGATTCACAGCAGACACTCTGCTTGTTTCTGTGGAGCAAATTCTTTAAAACGCCAAATGCGATTGCTAGCATGATTTCGAAACGGGCTGATCCAGCGTGAAGTGCGGCTGATCGGCTTTCGGTTCATTCGCTGTCACAGCTCGAAATCAGCTGGATGGCGTTGTCACTGAAGTGCCCAGTGTGTTTAATGTGACTGAAGTGAGGACGGTTGACCGGCAGCACCTGATCTTCCGCCGGGACGATCACTCACCCCGGACCTATAGCCCCGCAAAATAGCGGTCGATACGCAACAAGCCTGGAAGGACTGAGAATGTTGAGTTTCAGCAACGAGAACATGGATGATGATTTGTCGCACCTGGTCGATGCAACGGCAGGGCATCATCAGGTCGTCAAGATCGGCTCGGTCGAAGACCTCGGACGAAATTCGGTTCATGATCCTCAAACTTCCTACCCGTTTGTGCACCGCGCGACCCAGGCTCCTGGGCCAGTTGCCGAAAGCCTGGATGACTGGTACTGAAACCGGCATTAACGCAAAAGAGCCCCGACAGTTTTAAACTGTCGGGGCTCTTCGGCCTCTGGCTTACTTGCCGAACCAGATCGCAATCTCGCGCTCTGCGGACTCAGCGGAGTCTGAACCATGCACCAGGTTCTGCTGCACCTTCAGGCCCCAGTCGCGGCCGAAGTCGCCACGGATGGTGCCTGGAGCTGCGGTGGTTGGGTCGGTCGTGCCAGCCAGCGAGCGGAAGCCCGGGATAACGCCCTGGCCCTCTGCGACGATGGCGACGACCGGGCCGGAGAGCATGAACTCGACCAGCGGCTCGTAGAATGGCTTGCCCTCGTGCTCGGCGTAGTGCTCGGCCAGGAGCTCACGTGTTGCTTCCAGCTGCTGCAGCTTGGCAATGGTGTAGCCCTTGGCTTCAATGCGGGCAAGAATCTGGCCGGTCAGGGCGCGCTTGACGCCATCTGGCTTGACCAGGATCAGGGTACGTTCAGTCATTTGACTACCTCTTCGTATCGTTGATGTATTTCTAGGTTTTCAGGCTTGTTCGGGATGGGCTTTATCCCAGGCTTCCTGGGCTGCGGCACGGCGCTTATTTTCCACGTCGATTTCTTCGCCCTTGTACAAGGCGTACCACCAGCACAGCGCAAAGGCGGCGGCCAGGTAGAACATGTCCACGAGAATGAATCCCGTGAGGAAGAAGACCACCTGCAGAATCCAGCCGATGATGTAGCCGATTTTCTTGCCGAGCAAGGCGCAGTTCAGGATGCACAACAGTGCAACCACAGCGCCGAGGGTGAGAACGACCACCGGCTCTCCCCCGCGCTTCAGTCCAAAGGCAGCAAGCGTGACGAATACTGCAAGGAGCGCCTCGCAGACCAGGACGGTTGACGCGAACATCATCTTGGTCGACCGCAGCTTCTTTTTCATGCCCGGACGCCACTCGCGCTGGGCACGGGTGAGTTTGGCCATTAGGAGTCGCCTTTCTTGAGCAACAGGGAAATCTCGCCCACCAGTGTAATCGAACCGGTCACCAGCACGCCGCCACCGAGGTCCTCGCCAGCTTCGGCGCGGCCCACCGACCACTCCACCGCGTCTTCCAGGTCCTCGGTCACGTGGATATCTTCTTCAGGCCATCCGGCGTTCATGGCCAGATTGGCCAATTCGCCGGCGGGGATAGCTCGTGGCGACGAGGACTGGGTAATGCACAGATCTTCGACCATATCGCCGTACTCCTCGCGCATGGTGTAGAGCATTGCTTCTGCGTCCTTCTCCGCCAAGATGCCAACCATCAGAACCAGCCGGGTAAAGCCGAAGGACTCCTTGATGGCTTCCGCGGAGACGCGAATGCCTTCCGGGTTGTGCCCGGCGTCAACCAGAATGCTCGGTGCGCTGCGCACCAGTTCCAGCCGGCCCGGGCTGGAAGCCGCAGCGAAGCCCTGGCGCACCAATTCAATGTTCAGCTCGCGCTGCCCGCCGCCCAGGAAGGCCTCCACCGCAGCCAGGGCGACGGTGGCGTTCTGCGCCTGGTGGGCACCGAAGAGCGGCAGGAAAATCTCTTCATAGCGTGCGGCCTGGCCCTGGATCGAAAGCAGCTGTCCGCCAACGCCGGACTTCCGCTCCAAGAGCTTGAAGTCCAGGGTGTCGAACGCGGCCGGCACTTCCAGCTCGCGGGCGCGGGCCAGCAAGACATCGGCTGCATCCGTGGGCTGCACCGAGGAAACCAGGTATCCGCCGGGCTTGAGGATGCCCACCTTTTCCTCGGCAATCAGCTCAGTGGTATCGCCCAGCAGGTCCGTGTGGTCCAGGGAGATCGGAGTGAACACCGAGACATCTGCATCCGCCACGTTGGTGGCATCGGTGATGCCGCCCAGGCCGACTTCCAGCACCACAACATCGACCGGGACTTCGGCGAAAATCGCGAAGGCCAAAATGGTGACGGCTTCGAAGTAGGTCAGCTTGTTTTCGCCGCGCTCCACGAGCTCGGCGTCAACAATCTCCAAGAACGGGCTGATTTCGTCCCAAACGCGCACGAACGTTTCATCGTCCACTGGCTCGCCATCGATGGCGATGCGCTCGGTGACCGAGACCAGGTGCGGCGAGGAATAGCGGCCGGTGCGCAGGTCATGGGCGATGAGCAGCGACTCGATCATCCGGGCGGTCGAGGTCTTTCCGTTGGTGCCGGTGATGTGGATGACCGGGCAGGCGTTGTTCGGCTCGCCGAGGATCTCCATCGCGCGGAACATCGGATCCATGCGCGGTTCCATCTTGTTTTCCGGCGCGCGGGCCAGCAGCTGCCCGTAGACGCGGTCCAGTTCGCTCACTAGTTGACCTCAACTTTGTCGGAATCCAGCTTGGATACGGTGATCTGCTCGTCCGCGGCGGCATCATCGGCCACCAGTTCCAGCTGAGCGGTCAGCGTTTCACCGGCCACCAGCTCGCGGTTGGCTTCCAGCGCCGCGATGGTCGCGGCGTTGGCGGTGATCACGGTGCGGATGCGATCGGAAACCTGCAGGTCGGCATCCTTGCGGGCCGACTGGATGGCGCGGATCATGTCGCGCGCGGTGCCTTCGGCGGCCAGTGCCTCGGTCACCTCGGTGTCCAGCACCAGGAAGCCGCCGTCGATGACCGCCGCGGCGATCTCGCCGGCCGCGTCCACCACGGTATCCAGGGTGTATTCGCCCTCGGCCAATTCCAGGCCGCCGGCGGTGACCACGCCATTGGCTACCGACCAGTCCCCGGACTTGGCGCCCTTGATGGCCTGCTGCACGTTCTTGCCCAATCGGGGGCCTGCAGCGCGGGCATTGACCACCAGTTGCTGGCTGATGCCGTAGCTGGCGGCGTCCACGCCTTCGGCGTCGATCAGGGTCACGGCCTTCAGGTTCAGCTCGTCCATGATGATCGAGGCGTAGGTGCCTTCCAGCCGGGCCGCATCGTTCAGGACGATCTTCAGTTCTGCCAGTGGCAGGCGCACGCGCAGGTTCTTGGCCTTGCGCAGCGAGGAGCCGACCGAGCAGATCTTGCGGGTGGTTTCCATGGTTTCCAGCAAGGAAGCATCGGCCGGGAACTCGCTGGCATCTGGCCAGTCGGTCAGGTGCACCGAGCGCTGGCCGGTGAGCCCGCGGAAGATCTCCTCGCTGGCCAGCGGCAGCAGCGAAGCGGTGACCTTCACCAGGGTTTCCAGCGCGGTGTACAGGGTGTCGAAGGCCTGGGTGTCTTCGTCGAAGAAGCGCTGGCGGGAACGGCGCACGTACCAGTTGGTCAGCGTGTCCATGTACTGGCGCACTGATTCGGTCGCGTCGGAAACCTCGTAGGAATCCAGTGCAACGGTGACCTCGCGCACCAGCTGGCCGGTGGCGGCCAGCATGTACTTATCCAGCGGATCGGTGGAGCTGGTGGAGCGCTTGGCCTCGTAGCCGGCCCCGTTGTTCGCGGAGTTGGTGTAGAGGTTGAAGAAGTGCCAGACGTTCCACAGCGGCAGCAGCACCTGGCGCACGCCGTCGCGGATGCCCTGCTCGGTGACCACCAGGTTGCCGCCGCGCAGGATCGGGCTGGCCATCAGGAACCAGCGCATGGCGTCGGAGCCGTCGCGGTCCAGGACCTCGGTGACGTCCGGGTAGTTGCGCAGCGACTTGGACATCTTCTGGCCATCCGAGCCGAGCACGATGCCGTGGGAGATCACGTTGGTGTAGGCCGGGCGGTCGAAGAGCGCGGTGGAGAGCACGTGCATGGTGTAGAACCAGCCGCGGGTCTGGCCGATGTACTCCACGATGAAGTCTGCCGGGTGGTGTCCCCCATCGAACCAGTCCTGGTTGTCGAATGGGTAGTGCACCTGGGCGTAGGGCATCGAGCCGGAGTCGAACCAGACATCGAGCACGTCTTCCACGCGCACCAGGGTGCCGCCTTCGGCGCAGCCCTCATGGGCGCGGGTCAGCTCGTCGATGAACGGGCGGTGCAGATCCGGCTGTCCCTCATGGTTGACCGGCAGGCGTCCGAAGAAGTTCTTGATCTCTTCAAGCGAGCCGAAGACTTCGCGATGGGTACACTCGGCGCCGGTGCATTCCCAGACCGGGATCGGCGAGCCCCAGTAGCGGTTGCGCGAGATGGACCAGTCGCGGGCGTTTTCCAGCCACTTGCCGAACTGGCCGTGCTTCACGTTGCCCGGGATCCAGTTGATCTGCTCGTTCAACTCGACCATGCGGTCCTTGAACTTGGAGACCTCGACGTACCACGAGGAGATCGCGCGGTAGATCAGCGGGGTGCGGCAGCGCCAGCAGTGCGGGTAGGAGTGCTCGTAGGAGGCCTGCTTGACCAGCTTGGCCTCGTCCTTGAGCACAGTGGTGATGGTCTTGTTGGCATCGAAGACCTGCACGCCGACAATCTCGGCCAGCGGGCCGGAGGCGAAGACCGGCAGGAACTTGGCGCCCTCATCCACCGAGAGGATCACCGGGATGCCGTGCTCTTCGCAGACCTTCTGGTCGTCCTCGCCGTAGGCCGGAGCCTGGTGGACGATGCCGGTGCCGTCGGCCACGGTGACGTAGTCGGCGGTGAGGATCTGCCAGGCGTTCTGCGTGCCGTACTTCTCGGTGTCAGTGTAGGTATCCCACAGCGGCTGGTAGCGCACGCCAGCCAGCTGGGCACCGGTGTAGCTGGCGGTGATCGCCGCGGCAGCTTCCTTGGCATCCTTGTAGCCCAGATCCTTGGCGTAGGAGCCGAGCAGGTCCTTGGCCAGCAGGAAGGGGCCAGCGGCTGCCGAAGCCTTCACACCAGCTTCACCGGCAGGAACCACCACGTACTCGATGGATGGGTGCACGGCCAGCGCAGCGTTGGTCGGCAGCGTCCACGGGGTGGTGGTCCAGGCCAGGGCCTGTACGCCGGCCAGGGCCTTGGAAGCCTCGGTTTCGCCGGCAAGGATGGTGAAGCCCACGGTGACGGTCTGGTCTTGGCGGTTCTTGTAGACGTCGTCGTCCATGCGCAGCTCATGGTTGGACAGCGGGGTCTCGTCCTTCCAGCAGTATGGGAGCACGCGGAAGCCCTGGTAGGTCAGGCCCTTGTCCGAGAGCTGCTTGAAGGCCCAGATGACCGATTCCATGAACTCGACATTCAGGGTCTTGTAGTCGTTTTCGAAGTCGACCCAGCGAGCCTGGCGGTTCACGTATTGCTTCCACTCGTCGGCGTACTTCATCACCGAGGTGCGGCAGGCATCATTGAACTTGTCGATGCCCATGGCTTCGATCTGCTTCTTGTCGGTCATGCCCAGCTGCTTCATGGCTTCCAGCTCGGCGGGCAGGCCGTGGGTGTCCCAGCCGAAGCGGCGCTCGACGCGCTTGCCGCGCTGGGTCTGGTAGCGGGCGACCAGGTCCTTGACGTAGCCGGTGAGCAGGTGGCCGTAGTGCGGCAGCCCGTTGGCAAATGGAGGGCCATCGTAGAAGACGAATTCTTCGCCCTCGCGCTGGTCGATGGAGGCCTGGAAAGTGTCGTCGTTCTTCCAGTATTCGAGGACGCGCTTCTCTAGTTCAGGGAAGCGCGGTGAAGCCGGGGTCGAACCGGTTGGGTCAGTAGTGACCTTCGGGTAGAAGCTCATCGAATGGGCCGTCCTTCAAGCGTAGGGTCGATAATTCCTTGCCTACGAGGACGGCACGAATGCCGCGGTACCACCCCGCTTATCCCCCACTAGATGGTGGAGAACCACTTATCATCAGCTGTGACGGGCTGGTCCCGTTCGGTTCTACTAGGTGGTTCCAATCAATGCGGAACACTGTTCTTCCGAAGACTCGCCGGTGATAGCCGGGTCAAAGTCGCAGTCCTTATATCGTACCGCGTGATGCCCGTGGTGGACATTCACCAGAATCCCAGGGATCGCAAGTGAGTTCAGGCTCACAGCACCCAGCCTGAAAAACCCAAAACAACAATCCCTGCATTTTCAGAATAGCGCGTCGAGGGGGCCTTGCCGCAAGGCCCCGCAGATGGTCCATAATCGATATCTTCGCCACGAAAGCCAGCCACTTCAGGGAGCCCGCGTGCCTGCCAAAACCTCAAATACCAGCTACTTCGATGCCGCCCAGCCAAGTCCATCATCAGAAGGCCCTGCTAATACCGAACAAGACCAGCAACGGCTCTCCGAAATCGCCGCTCGGATTGAGCAGCTCCGTTCCGAATTGATCGAGCGCATCGCCGCACGAGGAAAAGACCAGGCCGGCATTCTGCAGCAATCCCTTGAACGCGATGTCGAACTCGGTGAATTGGCTCAGCGGCTGCGCCAGCTAGACCGCATGGGCCCCTACGCCTGCTTGGGATTCATGGAACTGGCTGAGACCGGCGAGCGCCTCTACGTGGGCCGCCTGGGGTTGAGCGATGAACACGGCAAGCAGCTGATGATTGATTGGCGCGCCCCGGCAGCAGAACCGTTTTTTGCTGCGACGCACGAAAGGAATTACGGCCTGGCGATACGCCGTCGCTACCGTTGGCGCCGGCAACGCATTTCCGATTATTGGGATGAAGTGTTCGATTCTTCCCAGCTGGCTTCCCATGCCCGCTTGGATGACCACTCATCATTTCTTGCGTCCCTTGGCAGCAAGCGTTCACCAAAAATGCAGGACGTGCTTTCCACCATCCAGTCGGATCAAGATGCAATCATCCGAAGCGGCTCGCAGGGCGCCTTGGTCGTGGATGGAGGCCCTGGTACCGGCAAGACGGTGGTTGCCCTGCATCGCGCAGCTTATTTGCTGTACGCGGATCCGCGGCTTCGCAGCCAAGGTGGCAGAATTTTGGTGGTAAGCCCGCACGAAGCCTATTCCGCCTATGTCTCTGACATTCTTCCGAATCTCGGTGAGGACGAAGTTCTCATTTCAACGCTTTCGAATATAGTTTCGAATGGCGACGGCGTGCTTGTGGAACCGGATCAAGAAGTCCATCGCATAAAATCCAGCTTGGCAATGCTGGACACAATCAAGCGGGCAGTGCTGGTCTTTGAAGAACCGCCTTCCGCCGACGTGCTCATCGACCTTGCAGAAGCTCAAGCCACCGTGACATCACAGCTGTGGCGCAATGCCTCTGCCATGATTGATCACGATACCCCGCACAATGAAGCACGCATCCAATTACGCGAAGCCCTCATAGACCAGCTGCTTCCCCAAGTTGCCAGTGCCGATGACGATGAGCCGCTGCTGCGCGCAGAGTTGGCGCGAAGTACAGCGCTGAACGGGTTGCTAGATGAGCACTGGCCCGTGTTGGATCCGCTAAATCTGCTCAAGGCCCTGTATTCGACGCCAGCGCTGCTCCGCTATAGCGGCCGAGAACTTGGCAGTGAAGAAATTGCAAAGCTGCTGGCAAATTCTGTAGCCGGGTCATGGACCGCATCAGATATCCCCCTGATTGATTTGGCCCGCTTCCTCATTGGCGACCCGCACAGCGAATCGAAACATCTCGATGAGCAGTCGCGCATAGCTGCCGAGCGCAAGCGGTGGAAAAACGTGATTGATGACCTGATGGCTTCGGCTGACGACAAGGAAGACCTGTCGTCCCAGCTCATGCACCAAGACCTTCAGGAGCAACTGCTTGCCCAAGGCCTGAAGAGTCATGTGGCCTCAGGCGGCTACAGTGGACCTTTTTCACATGTGATCATCGATGAAGCGCAAGATTTGACCGATGCCCAGTGGGCGATGGTCCAAAGGCGCTGCCCCTCAGGAAGCCTGACCATTGTGGGCGACAGGGCCCAGGCCGTCGACGGCTTCAGGATGACATGGGAACAGCGGCTGGCCCAGGTCGGCATTCGCGACATCACCGTATCCCCGCTACACGTCAACTACCGTGGCACCGCGCAGATCATGGAGGCTGCCGCAGAGCAGATCCTGGCCCACATGCCAGAAGCGAACGTGCCGCAATCATTGCGCCTAGACGGTGCGCCAGTAAAGTACGCCCGGCCCACAGAACTCGGAACAATTCTGGATCATTGGCTGGCCGAGAATACCCAGGGCACGGCAGCCGTCATCGGCGCCCCTAACTTCCGTGCTCCCAGCAGGGTCAGCGTACTATCGCCGGAGAACGCCAAGGGGCTGGAATTCGACCTGGTACTCGTCTGCCAGCCACAGTCCTTCGGAACAGGCTTGGGCGGCGCTGTCCGCAGGTACGTGGCCATGACCCGGGCAACAGCTCAACTGGTGGTGCTCACCGAGCAGTAGGCCACGCACCCTTTAGGTAGGCTGGCATCCATGAGTACTACGGAGCCACGATGGGTTCAGATCCAGAATCAGCAGCACTCCTTGGCCTCGCCAAGGGTGCTGCGCTGGGGACAGCATCTGGTGACAGCCATCTTGCTTGTCATCGCGCTGCTGCGACAAGTTTCGGCGCAAGACAATGCGCTGCCGGCAATTCTCATCTCGCTGCTCTTCGCCGCCTGGTACAGCGCAGGATTCATCCCGCATGCCAAGAACAGGATCTTCCCCAAACCCACGTGGTGGTTGGCGCTCCTGCTGGGAATCTGGATAGCAAGCCTCTTGATTTCGGCTGAATTCATGTGGCTAGCCTTCAGCCTTTGGCTGCTAATTGGGCACCAGCTGCCATTCCTGCCTTCAGTGCTGTGGTCCGTCGTGGTTTATGCCTTTACCTTGCTCGCACCCTACCTGCACCACGCACAACTCAGCCTTGCGTCCGCAGCAGGTCCATTAGTCGGCGGCCTTTTTGCCTGGGGCATTTCGCGAGGCTACCTGCAGATGGAACGGGACGCCCAAGACCGCACCTCTTTGGTCAATTCTTTAATGAGAGCCCAACAGGAAATGACCGCGCTCCAAGAGGATTTGGCCCGTTCCCAGCGTGAAGCAGGAATCGCGGCCGAGCGCACACGCTTAGCCCGGGAAATCCACGACACTATCGCCCAGCAGCTATCGTCCATCGGCTTGCATGCCAAGGCCGCCACGGGCGCCAGCAACGCCGGTGCGGCGCAAGAGGCGCTGCAACGAATCGACCAGCTCTCCGCGCAGGCACTCAACGACCTGCGCAGAATCATTGCCGCCCTGGCACCTGCTGAACTTGATTCGCAGGCGCTCGCCGGAGCCCTCTCTCGCGTCCTTGAGACCTTCAGCAGCGACTCCGGTGTTGAATCCGCTCTGGATATTGAGCCTGGATTGCCGCTATTGGACCCCAGTGTTCAAATTGCCCTGTTGAGGACGGCCCAGTCGGCGCTGTCCAACGTTCGCCGGCATGCGCAAGCCACAAAGGTCGTCGTGAGCTTGAGTTTCAGCGATGACGAGATACGACTGGATATCGTGGATGACGGTATTGGCTTCACTCCCCCGGCCGGTCGGCTATTGCCAAACACACAGGTGGGAGGCTTTGGCCTCACGGCCATGAACCGACGCCTCATTGAACTTGGCGGCGGACTTGAAGTGGAAAGCGCTGCTGGAGACGGCACCGCCTTGTGCGCCCATCTGCCTCTACGGGCACGAAAGGACAACCCATGATCCGCATCCTGTTGGTGGACGATCACCCGATAGTTCGAACCGGGTTGAGAGCGCTTTTCGAAAATTACGGCGATATCGAGGTCGTGGGCGAAGTTTCCACCGGCGAAGAAGCCATTGAATTCGCCAAAGAACAGCAAATTGACGTTGTGCTCTGCGACCTGAGACTGGGTTCAGGGATGAATGGAGCCCAGACAACGGCAAGTATCAGACGGCTGCCCCGCGCGCCACAGGTACTGATCTTGACTACTTTTGACAAGGATGCGGAGATTCTGGCGTGCATTGAGGCCGGCGCCTGCGGTTACCTGCTCAAGGACGTCAGCGCCCAAACCATCGTCGAGTCCTTGCGCCAAGCTGCCGCGGGTCTCATGGTTCTGGCCCCGGAAATGACCCGCCGTGTGGTTGAAGGCATGCGTCGGCCCAAAGCGGAGCTGACCGCACGAGAACGCGATGTTCTTGTGCAGCTGGCAACCGGGGCCGGCAACAAGCAAATCGCCAAGTCCTTGTTTGTCTCTGAAGCGACGGTCAAAACGCACTTGGTGCACATTTTCGACAAGCTTCAGGCGAGGACGCGAACCGACGCAATTAATAAAGCCCGCGAGGCCGGTTTGCTGTAGCGTCGATTATCGTGTGGCCGACACGCCAGAGGTGCTCTCAACCTTTCGGTTGATCTTTTATTCACCTCATTCCACGATGGCTGAACCCGCAAAATCTCGTTGACTGGAACTATGAAAGTTCCAGTTATCTCCCGGGTCGGCGATTCGCTGACCAGCCGCCGCGGTGCCCGCATCTGGGCCACCGCAGTTTTTGCAGTGGTCCTTGTGCTCTTCGGAGCCCTGAGCAGCATCCAGGCCCCCGCCCGTTCGGCCAGTTCCCTGGTCGACGGCTCGGATTCGGCGCAGGTCGCCGAAATCCTGGAGGCCAACACCACCGATTCCCAGAGCTCGGCCCTGCTGGTGGCCAACCGCCCCGATGGCCAGGTCTTGGGCGACGCTGACATGGCGTCCCTGGATCAGCGCAGCACGACACTGAGCCACGACGTCGGGGTCACCGCAGGGCGCACCTTGGCCAGCGAGGACCAGCGGGCAGCGATGGTTCCGCTGATCTGGGGCACGGTCTCAGATCAGGCCGATCGTGAGAAGCTCAACGAGATCCGCGACTGGGTCCAAGACCATAGCGCCGATGGGATGGCGCTGCAGGTCACAGGTTCCACCGCATTCGCGGTGGACATCACCAACGCCTTCGCGGGGGCTGATTTCACCCTGCTGGCCGTGACCGTCGGCATCGTGGCAGTCCTGCTGATCCTCACCTACCGTTCACCGGTGCTCTGGCTGATCCCGCTGGTCGTGATTGCCATCGCCGATCGCAGCGCCTCGCTGGTGGCCAATTTGCTGGGCAACGCCTTCGATCTGCACTTCGACTCCGGGGTGCTCAGCGTATTGGTCTTCGGCGCGGGCACCAATTACGCCTTGCTCCTGATCTCCCGCTATCGCGATGAGCTGCACAAAATCGCCGATCATCGCCAAGCGCTATCCAGGGCGTGGGCATCCAGCTTTGAAGCCATCCTGACTTCAAACCTGACCGTGGTTTTGGCACTGCTCACTCTGGGGCTGGCCGCCATGGAAGATACCCGCGGATTGGGCATCGTTTGCGCCGCAGGATTGTTGATCGCCGTGGTCTTCGCGCTATTCCTCCTGCCTCCGGTCTTGGCCATATGCGGCCGCAATGCCTTCTGGCCTTTGATTCCTCGTCCAGGTCAGGAGGCCACGAAGGAAAACTTCTTCAGTCGTGCCGCTCGTTCTGTGATGAACCGCCCGGGGCTGAACCTCGCGGCGCTGGCGGTTTTGCTCCTGGTTCTTGCAGGTGCGCTGTCCGGGACGCGCATTGGCTTGGACCAGGCCCAGCAGTTCCGCACGGCCACCGAATCAACCAACGCCATGCAGACTATCGCTGAACACTTCTCCGCCGGTGAAACACAGCCGATCACGGTACTGGCGCAAGACATCGATACCGAGGTACTGCGCCATGATCTCTCAAGCGTCGCTAACGTCAAGCGTGTGGGCGAGGTCCATCAGCTCGGGAAGACCTCGTGGCAGCAGTTCTCCGTCATTCCGGCTGTTGATCCCAGCTCCGCCCAAGCCCAGGGTCTGGTGGATGATCTGCGCGATACCGCGGCAGCAATCGGCAGAGGGCAGGTGCTGATGGGCGGGCAGAGCGCCGAACAGCTGGATTCCCACCAGATGCACTTGCGCGACTTGTACCTAGTTGCCCCGCTGATCATGGCCATCTGCTTCGTGATGCTCGGCTGGCTCACCCGCTCGTGGCGCACCGCCTTGGCCTTGGGGTCGGCAAATCTGCTCAGCGCTGCCGCTGCTGTTGGCCTCGGCTCCCTGGTTTCCTCGGTAGTCTTCGAAGCTGAAGCACTGGATGTCCAAGTGCCGCTCTTGGCCTTCGTCTTCCTGGTAGCCCTTGGCGTGGACTACACGATATTCCTGACGCAGCGTGTGCGACAAGACGCGCAGGCACTGGATCTGCGTGAAGCAGTCGTCATGGCAGCTAGCCGCACGGGATCAGTCATTACCAGTGCCGGACTCGTGTTGGCTGGCGTGTTCGCGGCCCTGGCAACCTTGCCGCTGACGGTTCTGGGCCAGCTGGGCTTGATAGTCGGGCTCGGCGTCCTGCTCGATACTTTCGTGGTTCGAACACTGATGCTGCCCTCGCTCTTCGCTGTCCTGGGCTCAGGAAAGCGTCCAATCTTTGGCAAAGCTTCCCCACCCGCCAAGTCTTTTGCACAACCAGCCATTCAGAAAGAAAGCAAAATCGATGCGTAATCTCGTTAATTTCTCCTTCGCCTATATGCTCCTTGGTGTTGCTTCAGGTCTTTTCTACCGCGAATTCACCAAGATCAATGGCTTCCCCGAGGGACAGTGGACCCAGCTTTCGGTGGTGCACACCCACCTACTGGTTCTGGGCTTTATCATGCTGCTGCTGGTATTGCTGCTGGAGAAGTCTTTCAGGCTAAGCAAGTACCGCAAGCTTTTTGCCTGGTTCATGGGAACCTACAACGCAGGCGTAATCCTGACCGCGGGAATGCAGCTCACCCACGGCTCTATGACCGTACTAGGCATGGAGTCTTCCAAGATGATTTCGGGTGTCGCCGGTCTTGGCCACATGTCGATCGCTGCAGGCATGATCTTGCTGTTCATAATGCTTCGCCGCAGCGTTAGAACACAAAGCCTCGACGACAAGGTGCCATTCGCAGGCCGATAGCCCTTGCTGCTCTACGCACGGCATCCGTGCTGCCCAGGCCGACAGGGTCTGGGCAGCACTGCCTGTCGAATGCGCACGTTGAAGAAAAGTAGTGCATCTTCACGATCAGGCTGTTATAGATTGACGCAACCACGTTTTCGTCAGGAGCAGGTAAATGAGCCACGAGCTATTCTCCATCGTCGATACCGAAACCACTGGGTTGTTCCCCGGCGGCAATGACCGGATCGCAGAAATCGCTATTGTGACGATGAACCGCGCAAGAGAAGTCGTAGGCTCCTGGGAAACCTTGGTCAATCCACAGCGAGATCTTGGGGAGCAGGCGATTCATGGAATCCAGAGCCGCGATCTTCTCGACGCGCCGACCTTTGGCCAGCTGGCCGAAGAACTTCATTGGCGTTTGTCCGGCACTGTACTCGTAGGACACAACCTATCCTTTGACGCGCGTTTCTTGGATGCCGAATTCCGCAAGGCAGGCGCTCCTGTTCCCGAGGACTTCCTATCCCAGGGCTTATGCACTATGCGCTTGTCTCATCGATATCGGCAAGGAGCCGGGCGTTCGCTCCAGGATTGCTGCGATTCATTTGGTATTGATTTGCAGCAAGCGCACAGTGCCGTGGGCGACGCATCGGCAACCGCAGTTTTGCTTTCCCGATACATGGAATTGGATCCAGACGAACCAGATTGGGATCACCGGCTGCATGCTGCCACGGCCAACCGCTGGTTCAATTCCGTGCCGGCACTCCGTGTCCCGGCGGTTGTTCGATCACGCTCAACGGACAAGCCTGCGGGCCATTTCCTGGAAAAGCTTGCGGCAAGGCTTCCTGAATTCTCCGGTACCGAGACAGAAGAGAATTATCTAGCCATACTGGATCTTGCACTCATGGATCGCTATCTCTCTGCGCACGAGGAAGCCCAGCTGCTGCAGACAGCTTCGGATATCGGCCTGGACAAGAAGGCCGCTTTGGCCCTTCACGAGCACTACTTCCAGCAGCTGGTTGCTGCTGCCTGGGCAGACGGTGTTCTGGCAGACGACGAAATTGCTGATCTTTCCAAGGTCCTCGCCCTGTTGGGCTTGCCCGCACAAAAAATCAACGAAGCGAAAATTGCCCCAGCAGTTGCACAGTATCTGCCGAAAAGCGCTGCTCCTGCAAGCAGCCACGAGGTTCCGCACGGCTCCCTGGTCGTGCTCACGGGCGACATGTCACGCGCTCGGAGCGATATCGAGGAGCAGCTCGCCCGGGCGGGGTTCACTCCGCATCGCGCTGTCACCAAGAAGGTGGCGCTGCTGGTGGCGGCCGATCCCGATTCTCTGTCTGGAAAAGCCAAGAAGGCACGAGACTACGGCATACCGATCGTAGGCGAAGACTACCTGTGGAACGTACTGCTCTGAGTACAGCCGAATACACCAATGGCGGTGGCTGCCAGCAAATTATTGCCAGCAGCCACCGCCATTAGGATTCAGAGCCTGGGGTGAGACTTACAGGCTCTCAGCTAATTTTTTTGCGCGGGAGAATTCCATCATGGCCTCGCGCTCGACAACCTTGATTCGGTCACGGGTGATGTCACCGAAGCGAGTGGAGACGGTGCCTTCGGCTGCGCCGAGTTCCTTCTCGCGTTCGTCCAATGTCTTCCAGCCGTCCCAGTCCGAGAAGGCCACACCGCGGCTTTCAAGCAGTTCTGCGATCTGCTGCGAGGATTCAGGCTCAGCCAGCTGGGTCAGGTCCTCAAGCAGGTGGGTGATGGTCTCCAGGGCGTCGCCCTTGGTGTGGCCGATCAGGCCGATTGGGCCACGTTTGATCCAGCCAGTTGCGTAGAGGCCCGGAACGTGGGTTCCGGCAGCGTCAAGAACACGGCCTTCGATGTTTGGCAGTACACCCTTGGCACCGTCGTACTCAATGTCGTCAACGGCCGAGCCGAAGTAGCCTACGGCGCGGTAGATGGCCTGCAGCGGGTATTCGACGAACTCGCCGGTGCCGCGGGCACCGCCGTTTCCGTCCAATTCGTTGCGTTCCACCTTCAGGCCGGTGACCTTGCCGTCTTCACCGAGAACCTCGACTGGCGACTGCAGGAAGTGCAAGTGCAGGCGGCGTGAAGCACTTGGTGCCTCTTCGCGTTCTTCCTGCTCAATGAGCCAGTTGGTCAAGGTCGAGACCATGGTCTTGGTCTGGTTATTGGTCTTCATGGCTTCGTCCGAAGCCTTGTCGAATTCGAAGTCCTCCGGGTACAGCACGATGTCTACATCCTTGGAGTGCGACAGTTCGCGCAGTTCCAGAGGAGTGAACTTCACCTGGGCTGGTCCGCGGCGGCCGAAGACGTGGACGTCGGTGACGGCCGAGTCGTTCAGCTGCTGGTAGATGTGCTCTGGGATTTCGGTCTCCAGCAGCTGGTCAGCGTGCTTGGAGAGAATGCGAGCGACGTCGAGGGCCACGTTGCCGTTGCCGATAACAGCAACTTCCTTGGCCGACAGGTCCCAGTTCTTGTCTGCATCCGGGTGCGCGTCATACCAGGAAACGAAGTCAGCGCCGCCGAAGGAGCCTTCGTAGTCGATGCCCGGGATGTTCAGGTCGGCGTCCTTCTGGGCGCCGGTGGAGATGATCACTGCATCGTAGCGTGCCTGCAGGTCGTCGAGGCTGATGTCTCGGCCCAGACCGACATTGCCGTAGAAATTGATCCAGTCATTGTCGAGCACCTTGTGCAGTGCGTTGATAATGCCCTTGATGCGCGGGTGATCCGGGGATACGCCGTAGCGGATCAGGCCGAAAGGGGTGGGCAGCTCATCGAAGAGGTCGACGTGCAGTTTCAGTTGACCGCTGGACACTGGCTGGCTCTTGTTCAGCAGGTCTGCTGCGTAGATGCCTGCAGGACCGGCGCCAACGATGGCCACGCGCAGTGCCCGGGAGGCCAGGTGATCAGGGACGATAATTTCACTCATCAAACAACTTCTCTTTCTTAGTCAACGAATGAGGCCGGCTCGGTGGCATCGGCGTTCTCTAGCGGCAGGAGGTCTACCAGTTGGTCGGAGGCTTCCGGGGCTAGCCGAACGACATCACCGATGACGATGACGGCCGGATTCGCCACTGCGGCCTTGCGGGCGCGCACTACAATCTCTTCTAGCGTACCGATAGTTGTGCGCTGCGTCTGTGAGTAACCTCGCTCAACTATCGCAATTGGCGTACTTGACGGCAAACCTCGGGTAAGCAATGTCTCAACAATTAGTGCCAAATTTGATACTCCCATCAGCACCGCAAGGGTGTGATCGGAGCGAATCGGCACGTCGGCCAGTTCGGCATGGCCGCTCACTACGGTGAATCCCGCAGCGATTCCACGGTGCGTCACCGGGATGCCGGCAGCGCCGGGAACCGAAATGGCGCTGGTGATTCCGGGAATCACGCGCGTGGAAATCCCGTATTCGGCGGCGTAGAGCATCTCTTCCCCGCCGCGACCCAAGACAAAGGGGTCTCCGCCTTTAAGCCGGACCACGTGCTTTCCTTCAAGCGCGTGCTTGACCAAAAGCTCGTTGGTCTCATCCTGGGTCTTTACGTGGCAGCCAGGCGACTTGCCCACGTTGATCACCAGGACGTCATCAGATAAGTCGGCCAGCAATGCGGTGGGGCCAAGACGGTCAGCCAAAACCACATCGGCGGACAAAAGCGCTTTGTAGCCGGCGACGGTAATCAATTCTGGATCACCGGGGCCACCGCCAATGAGGGTGATATGTCCTTTAGCCATTGTTGTCTCCATTTCGGCTCATGCCGCGATCACGCAAAAGCTTGCGTTCAATCGGAGCAAAGAATACTAATTCGATCAGCACGCCAACCAGCAGGATGGTCAGGATCACCAGCATGACCAATGGCAGATCTGCCAGGTCGCGGCCACGCTGCAACAGCGAACCTACGCCGAGGGCCAGCGAGCCGCCCACCGCGATCAATTCGGCCGCCATCAGCGAGCGCCAGGCGAAGGCCCACCCTTGGCGCAATCCTGCAACATAGCCTGGCATGGCAGCTGGCAGCTCAATGTGCATGACATGTTCCCATTTGGAGGCGCCAAGCACCTTGGACAACGCCTTGTACTGTGCCGGGATCATGTCGATTCCGGCGAGCAGCCCGTTGATGATGGACGGGATCGCGCCGAGCAGCAAGACCGTGTAAATGGTTGCGTCGCTCAATCCGAAGAGGATGATTGCCGCTGGAACCCACGCGATGGAGGGCAGTACCTGCATCGCCGATACCAGCGGGCCGACACCTTTGCGCAGCAAAGGCTGATGGGCCAGGAGCAACGCCACAGGGGTCGCAACGACCACCGCGATAGCGAATCCGCTGATGGCACGGAATAGCGATGTGCCCACCGCTGAAAGCAGCGATCCGTCGGAGAGCAGCTGTGGAAGCTTCTGGGCCACAGCCAGCGGGCCCGGGAAGAGATCCTCGCGCAGCGGGCTGGCCCAGGAAATGATCTGCCACAGGCTAATCAGTACCACCACGGTGAGCAACGGTGCGACCACTGCGTCCAGGCGGCTGCGCTGGCGCAGCTTTGAATGCTGCAATGGCTTCAACTCAGTTGGAGACTCGGTCAGTGAGCTCATGCTTCCGCTGCTCCTTTCTCAAAATCGTGGTTAGTTCATCTGCCAGTGCGGCCGCTTGGGCTGGGTCCTGGCGTAATTCGTCGGTGATCCGGCGGGTTTCCAGAATTCGTCCCGGATGCGAAGAGAGCACCAGGATCCGTCCGGACAGCCGAATTGCCTCGCGAACATTGTGCGTAACGAAGATGATCGTCTTTCCCGTTTGCTCCCACAAGGCGCGCAGCTGTTCATGGAGCATGTCGCGGGTAATGGCATCCAGCGCCGCGAAAGGCTCATCCATCAGCAAGACCTGCCGGTCCTGTGCCAGAGCCCTGGCCAGGGCTACCCGCTGGCGCATGCCGCCGGATAGCTCGTGGGGCTTTTTGCTGCTGGCGTGCCCCAGCTGAACAAGATCCAGCAATTCTTCAACTCGTGCTGGCCGCTTCTCTACCGGGTAACCGGCAAGCTTCAAGGCCAAGTCGACGTTTTGGCTGGCAGTCAGCCAAGGCAACAAGTTTGCGTCCTGGAACATGAAGGCGGCCCCGTCTTCAGGTACTTCCAGCCATCCAGAACTCGGCGCCAGCAAGCCGGCGATCATATTCAGCAAGGAGGATTTCCCGCATCCGGAGGCGCCGAGAACTGCAATAAATTCGCCATCTTCAATTTCAGCGCTGAGCCGGTCAATGACCAGCCCCGTGCCAGGATAGCTCAGCGATACTTCATTGAGTAGAACTCCCATTACCGCTCCTGTTGGTTGAGAAAGCGAGTGTCGACAAGCCCTTGTGCATCACCCGTGGAGCCAACGCCAACAGCGGCCGCATGGTCCACCAGCGTTTGGTAGGTTTCAGGCAATGGATCTTCGCTGAATGAAATCTGTTTCAGCGCAGAAGCGATCACTGACTCATCAAACGAACTTCCATTGGCCTTCACCAAAGCGGATTGCACGGCCTCGAGCTTTTGCTTTTCATCCGCGTGGTTCAACCAGCTGATTGCCTCTGTATTGGCATCCACCAATTTCTGGACTGTTTCCGGATGGCTTGCCAGGAAGTCCTGGGAAACAGCCAAAACTGTCGTCGGGAATTTTCCGTCAGGCCACAGCTGCGACTCGTTGACCAGGCGATGGCCGTCGTACTTTTCCACCAGCAGCGACGCATAAGGCTCAGGAAGCCAAGCGCCATCGATTTCTCCGCGGCCAAATAGCTGGGCCACTGTGCCATTGGAACTCGGTGTGACGGTTGCGTCCTGGTTCAGCTCTAGCCCGTTGAGGTAGTTACGCAACGCCACGTCCTGAGTGCCGCCAAACTGCGGGCTAGCCAGGTTGCTGCCAGCCAGTTGCCCAGGGCTGCTGATCTGGTCGTTCACCACGAGGCTGGCACCGCCGTAGGCTACACCAGATACCACCCGCAATGATTCACCGCGGCTGGAGAGGTAGCTGTTCAACGCCGGGTTTGGCCCTAGGTATGCCGCGTCAATGGCACCGGAGTTCAGTGCTTCCACCGCTGCGGGTCCTGCATTAAAAACCTGGCTCTGCACCTTGGTTCCGTCGTCTTGCACCGCGTCCTGAAGAATTCCTTCGGATTGGGCAATCAGGGCTGGAGCATGCGTCAGGTTCGCGAAGTAGCCAACTTTCAGTTCGGCTGCGGGTCCAAGATCCGCAGCTTGCGCCTGTTCGTCGCTGGGCCCGGGCAACAAGGCCGTGACCACTGCCAGGGCAGCGAGCACCCCTACGCCTGCAAGCCCAAGAAACCTGCCGCCATATCCCGCCTCGGGACCATGAGCCGTCAGGCGCACACGAGTGCCATGCCTTGCCGGTTCAGCAGTTTCAGGCCGCTTCATGTTTTTCCTCGATGATCCCCGCGGCCAGCGTTCGACCCGTGGTTGGATCGATCAGCAAGAAGCTGCCGCCGGTACGCGAGGAGGCGTACTGTTCAATTGCCAAGGCGGCTTGGCTGCGCAGGGTGATCCGGCCCAGGTCGTTGAGTTCCAGGGATTCGGCGGGCTGCTGCGAGTAGTCGGCCACGTTGATCACGTAATCAATGGTCGACAGCTTGGCTGCGGCTACCTTGGTTCCGTGCTTGATCAGCAGTCGCTGGCCGCCGGTGAGCTTTACCGGATCCAATACGCAGATGTTCGCCTGGAACTCGCGCTGTGCCACAGGCAGTTCACCGGCCACGATGGTGTCGCCGCGGGCAATGTCCACGTCCGATTCCAGCTCGACAACAACCGCCTCGCCGCCTTGGGCGCTCTGGGCTGGACCGGCAGGGGTGCTGATGGCCTTGACCCTGCTGGCTGCTGGCTGGCCGTTGGAGAGCACCTGCACGGAATCCCCCACGTTCAAGGTGCCGTCGACCAGGGTTCCGGCATATCCTCGGTAATCGCGGTAGGCTTCCGGATCCAGGCCTGGAGCGAGGGCGCCCTGCGGGCGAATCACGTACTGGACATCCAGGCGTGCGGTGCCGCTGCCGAGTTTCGGCTCCAGTTCTTCGAGCAGGCCCAGCAGGGTGGGACCGGAATACCACGGAGCCGCCTGGGATGGTTCAACCACATTATCGCCCTGCAGTGCAGAGACCGGGATAACAGTGGCTGACTTGAGGCCCAGTTCCGCAGCCAGCGACAGGACTTCGGCTTCAATGGCGCCAAAGGCCTGCTCATCCCACCCGATGAGATCCATCTTGTTCACTGCCACAACCAGGTTGGGAACGCGCAGCAAGGCGAGGACGCCGAGGTGGCGGCGGGTCTGCTCAAGGACGCCATTGCGGGCGTCCACCAGCACGATGGCAACATCCGCAGTGGAGGCCCCGGTGACGGTGTTGCGGGTGTACTGCACGTGTCCCGGGCAGTCCGCGAGGATGAAGGAACGCTTGTCGGTGGAGAAGTAGCGGTAGGCCACGTCGATGGTGATGCCCTGCTCGCGTTCGGCGCGCAGGCCATCGGTCACCAGCGCCAGGTCCAGGGTGCCATCGGCCCCGCCGAAGCCCCGCTCGGCGCTGGTGCGGGCAATGTCATCCAGGGAATCTGCAAGGATCGCCTTGGCATCGTGCAAGAGCCGGCCAACCAAAGTGGACTTGCCGTCGTCTACCGAGCCTGCAGTAGCGATGCGCAATAGTGTGGTGGTCATTTTAGAAGTACCCTTCGGTCTTGCGGTCTTCCATTCCCGCGGCGGAAATGCGGTCATCGGCGCGGGTAGCCCCGCGTTCGGTGACGGTGGCGATGGCCAATTCGTCGAGCACCTTACCTACGGTGTCGGCGGCCGACAGCACAGCTCCGGTGCAGCTGGCGTCGCCCACGGTGCGGTAGCGCACCTGCTTGATGATCACCGGCTCGTCATCATTGGGCTGGCTCACCGGGGTCAGCGCCCGCCACATGCCGTCTCGTTCAAAGACCTGTCGGCAATGCGCAAAGTAGATCGATGGCAGCTCGATGTTTTCGCGCTGGATGTAGGCCCAGATATCGCGTTCGGTCCAGTTGGAAATCGGGAAGGCGCGCACATGCCAATCCGGCTCGTGGCGGCCGTTGTACAGGCTCCAGATTTCCGGGCGCTGGTTGCGCGGATCCCAAACGCCGAATTCGTCGCGCAGTGACAGGATGCGCTCCTTGGCGCGGGCTTTGTCCTCGTCGCGCCGGGCGCCGCCAAAGACGACATCGAAACCGTTGTTTTCGATGGTGTCCAGCAGGACACGGGTCTGCAGGCGGTTGCGGGTGCCATCTGGCAGCTCGGTCAGCTCGCCGCGGTCGATGTACTCCTGCACGGAGCCGACTACAAGGTTCAGCCCGTACTTTTCGACTACCGAATCGCGGAAGTTCAGGACTTCGGCAAAGTTGTGGCCGGTGTCGATATGCACCACAGGGATCGGCACGCGCAGTGGCGCGACGGCCTTTGCCAGCAGGTGCAGGACCACCACGGAGTCCTTGCCGCCGGAGAAGAGCAGACCTGGCTTCTCGAATTCGGCGAGGACTTCACGGATGATGTGGATGGATTCAGCTTCCAGGGCGTCCAGTACGCTGCGCTGGGTGCCGGTGGGGGCGTTAGCGGTAATGGTCATGGCTTGCTCCTTAGATGTGGATGCCGCATTCGGTCTTGTTCAGCCCGGCCCATCGGCCGGCACGAGGATCTTCGCCCTCGGCAACGGGCCGGGTGCACGGTTCGCAACCGATGGATGGGTAGCCGTTGGACAGCAACAGGTTCACGGGGACCTGCTTGTCGGTGGCGTAGTCGATCAGCTCGTCAAAGCTCCACGGTGCCAAGGGGTTGAACTTGACCAGCCCGTTCTTTTCGTCAAAAGCCACCAGCGGAGTATTGGTTCGCGTGGAAGCCTCGTCGCGTCGGACCCCGGTGAACCAGGCGCTGTAGCCGCCCAGGGACTTGGCCAGCGGGTCCACCTTGCGCATCTGGCAGCACTGCGCCGGATTGCTGGCAAAGAGGTCCTTGCCATATTTGGCATCCTGTTCGGCCACGGTGAGCTCGGGAAGGACATCGACAATGTTCACGTCCAGGACGCGGGCCACCTCATCGCGGGTGCCGCGGGTTTCGACAAAGTGGTAGCCGGTGTCGAGGAACAGAACATCGACCTTCGGAAGCTGCTCGGCAACGACTTGCGGAAGCACCGCGTCAGCCATGGAGCAGGCCACGGCTACTTCGCTGGGGTCAAAGTGCTTGGCGGCAAAGGCGACAACCTCCGTGGCGCTGGCATCCCACGCCAGCTCTTCAGCTCCGAGCCGTGCGATTTCGCGCAGTTCGGATTCGCTGCGGGTGCGGTTAGGGGTCTGCTGGCTCATTTCAGTTCATCCTCTTCGGCTCGGTGGGCCCAGGCGGCGAAAGACTCGCCTTCTGTGGCGGAAGCGGAGTAGTTCTTGACAACGCGTTCTACATATTCGGGGAGTTCATCGGCAGCGACTTTCAGGCCGCGGACCGTGCGGCCCAGGGCGGCTTCGCCATTTTCGAAACCGGCCAGGGTCCCGCCCAGGTGCACCTGGAAGCCGGAAACCTGTTCACCTTGCTCATTGGTGATCAGCTGGCCCTTGAAGCCCAAGTCGGCAGTCTGGATGCGGGCACACGAGTTCGGGCAGCCATTCACGTGCAGGGACAGCTGGCGCGGCAGCTTGCCCTCATGGTCGGCCAGGCGATCTTCGATTTTTGCCACGGCGTCGATCATGGTGTCCTTGGTATCCACGATCGCCAGCTTGCAGAATTCGATACCGGTGCAGGCGATCGCCGAACGCTTGAACAGGCTCGGGTACGCTTCCAGCCCCAGGCCTCGGGCCGCACCGACAAAGTCCTTGACCTGGTCTTCGGCGATGTCCAGCGCAATGATCTTCTGGTGCGGGGTGGTGCGCAGCCGGGTGGATCCGTGTGCCTCAGCCAGATCAGCCAGAGCGGTCAGCGAGGTGCCCGAGACTCGCCCTGCTGGAGCAGTCAGCCCGATGTAGAACTTGCCGTCCTTCTGCTCGTTCACTCCGCTGTGGTCCCCGGCCTCGGTCGGCTGGACAGGCAACGGGCCGTCGGGCAGCTCATAGCCCAGGTATTCGTCCTGCAGCACCTGGCGCATTTTCTCGGTGCCCCATTCGGCCAGCAGGAACTTCAGGCGCGCACGGTTGCGCAGGCGGCGGAAGCCGTAATCGCGGAAAATCGAGACAACGCCTTCCCATACATCTGGTGCTTGCTCTTCGGTGACGAAGGCGCCGAGCCGCTCGCCCAGCCGCGGGCTGGCGGACAAGCCGCCACCCACCCAGAGGTCGTATCCGGGACCAAGTTCCGGGTGGACGGTGCCGATCAGGGCGATGTCATTGATTTCGTGCACGACATCCTGGCTGGGATGGCCGGTGATGGCGGTCTTGAACTTGCGTGGCAGGTTCGCAAATTCCGGCTTGCCGATGTAGCGGCGGGAAATTTCGGCGATCACCGGGCTCGGATCGATGATCTCGTCCTTGCTGATGCCAGCTACCGGCGAACCGAGGATCACGCGGGGAACGTCACCGCAGGCTTCGGTGGTGTGCAGGCCCACGGCTTCCAGCCGCTGCCAGATCTCAGGGACGTCGACAACGTCGATCCAGTGGAGCTGGACGTTCTGGCGGTCCGTCAAATCCGCAGTGTCGCGGGCAAACTCGGTGGAGATCTGGCCGATGACGCGCAGCTGCTCAGTGGTCAGCGCACCACCGTCGATGCGCACGCGCAGCATGAAGTAGCGGTCTTCAAGTTCTTCGGGGGTCAGCGTCGCAGTCTTGCCGCCCGGGATCCCCTGGGCACGCTGGGTGTAGAGGCCCCACCAGCGGAAGCGTCCGTGCAGGTCCTCTGGGTCAATGGAATCGAAGCCCTGCTTCGAGTAGATTTCCTCGATGCGCTGGCGCACGTTCAGGCCGTTATCTGCGGCCTTCATTTCTTCGTTGGCGTTCAACGGCGCAGGGCCGTCGATTTTCCATTGGCCGTTGGGCTTTGCCGCCCTCTTAGGACGAGCGGGTGTGGTTGTCTGCGTCATGTAATCAAGCGTAGAAACCCACCCCAGGGGGACGGCAAACGCAAGTAGTCACATGACTGCTGGTTGCCTACTGAGTTAGAACTTCGTCATTTGGCGACACAAAACCGGCCTGTTTAAGCGTCTCTTGGAGACGCACGAGGAAACATTGCGCAATCGTTACGTCAGGTAAAAGAGGCCTTGTCACCACATCTGCTCCCGTGCTAGCGAGCTTGTACTGGAAGTATCCGTCGGCCAGCAAGGAACTCAGAACAAGGACCGGACGCTTTAACGCGCCGTCAACAACTTCTGAGATCTGTGGTTTTGCTCCGGCGCAATAGCCAACAGGCACATCGCGGTCTAGGATGCGCGAAATTTGCCCGGCAAGGTCGAGGACTTGGCGTTGGCCGATTTCAAGCCGGGTGCCCGCAGCGGCCAGGACGACCATTGGGTCACCGTCGAGATGTTCTTCGGCCCGGTCCGCGAGGACTTGGGCAAGCTCGGGCATCGGGCCCAGCGGGCCGGCCGACACAGTATTTTCTCGAGAATCCACGGCCTTAGCGATGTCGAGGGTGGTGTGCACGCCATCTGAAACCAGCAGCGGCAGAACCACGGCTGGTTCCGCATCCGGCAGTCCGGCAACCACGTCATCCAACGACGGCTGCTGCACATCTACGTAGGCCTCGTGCCAAACCAACGAGGCTGGAATCTGGCTCTGGCCCAGCTCTTCGAGCTGGGCTCGCAGATCGTGAATCAGCTGTTGGCCGTTGGCATTGTCCGTTCCATGCGATGTTGCAACTACGTGAATCGTGCGCTGGGTTTCTTGGCTCATTGAATAAATCCTCAACGGTGGGTTGCGCAACGATTATTTGGCGTTGCGGATTAGCTTGTGGTTTGCGGCTTGCGCCTGCGGCCGGATAACGATCTCGTCGAGATTTACGTGGGCTGGAGCGCTGACGGCGTAGCGAATCACTTCGGCGACATCTTCGGCCGTCAACGGATTGTCAACTCCGGCATAGACACTGTCAGCCGCGCTTTGGCTGCCAAGGCGCCGCAGCGCGAATTCCTCGGTTTGCACCAAGCCAGGGAGGATCTCGATGACTCGCAAGCCGTTTTCCACTTCTTCCAAACGCAAAGCCTGGGTCATGGCACGCTCGGCCGCCTTGGCGGCGTTGTATCCACTGCCGCCTTCGTAGCTTGCTAGTGCTGCTGTCGAGGTCACGTTCAGGACCGTGCCTCGTGCCCGTCGCAACTGTGGCAACAGGGCGCGCGTGAGCCTCATCGTTCCCATGACATTGGCCTGCCACATGAATTCCCAGTCCTCGTCAATGGCATCGGCCCAGTACTCGGTGCCGCGTGCGCCACCGGCGCAATTGATCAGGGTATCGATGCCTCCTGCGGATTCAACGGTTTTGGCCAATACCTCTACATCGGTCTGGACGCTGACATCCGCAGGGACGGAAATCGCACCCGTCTGCTGGGCAAGTGCTTCCAATCGATCCGCACGGCGCGCGACAGCGAAAACGGTCCATCCTTGATTGCGCAGGGCTCGAACGGTGGCTTGGCCAATACCGCTAGAAGCGCCGGTGACAACGGCGGAACGAGGCGCTTGGAATTCTGTGTTAGTCATAGCTCCAACTCTATGGCTACTTCATTGCCAGCTGGTAAGACGTGAATTTCTCTTACGTTTCAGGACTTCGAGATCCCAGCTGCTTTATGAGCAAATAGCAGGCCGCCAGGTGCTGTGGCCGTTGACCTCTGCTTTCTGCCCGGGGTGCGGCCAGAACGCGGTTTTGCCCGCCCTTGGCGGCATCGTGGCGCAGGCCATGGGAAACAATGCCTTGTCGCTGTGCAAAACATGAAAGAATAAGGCTATGGCAGAAGAAAACTTGGGCACAGACACGCCCGCAACGGTTTCCGTTCCTGACAAGCCCGCTTTGGAAGGCTTGGAAGAACGTCTTTCGTCCCGGTGGCGCACCGAGGGCACCTATCACTTCAACGAGGACACGACTCGCGAGTCCGTGTACTCCATCGACACTCCCCCGCCAACGGCGTCCGGGTCCCTGCACGTAGGACACATGTTCTCCTACACGCAGACCGACGTGTTGGCCCGCTACCAGCGCATGAGCGGCAAGAACGTTTTCTACCCACTGGGCTGGGATGACAACGGCTTGCCGACCGAACGCCGCGTGCAGAACTATTTCGGGGTGCGCTGCGACCCGACCAAGCCGTACATCGAGGGCTACCGTCCACCGGAAAAGCCGGCCAAGAACCAGCGCGACTGGGACGTTATCAGCCGCAAGAACTTCATCGAGGTGTGCGAGGAGCTGGCTGTCGAAGACGAAAAGGTCTTCGAGCAGTTGTTCACCACCCTGGGCCTGTCCGTTGACTGGCGGATGACCTACCGCACCATTGACGACAACTCCCGCGCTGCGTCCCAGCGTGCCTTCCTGGAGAACTTGGCCAAGGGCGATGCCTACATGTCCGAGGCTCCGACCTTGTGGGATGTCACTTTCCGCACCGCCGTGGCCCAGGCCGAGCTCGAAGACCGCGAAATGCCCGGCGCCTTCTACCGCTATGGCTTCAACGCTGAGAACGGCGAGCAGGTCTTCATCGAGACCACCCGTCCGGAGCTTCTGGCGGCCTGCGCCGCACTGGTGGCCCACCCGGATGACGAACGCTACCAGCACCTGTTTGGCAAGACCGTCACCTCCCCGCTCTTCGACGTCCCGGTCACCGTGCATCCGCACCCGCTGGCCCAAGCCGACAAGGGTTCGGGCATCGCCATGGTGTGCACCTTCGGCGACTTGACCGACGTGACCTGGTGGCGCGAACTGCAGCTGCCAACCCGTCCCATCATCGGGCGCGACGGCCGCATCCTGGCCGAGACCCCGGAGTGGATCACCACCGAGGCCGGCAAGGAATCCTACGCCAAGATTTCCGGCAAGATGGTGTTCTCCGCCAAGGAAACCATGGTCGAGCTGCTGACCGACGCGGGCCTGCTTGACGGAGAACCGAAGAAGATCTCACGTCCGGTGAACTTCTTCGAAAAGGGCGACAAGCCCCTGGAAATCGTGACTTCCCGCCAGTGGTACATCCGCAATGGTGGCCGCGATGAAGAGCGCCGCGACCAGATGATCGCCCGTGGCAAGGAAATCGACTTCCATCCTTCGTTCATGCGCTCGCGCTACGAGAATTGGGTGTCGGGCTTGAACGGCGACTGGCTGGTTTCCCGCCAGCGCTTCTTCGGCGTTCCGGTACCCGTGTGGTACCAGGTCGACGAGCACGGCGAGCCGAACTACGACGCACCGATCCTGCCTGCCATCGAACAGCTTCCGGTTGATCCGGCTGCGGATGCGCCAACCGGCTACACCGAGGATCAGCGTGGCACCGCCAATGGCTTCATCGGCGATGCCGACGTCTTGGACACCTGGGCCACCAGTTCGCTGACTCCGCAGATCGCAGGCCGCTGGGGCCGCGACGATGAGTTCTTCTCGAAGGTCTACCCCTTCGACCTGCGTCCGCAGGGCCACGACATCATCCGCACCTGGCTGTTCTCCACCGCCGTCCGCGCAGATTCCCTGCACGCCAGCGCCCCGTGGAAGCACGCAGCGATTTCGGGCTGGATCCTGGATCCGGACCGCAAGAAGATGTCGAAGTCCAAGGGCAATGTCGTGGTTCCCAACGAGGTGCTGGAGAAGTTCGGTGCCGACGCCGTGCGCTATTGGGCAGCCAGCGCCAAGCTGGGTGCCGATACCGCGTACGAAATCAACCAGATGAAGATTGGCCGCCGCCTGGCCATCAAGATTCTGAATGCTTCGAAGTTCGTGTTGAATCTGGGCGCCACCGAGGCCAACGTCTTGACTGACGATGCTTCGGTTGTCACCAACGGCCTGGATCGTTCACTGCTGGCACGCCTGTCCACCGTGATCGAGGATGCCAAGCGCGCCTTCGACAACTACGATTACGCGCGCGCTTTGGATATCACCGAGTCGTTCTTCTGGTCGTTCACGGATGATTACGTGGAACTGGTCAAGGACCGTGCTTACGGCGGCCATGGCGAGGCCGAGCAGGCCAGCGTCCTGGCTGCGTTGGCTACGACGCTGGATTCGGTCCTCCGCCTGTTCGCACCCTTCCTGCCCTTCGCCACCGAAGAGGTCTGGGGCTGGTGGCGCACCGGGTCGGTGCACCTGACCCAGTGGCCGGGCACCGATCACTTGGCCAGCGCCGTCGAGGGCGCCGATCCAGCGGTTCTCCCGCTGGTTGGCGAAGCCCTTTCAGGTATCCGCAAGGCCAAGTCCGATGCGAAGGTCAAGCAGCGCACCGAGGTACTCTCGGGCGAAATCCACGCATCCACGGCGCAGGTAGCTCAGTTGCGCGCTGGTTTCGAAGACCTGAAGTCCGCAGCCAACGCACGTGAATTGACACTGGTCGAAACAGAAGGCGAGCTCACGGTAACCAACGTCGAGTTGGCACCTGCTGAAGAAGCCTAGTTTCAAGTAAATGCATTGGGCGGCCATTCCTCTTGGAATGGCCGCCCAATGCGTTTCAGCTCTTCTCCTCCCCCGCTTTTTGCTTTGGCGGTGAAGGACGGATGAGCTTTCTTGGTTTTGCCTGACGCCGGCGTTCTTCGTTGAAGTGCTCCAGTTGCTCCTCAGCGCCTTGCTCTAAATCATGCCGTTGCGGTGGGCGGCCAGGCCCGTCTTTTGAAGAATGCTCTTGTGGCATCGTCTCTTCTTTCTCCTTGAAATGCCCCGAAAAGCCTCATTGGCTTTTCCTCCACCCACCTTCAACGATCTAGCTTTGTGCGTTCTGGTACGCCTGCTGGATTACCGAGCCCCAGTATGGGCCGAACATCGTATTGCGAACGGTGTTGTAGCCGAAGCTGTTTACCGAGTTCTGGTACGACGATGAGCCCGAGCCCAAGAACCATGGTCCGCCCGAGGAACCGCCAGTCATGTTGCAAGGTATACCCTGCGACTGAGTCTGGCCAAATGGATCGTCGGTTGCCGAACCGGCACAGGATTGCAGAGTCTCACCATTGAATGGCGAAGCAGCTGGGTAACCATAGGCTGTGTAGTACTCACCACGCGGCTGGTTGAAGGCAACACCCGAAGCGCCAACGGTGTCGGTCAGTGTCGTGCCATTGCTGTTCGAAACCACAGCGAAGCCCGTGTCGTAAGTGATGTCGCCGTCATCTGACCACTGGGCGGTAGTGACCAGTTCGGTGGCGGCGAAGGAACCGTAGGGCGCATTGCCATTTTCGTAGGCAGGTACGAAAACCCAGCGAGTTGCAAAGGCGCCGGGGCCCTCGTTCAAGCAGTGGCCCGCGGTGGACACCGTGGATTCATTCGTTGACACCACTGAGTTGCCGGAGCAAACATAGTCTTGACCGCCGAGAGTGAAGAACACCTTGCCGATATGCGATACAGGCGCCTCTTGTCCACGGGTTTTCCCGCCAGCTTTTGTACTGATTTTTCCTGCTTTAGCGTTGGCTGACTGGCCAGGAACTTTGGAAGCTTTGCTGGTATCCACCTTGGCTGCGGATCCCGACTTGCCAGCGACCAGTGCGTCAGCGCTCTTGGCAGCCTTCATTCGGTCGGCAGTCCAATACTCAAGTGCCGAATCAGACTTCTGCGACGATATCTTAATCGATTTGATGTCATCGTTTGTTGAGGAGGGTGCCGCGCTGGCCATTGGTGCAACGCTGAGCATCATAGCGCCTGCCAAAAGTGCGGCTCCAGCCAGCCTCCGTCTGCCTTTGACCTTCGAGGAATTCGACTTTACTGAACGAACTTGCACGATATAACTCCTTGTCCAGTGGCACATGACCACTATCGATGGGGTGCCGCAGCACTCGTGCAAATTAGTCAAACACACACTTCACACAATTTCTATAGGAATTTTTTCCTCCGCTAACGTCGACGAACACAGCGTTTTAGCCTGCGAACATGAAGCAACTCAGGTTATTCACAGGTAAATCCGGGCCGTTGGATTCAGGAGACAAGACGACTCGTTACGTGGCGATCGGTTCCCGGCGACCATGACAGTCCCAGAAAATTCGGTTTAGCCAGCTCTCATCCGAGGAATCCCCAGACATACGAAGCACCTGGGTTGCACTCAATAAAATTGTGAAAGAAAAACTTCGGTATCAGGTACTTTATGCACCCGCCCCGGTCTTGAAGAGGGCAAAAATTAGTTGCCGTTGTCGTTCAAAAAAGGACTTATTGATTCGTTGGCCTCTTAAACCAGGACGGCACCGACTCCTTCTCGAACCAAGATGTTGCGGAGAACTCCACTAGCGGCCTAAAACCGAATGCACTCAAGCGCAGGCAGTGGGTCAGTGGTTCGTGAGTTCACGCGTGCGCGTGCGCAAAAGAGGCACTGACGCCATTCCAAGAATTCCCGCGGCAATAGCGGTGATGATGAAACTTGTTGCCAAGCCACCGGTGATCTGATCAAAAATGGCGCGAGCCAGTTCCCTATCCGTGTTGGCCAGTAAGCGCTCCTGGATAAAGTCGGGAATCACGGTCTTAATTGCGATGTAGCCCAGCGTGGTGACAACAGCGAGCCACAACAACGATTTTGAGAGGTACCTCGGAGCGAGCAGGATTCCGGCAACAAGCAAAGCGGCGTTCAGGTAGATTGCCCACGGTCCAATAGTCCCGACCACCAGGTAAGCTTGTTTCACCATGGGCAGCGCATCGTTCTGGATCAATTTCAATTGCCAGTCGAAATGGCCCGTTACGGGCAAATCCGGAATACCCAATCCTGTTAATGTCTTTGAAATCCCTGCGAATACTTCGTCCAGCTCGAAAGTTAGATTTCCCGCCTCGTCAAGAGAAGCTGAACTCTGACCAGTGAAGATTTGATCTGTTCGTTGATGACTTGCCCGTAGCGCGGATTGCCAGTTCGTAGCGAAATCCTCAGATTGAACGACTCGCAATGCAGCATTCTCAATTGTCTCGTTTGCCTTTGATGCCAGCTCTTCAGCGGGGATGAGACGCGACAACCATCCTGAGCCAGCGACGGCGTCAAGGTGTTCCTCAATCCGAAGCTGCCCGGATATTGACTGCGCGACTTGCCCAGAAACCAGTTCCTGGAGTTTTTGATTCTGCGCCAGAGGGCCCAACGTCTTTACAAAGCCGTCGGTATTAGTCAGATGCCCTGAGGCCCATAGTGCTCCGACTGAAAACGGGGCCACGATCACGCCCACAACTATGCAGGCAATGGACACTATTTTTCGCCAGAGAGGCATATGCACTCGACTTTCCACAACGTACTCCCTAGATAAGGTGGCCATCTATCCCTTGGTGGCAATAATTCTGCGGATGACCACTGAAAGTGCCAGCTTTAACCAACGCGGTGTCCAAGACTTAACGCAACGAAGGACGCCCCTGGATTCTGAGCGTCCTTCTATCGGTGCATCCGGAATACTTAGTCGAAGGTTGGGCTCTCGGTACGAGTGCGCTTCATTTCGAAGAAGTATGGGAACGATGCCAGCTGTGCTGCTGCATCAAACATCTTTCCTGCGTCTTCACCAGTCGGAACTCGGGTGATAACGGGCCCGAAGAAGGCCACGCCATCTACGGCTACGATGGGAGTGCCCACGTCTTGGCCGACCTTGCTAATGCCGGTTTCGTGGCTGGCTCGCAATGCTTCGTCGTTGGCATCGGTATCGGCTGCCTCGGCCAGTTCTGCAGGCAGACCGGTCCTCTCAAGCGCCTTCTTGATCACTTCGCCCCGGTCCGAGATTTTCTCGTAATGGAACAGCTCGCCCATGGCAGTGTAGAGGCTGTCTTTGACTTCTTCGCCATGCACTTCTGCAGCTTTCAGAACTACGCGCACCGGACCCCACGACGAATCCATCATTGCACGATAGTCTTCAGGCAAATCCCGGCCCTCGTTGAGCACCGATAGGCTCATGACGTGCCAAGAAACGTCAATGTCACGCACCTTTTCAACTTCCTTGATCCATCGGCTCGTTGCCCAGGCAAATGGGCAAATTGGATCAAACCAGAAATCAACGTGCTGACGCTCAGCCATGCGTTACCAACTTTCCTACGAAAATCAAACTATTGATCAATGAACGAGTTAGGCGGACTTCTTGTCGCGCTTGGCGACCATTGCGTGTGACAGCATTGCTGGTTCTTCACCGTCAATGACCGTGGCACGTGTCACGACAACTTCAGCAACATCTTCACGGCTTGGCAGGTCAAACATGACCCCACCAAGAGTTTCTTCCAGGATCGACCGCAGCCCGCGGGCACCCGTCTCGCGTTCGATGGCCAGCTCCGCGACGGCATCAAGCGCCGACTGATCGAAGCGCAGTGCAACCCCATCCATCTGGAACATCTTCTGGTACTGCTTGAGCAACGCGTTCTTGGGCTCGGTCAAGACACGAACAAGCGCTTCCTTGTCGAGATGTTCAACAGTAGTGATCACTGGAAGGCGGCCGATAAATTCCGGAATCAATCCGAACTTTAGGAGGTCTTCGGGGCGAACGTCCGAATACGATGCTGTCTCGTTCTTGAGCGCCGTCAACGGGGCGCCAAAACCGATACCCTTTTGTCCTGCGCGGGAGGAAATGATCTCTTCTAGACCTGCGAAAGCGCCGGCAACAATGAAGAGAATATTGGTGGTATCCAATTGAATGAAATCCTGGTGCGGGTGCTTTCGACCGCCCTGCGGTGGAACAGCAGCAACAGTTCCCTCAAGAATCTTCAACAATGCCTGCTGGACGCCTTCACCGGAAACGTCGCGCGTGATCGACGGGTTCTCGCTCTTGCGGGAGATCTTGTCGATTTCGTCAATGTAGATGATGCCGGTTTCGGCCTTCTTAACGTCGTAGTCTGCTGCTTGCAACAACTTCAGCAGGATATTCTCTACGTCTTCACCGACATAGCCCGCTTCAGTCAAGCTCGTCGCATCAGCTACAGCAAAAGGAACGTTTAGTTTCTTGGCCAGGGATTGTGCGAGATAGGTCTTGCCACAACCGGTCGGACCAATCAACATGATGTTCGACTTTGAGACTTCGACTTCCCCCAATGGGTCATCATTAGTCAACGCGGCCACGGGTCCATGATCCTGGTTTCCGTGGATGCGCTTGTAGTGGTTGTAGACAGCGACCGAAAGTGCGCGCTTGGCGTTCTCCTGGCCGATGACGTACTCCTGCAGCGAATCAAAGATCTCTCGTGGCTTAGCCAAGGAGAACTCCTCATGCACCTGTTCTTCTGCAAACTCTTCAGCAATGATTTCGTTGCAAAGTTCAATGCACTCAGTACAAATGTAGACACCATGGCCTGCAATTAGCTTCTTAACCTGCTTTTGGCTCTTCCCGCAGAAAGAGCATTTCAGCAGATCCGAGCCTTCACCCATGCGTCCCATCGCACCATTCTCCTGTTTACTTGAGTAGCTGTGGACTTACTCAATTCTAGGCTAGTTGTCCCCCAAATTAGATGAATATGGCGGTTTACCTGTGTTGCGCCACTTCAGTTGTCATGAAGTGGCCTCACTTGGTAAACCGCCATTCATCGGGGATTATTCCGAGTTAGTGCTAGCTGCCCAGCTGAGCGCGGTTCAGCTTGCGTGGCGTCAGGACCTCATCAACAATGCCGTAGGCCTTGGCTTCCGTTGCAGTCATGAAGAGGTCGCGTTCTACGTCATCGCGAACCTTTTCAACTGGCTGTCCCGAATGCGAAGCCAGGGTGTCTTCCAGCCAGCTGCGCATACGCATAACTTCTTCGGCCTGGATCTGCAGGTCCGTAGCGGTACCCCGCTCACCGCCACCCATCGCTGGCTGGTGGATCAGCACGCGTGCGTTTGGCAGTGCAAGGCGCTTGCCCGGCGTACCGGCAGCCAGCAGGACAGCCGCAGCCGATGCGGCCTGGCCCAAGCAAACGGTCTGCACCTCTGGGCGGATGAACTGGATCGTGTCGTAGATTGCAGTCATCGCGGTGAACGATCCACCTGGCGAATTGATGTACAGGGTGACATCGCGCTCTGGATCCATAGATTCCAGGACCAGCAACTGCGCCATGACGTCATCAGCCGATGCGTCGTCGACCTGAGCGCCGAGGAAGATGATGCGGTCCTCGAACAACTTTGCGTATGGATCCTGGCGCTTGAACCCGTAAGGGGTGCGCTCTTCGAACTGCGGCAGAATGTAGCGAGCCGATGGCATCTGGCCACTGACAGCTTCAGTATTGAAGTTCATGGTTATCTCCTAGGACAAATCTTTGGGTATCAAGTGGTGGGTTCGGCTACTGACGTTCTACTCCGCCACCACCGGTGACAGACCCGGCGTGCTTTGCAATCTGGTCGAAGAAGCCGTAGGCAAGACCTTCTTCAGCGGTGAACCACTTGTCTCGCTGGTTATCAATCAGGATCTGCTCTACGCTCTGACCGGTCTGCTCAGCGGTCAAGTCACTCATGACCTTCTTCATATGCATGATCAGCTCAGCCTGGATCTTGATATCCGAAGCAGTGCCGCCGATACCGCCAGATGGCTGGTGCATCAGGATGCGAGCGTTCGGAGTCGCGAAGCGCTTGCCCGGGGTACCCGAGGAGAGCAGGAACTGGCCCATCGAAGCGGCAAGGCCGGTAGCCACGGTAACAACATCGTTCGGGATGAAGTTCATCGTGTCGTAGATGGCCATTCCCGCGGTGATCGAACCGCCAGGCGAGTTGATGTACAGGTAGATGTCCTTCTCCGGATCTTCGGCCGAGAGCAGGAGCAACTGCGAGCAGATGGCATTCGCATTGTCGTCGCGGACTTCGGAGCCCAGCCAGATGATGCGCTCCTTGAGCAAGCGGTTGTAGATGTAGTCGTCACGGCTGGCCGGATCGACGGCTGCCATAGTAGGAGTGCGCGAATCATTTGACATGTTCTCTACCTCTTCCAAACGTGTAGATCAGATTCTGGGATTTCTATTTCCAACCCCAAAGCTGCAACTGGTTACTTTGAGATTACTTACTTCAAGGCTTTGATGGGGCGATTCATGCCCCTGTTTCGCTCACGGCGCATGATGCACGCCTGCAGCGAACAAAAATGGCCATTGGCCGCCTTTTTCAAGGCGGCCAATGGCCATAGGAGTCTAGAAAAGACTACTTTGCTTCTTCGACTTCAGCCTCGGCAGCTTCTTCTTCGCCTGCTGGCTTCACGAAGGAAGTCAGGTCAACAGCCGCACCGTTGGAATCGGTGACGGTAGCGAATTCAAGAACCTTGGCCAATGCCTTGCGGCGACGAACCTCGCCCATCAGCATTGGAACCTGGCCGGCGCCGTCCAGCATCTGAGCGAACTGGTTTGGCTCCATGCCGTACTGGCCAGCGGTCTGGACGATGTAGTCGATCAGCTCGGACTGCTCTACGCCAACTTCCTCAGCGTCTGCGACAGCGTCCAGGATGATCTCGTTCTTGAAGGCGCGCTCGGTGTTCTCGCGAACCTCTGAACGGTGCTCTTCGGTGTCGTGATCGGCCTCGGCGTCGGGAGCGTTGAAGTGCTGCTCGATCTGCTCATCGATAACCGAAGCTGGAACTGGAACCTCTACCAGTTCAACCAGCTTGTCCAGAACCAGCTCGCGAGCCTCTACGCCCTGCTCAACGATCTTGCCCTCTGCTGCATCCTTTGCCAAGTTTTCGCGCAATTCGGCAATGGTGTCGAATTCCGAAGCAAGCTGAGCGAAGTCATCGTTTGCTTCTGGCAGTTCGCGCTGCTTGACGGCGTTGATAACAACCTTGACGGTTGCTGCCTTGCCAGCGTGCTCGCCGCCAGCCAGGGTGGTTTCGAAGGTTGCGTCTTCGCCAGCGGACAGGCCGGTAACAGCCTCGTCCATGCCCTCAAGCATGTTGCCGGAACCGATCTGGTAGGACAGGCCCTGAGCCGAGTCAACTTCTTCGCCATCTACCGAAGCGGTGAGGTCGATGGTGACGAAGGAATCTGCAGCTGCTGGAGCTTCAACTTCCTTCAAGGTGCCAAAGCGGCCACGCAGGTCGTCGAGAGCCTTCTCGATGTCCTCGTCAGCAACTTCCTTTGCCTCAACAGAAACTTCGATTCCCTTGTAATCCGGCAGCTCAACCTTCGGGCGGATGTCAACTTCGAGGGTGAAGACCAGCTGGCCCTCGCCTTCCTTCTCGATCGAAGGCAGCTCGGTGATGTCTACCTCTGGGCGGGACAGAGGGGTGAGTTCGTTCTCAACCATGGCCTTCTGGTAGAAGTCGTTCAGACCTTCGTTAACTGCGGTCTCGATGACGTAGCCACGGCCAACGCGCTGATCGATCAGGCGGGAAGGTACTTTACCCTTACGGAAGCCTGGGATCTGAATCTGCTGAGCGATGGTCTTGTACGCCTCATCGACGCGGGGCTTCAGTTCCTCGTAAGGAACTTCAACGGTCAGCTTAACCCGGGTCGGGTTGACGTTTTCGACGGCGCTCTTCACAGCGTTGTACTCCTGAGTTGTCTAATATTAGGTCTAATCTGCAAAAAACCCCGCAACATGGTGGCGTTGCGGGGTTGTTCGACAGAGTCGGGGTGACAGGATTCGAACCTGCGACCTCACGCTCCCAAAGCGCGCGCTCTAGCCAAGCTGAGCTACACCCCGATTAGCAGTGAACAGTCTAACCCGAGTCATCCTGTATCCACTAATCGTTTGTGATGCTTACTAGTTACCTTTGACAGTTATTAGTGATCACAAGATCTAAATAATATTTAGCTCTCAATTTTCATGTTCAGAAATCCGAGGATTTCTTCTCATAAAGTCGGGGTGACAGGATTCGAACCTGCGACCTCACGCTCCCAAAGCGCGCGCTCTAGCCAAGCTGAGCTACACCCCGATTAGCCGGCCGCTCCGTGTTTTCACAGCGGATGACGCCTAACCGTTTATTGGCGAATCTGAGAATTTATTTCTAATCAATCAGTTTCATCAAACCCAATTTCTTGGATTCAAATTATGGCTGAAAATTTTTTCATCCATAAAGTCGGGGTGACAGGATTCGAACCTGCGACCTCACGCTCCCAAAGCGCGCGCTCTAGCCAAGCTGAGCTACACCCCGATTCAGTTCAGAAAACCGAACCTCATCTGGACTTTCCGTCCCATGACCTTCTCGGGAATCATTTGTTTCCCGTGCTGATCACAAGAAACTAAGTTACACGGGTTCGAACCAAAAGCAAAATCGAATCTCCGTCATGTCGCCACGCCCAGCGCGCCCAATTCCCTGAAATTCCGGTAATCACACGGTTGATCTGGGACTGCTTGAAGAGAGAAGTGAGTTGAATAACAGCAACATTCCAACGTTGGCACCCTCAGGCCACTCGCGCTGGACAAAAGTCCTGCTCCCCCAGGGACCAAAGAGATAGCCCCGGGGAGCGAGGTCCGTATCCCAGTTCAGGCGCAACGACAAAAATTAAAGAAGAATCCGTATCAAGGACAAGCTGCCTCATCCCAGGCATTCAGGGCTCCGGATACGCGAAAAGGCCCCGCTATGCGGAGCCTTTTCTCTGGAGGGGATGACGGGAATCGAACCCGCGTAATCAGTTTGGAAGACTGAGGCTTTACCATTAAGCTACATCCCCGTTTCGAAGCCCCTGCGCTTCGAACAAGATTGAGTCTAGACCATAAAAGATGCGCTTTGCAAATCGGCCATTCCCCGTCTCACTTGGAACCTCTTGGTTAGCATCTAGATTGCGCTACTCAAAGCCCTACACGCCGGAGAATCAGAGGAAAAGTATTCCCCTGATCTCATTTACGGCCCCGAACGCTATTCCGCTCTTTTCGATCGCGGCATCTTTTGGCACCGCGGGCACCAATAGAGCTTTCTTGAGGCGACCTCGGCAAGAGAAATTTTTCCAGTACAACGGCGACAGCCCATACCCTGGCGTTGATATACGTAGTAGGCATTTTCGGGCCAAAGTGGCAATCCGTCTTCGCGATCCTCGGGCAAAGTTGTGATGATCTTTCCATCACGAACACCATCTTCCATGACGGTGACGATATCGAGCCAGAGTTTTTTGACCTTCTGCTCGGTAAGTTGATTCGCAGGAAGCTCTGGCGCGATTCGATTGCGGAAAAGCGCCTCGGCCCGGTAGATGTTTCCAACACCACTGATCAGATTTTGATTCATCAAAGCGATCCCGATGGCAGTTTTTGTGCGAGACAGATTATCTCGAAACTCCTTGCACCCCTCCTCCAGCACCGCTTGTGCCTGCTTCGGATCAGAATGCGACTTGGCCGCTCGGAAGTCGGCCGCGGCTCCAGCTAGCGGGTCAGGCCCGAGTTTACTTAACTGGACTTGCACCTGCGCGTAATCAAGCACTTCGCAAGCCGTAGGACCGCGTAAATCCGCCCAGCCGTGTTCTGAGACTATGCGTGCGCGAACGACGCCAATAGGAGCGGGCGGGCCTGCGTACTCTTCAGGCTTCCCGCCAGCTTCAACTTCTCTCTCGCCAATTTTCCGTGGGGCGCCAATTGAAGATGCGCCGACAAAATGCCCGTCTCCCCCAAAGCTGAACGCGCCGTACAGCCCTAGATGTACGCGCAAGTAAAGGTCGTTAGAAAATCGACAAAAGAGCTGCTTGCCCTTTGCGAAGGCCAATTCAAGTTCCTGCCCGTCAATACGGGCAGCATCCTCGCTGAAACGACCCTTTGGCGATGAAACCTGAACCACTTGCCCGCCAAAGACGTCGTCGAATTGGCGGGCAAGACGGTGAAGGGAATGTCCTTCTGGCACGACTAGTCGATGACCTCGCCAGTGGTTTCGTAAGTAGCGATCTTGCCGATGCGGCGCACGTGACGCTCTGCGTCACTGAACGGTTCAGTCAAGAAGGCCTCGATGAGCTCGGCTGCTTCTTCAACGGAATGCTGGCGTCCGCCGACAGCAATGACGTTGGCATTGTTGTGCTCACGGGCAAGCTTTGCCGTGTCCAGGTTCCAGGCAAGCGCGGCGCGAATGCCTTCCACCTTGTTAGCGGCAATTTGTTCGCCGTTACCCGAGCCGCCAAGAACAATTCCCAATGAGTCCAGACCAGCGCGCTGATCTTCCACTACTGCCTTAGCCGCGTTGATGCAGAAGGCTGGGTAGTCATCCTCTGGATCATAGACTTTGGGACCATGGTTAATCATTTCGTAGCCCTTGGCAGTCAGGTGTTTCACCAAGTGGTCACTCAGTTCAAGTCCGGCATGGTCTGTAGCGATATGCACGCGCATAATCTAAAGCCTCGTTTATCTGGGAGGGGTCAAATACTTTCTCATCTAGCTTAGCCATTTCAGGCGGACCCATTGCCATGTTGAAGTGCATGGCCAGCATTTTTACGGGGCCACCCGCGTGTTCATGACCCAAAGCGCCATGTTTTCGGCGCAAATCTGACAATTGAGTAAATTGATCACCGAGATGACTTGCTTTATACCCCGTCGCCAATGACACAATATAGAAATATTCAATATCCGTTTCATAACTGCCGCGGATGCACACCTCATGAAGAACTGGAGAACCCATGCCAGGTTTGAACCTCACTCGCGCCGAGGCTTCTACTCGCGCAGAACTGCTCAACGTCGACAGCTATGAGGTGAGCCTGGACCTTACCCGCGGCGACCGCGTCTTCACTTCCAAGACGACCGTGCGCTTCACTGCTGTCGAGGGGGCTTCCACGTTCATTGATGCCGTCACGGATTCAGTACGTTCCATTAATCTCAATGGAATTGATCTGGATCCGGCCGAAGCCTCGGATGGCATCCGCATTCAGCTTTCAAACCTCGCCGCGGACAATGTCCTGGTCATTGACGCTGACGCGCTGTACATGAACACTGGCGAAGGGCTTCACCGCTTCGTTGACCCGGTGGATCACGAGGTTTACCTCTATACCCAATTCGAAGTGGCGGACTGCCGTCGCATGTTCGCCGTGTTCGAACAGCCAGATCTTAAGGCCACCTTCCAGTTCACGATCACGGCTCCCAAGTACTGGAACGTCATTTCCAATGCTCCAACTCCGCAGCCCGTTGAGCAGGGCGAAGCAGCGACTTGGGCCTTTGCACCCACCCAGCGCATCTCTTGCTACATCACCGCGCTGATCGCCGGACCGTATCAGGTTGCCCGCGATTCGCTCGTTTCCTCCAGCGGTCGCACCATCGAGCTCGGCGTCTTTGCTCGCGCCTCCATGATGGAATACCTGGACGTTGAAAATATCGTGACGATCACGCGTCAAGGCTTCGAATTCTACGAAAAGAACTTCGGCGCACCATACCCGTTCGAAAAGTATGACCAGTTGTTCGTTCCGGAATTTAATGCCGGCGCCATGGAAAATGCTGGTGCAGTCACTTTCCTCGAAGAGTATGTGTTCCGTTCCCGCCCTACCGGTGCCATGGTGGAACGCCGCGCCATCACCGTCCTTCACGAGCTTGCACACATGTGGTTCGGCGATCTGGTCACCATGAAGTGGTGGAACGACCTATGGCTCAACGAATCATTCGCTGAATTCATGTCTACTCTTGCTGCTGCCCAGAACACCGAATTCACCAGCGCCTGGACCACCTTCAATACGCTGGAGAAAAACTGGGCCTACCGCCAGGACCAATTGCCTTCAACCCACCCGATCGTGGCCGAGATCAATGACCTCGAAGACGTTGAGGTCAACTTCGATGGCATTACCTACGCCAAGGGGGCCAGCGTTCTTCGCCAGCTTGTAGCCTTTGTCGGCCAGGAAGAGTTCATGGCGGGAGTACGTGAATACTTCGCCAAGCACGCCTGGTCCAATACCGAACTGCCAGACCTGCTCAGCGAATTGGAGACCTCCAGCGGACGCGATCTGAGCGGTTGGGGTGCGCAGTGGCTTGAAACGGCCGGAGTGAACACCCTCACCGCCGATATTCAAACAGACGCCGCGGGTGTAATCACTTCCTTCACCATTCGCCAGTCGGCCATTGCCGAGTACCCAACGCTACGACAGCATCGCCTCGCCGTCGGCTTCTACAGCCTCGATGAGACAGGAACCTTGCAGCGCGTGCACCGCGAGGAACTCGACATCTCCGGCGAGGCCACCGAGGTATCTGCCTTGGCTGGCCTGCAGCGACCAGACCTGGTGCTGCTCAATGATGATGATCTGACCTACGCGAAAATCCGGTTGGATGAAGGATCCTTGGCTACTGCCACCGAGCATTTGAAGGATTTCAATGAATCCCTGCCTCGCACCTTGGTCTGGTCGGCTGCTTGGGATTCGGTGCGCGATGCGGAATCACCAGCAAGCATCTACGTTCAGCTGCTCTTGAACAACATTGGCCACGAAGCCGACTCGACGGTCATCATGGTACTGCTGCGCCAGCTGAATACTTCGCTGGATAGCTACGTTGCAGCCGAGCACAGCACAGAATTGTCGATTCGAGCTGCAGACCAGCTGTGGCAGCTTGCCTCGGACGCGAAGGCCGGTTCGGACGCGCAGCTGCAGCTGGCCAAAGCCTTCGCGCATCGCTCGCGAACTGCCGAACAGCTGGACCGCGCCCAAGGCCTGTTCGATGGGTCAACCTCCCTTGACGGACTAGTGATCGATACCGATCTTCGCTGGTCCCTGGCGATCGCTTTGAGCGCCGGCGGGCGACTGTCCGATGAACAAATTGATGCCCTCCTGGAAACTGACGACACCGCCAAAGGCAAGGCATCCTGGTACACCGCCCGCGCTTCGCGTCCTACTGCGCAGGCCAAGGACGAAGCTTTTGAAGCCGCCACGGCAGCGACTCTGTCGAATGACCAGCAGAGCGCCATTATTGCAGGGTTCAACAACGTGCACGACAAGTCGTTGATCGCCGGCTACACCGAAAAGTACTTCGGCCTGTTGATCCATGCGTGGGAAACCTTCTCCCACGAAATGGCCAAGCAAATCGTGCTTGGCTTCTACCCGAATTCCCAGGTCTCCCAGCAGACTTTGGACCAGACCGAGGCATTCCTCGAATCCCTCGGTGAAAAGCACCCGGCACTACGTCGCTTGTTGACCGAGTCTGCCGCTGATGTTCGACGCGCCCTGGCTGCGCGCCTAGCGGATGCCTAAAACCCAGCGGTAGCAGATACATCTCACCTCAGGGTGCACTCAGAGCTCACCAGGTTCTTGAGTGCACCCTCATGGTTTAAAGATGTAAGAATGAACGTATGGATCTGTCGCGGCATGAATATCACATCAGTCTGGAATGGACTGGAAATCGCGGTACCGGCACCGAGAGCTACCGTGGCTACGGTAGAGACCACGTGGTGCGTTCAGTAGGCTTGCCAGATCTTCCAGGAACTGCTGACCCGACTTTTCATGGAGACAAGGACCGGTGGAATCCGGAGCAGCTTCTGCTCGCGGCGTTGAGTCAATGCCACATGTTGTCGTATCTGCACGTCGCCGTGACACACGGTGTCGTCGTTACCGGCTACAGCGACTCTGCCCATGGCCTGCTCCAGCTCAACCGTGATCATAGCGGCGAATTCGTCCAAGCTGTCCTGCGTCCGGCGGTTGGCCTTGCCGACGAAGCACAACGAGAACTTGCCGACTCGCTGCATGAGCAAGCGAACAAAGTCTGCTTTATCGCCAGATCCGTGAACTTCCCGGTTCTTCATGAACCTGTCCTTCCGAACCTTTCCCGAGGAATCAATAATGAGTGAACACCCCCAGATCCCGCATAGCGTCAAGCAGGATCCGTTCAGCAAACCCCTCGTTCTGGGGCCTTCCAGCCAAGAATTCCTGGATCTGGCGGAAGAATCAGTCGACGCTTCCCAATTCCCCGGGACCTTCTACCACGAAGTAGGCGGCCGCGAAGTCTTTGCTCAGCTGACCAAGAATTTTTATGCTTCGGTTGCCGAAGATCAGGATTTCCGCGCGATGTACCCTGAGAAGGATCTGCATCCGGCGCAAGTGCGGCTGCAGTTGTTCCTTGAACAGTATTGGGGCGGACCGACCACATATTCCGAACACCGCGGTCATCCTAGGTTGCGTATGCGCCACGGTAATTTCACTGTGAACTCGCATTACCGCGATGTGTGGCTAGGTCATATGAATAAGGCAATTGACCAGCTCGAGTTGCCACCGCTCCAAGCCGAGACGCTCAGGGATTACTTTGAGCGAGCAGCTCACTCGATGCTAAACACTCCCGATTAATCTGGAGAAAAATCAGATGTGCTGGAACCAAATTTGGTTCCAGCACATCTTTTTAATACTCACCTAACCGAGCAGCGAAGATTGTCGAAGGACTGCATGTCCACGATCATTGCTAATTCTGCGCCACGTCCCCTGTCGGAGCACTCTGCTTTCGCCGTTTGGCGATAGGAACCCCAATGCATGCATCGCAAACGCTGCGCCCATAGGTAGCGGCGGTTCCTGGCCAGCGATTTCGGAGGACCAAATTCGTTGACGGATCTGGGATATTACCGGCTTGCCAGGGTTTTCTGGCAACGCTTGAGCCACGGCATCAATTCCCGTCTGTGCAGCTGATGACAGTGTGTGATTGGGAATCGTTCCTGAATCTTCCCAGCCTGAAAGCGGAACAGAAATTCCAGCCCATCGGGCCGTGGCCTCTACCGGGGGCAAGGTGAACTCGACGGAAGAATCCCCCATTCGAGCTAATCGATCCTGAATCGACGACAGCGAATAACTGGCATTGATCTCGGCCGGTTGAGCTAGTCCATGGACTCGCATGCCTAAAATCGTGTACTGGCCTTGGCCCAGCTCGGCCGGGACCAAAACAGGGACGTAAACAGCTAAGGCAGTGCCTCTGGCAACAAATAGTGCAGCATCATCCTCAATAGTTTTTGCCCGACTCACAAAGTTCGCAAAATCGCTTACAGAGTTAACGTCGTCAAAAATCAATACATCGCTTGCCATGGATTAATATTCTCACGCTCAATCGCTTCGGAGTCATTGAATTAGCTGATGGCGTGATGCGCACCCGAAAAATCGTATAGATTACCTACGAGCAGGGAAAACCAGATGTCAATATTACTTTAAAGTAATATTGATTTTGGTTCTGCCCCACCGCACTGCAAGGAGTTTAGAACGTGACCGGAGACCTAGGTACCACTCAGATATTGCTAGACCTTCTGGATCTGGACGGCAACCATCAGGCGCGAACTGATGAAGACATATTTGTCGGCCAGACACCAAGGCAAAACCGCAATCGGGTTTTCGGCGGCCAGGTGCTGGCCCAATCGATCATGGCGGCGACCCGCACTGTAGATACCACTCGTTCAGTGCACTCATTACACGGATATTTCTTGAGGCCCGGCGACCCTAACCAAAACATTACATTCGGCGTGCAGCGGCTTAGAGACGGCCGGTCTTTCTCGGCCCGGCGGGTTCATGCCTACCAGAACGGTGAGCCGATTCTTTCGATGATCGCTTCCTTCCAGGAGCCAGCCGAGGGCTTGGAACATCACGATCCCATGCCGTTCCAAGCGCCTGATCCTGAATCGCTGCCAACAACTGCGGAGCTCGTAGGGCACCTGAACCATCCTGTGGCAAAAGAGTGGGCCTTTGAGCGCCCCTTCGACGTACGCCACGTCACCGAGCCGATTTATTTAGAAGGCGACAAAAACAAGGTTGCCGAGAGCGCCGTATGGCTGCGCACGACTTCCGCCATGCCCGATGACTTGGCTCTGCACCGTGCGGCGTTGGCATACGCCAGCGATTACGTCCTTTTGGAACCTGTGTTGCGCGCGCATGGCTTGGCCTGGGTGCACCAGGGGCTGAGTATTGCCAGTCTCGATCACGCGATGTGGTGGCACCAGGACTTTAGAGTCGATGAGTGGCTTCTGTACGTTCTTCATTCGCCTTCCGCCTCATCAGCGCGTGGTCTCGGAACTGGACAGTTCTTTAATCGCGACGGGCAGCTCGTAGCAACTGTGGCCCAAGAAGGAATGATCAGATTGCCAGAATTCGGCAAAAAATAAGAACCGCCTTTTTTCGATTCCGGCCAATATCCAAATCAGAGATCGAGCTCGACATTTTCCGCGGGGACAGAAACACACGTAAGTATCTGCCCAGTGGGAACTGCGGCGCTCGGTTCCATCGGATACGTCACACTGCCCTTGAGCAGTTTCACCGCGCATTGCCCGCATGACCCTGCCCTGCACAAGCTGGGTGCGTCCAGGCCTTCTGCTTCGAGCGAATCCAACAGGACACCGTCTTCGGGCTTCCAAATAAATTCTGTCCCTGAGCTCTGGCAGCGGACACTCGCCGCGGGTAGCCCCTGGAAGAGTTTTGCTAGATCAGTTTGTGGCGAAACGAAGGTCTCCCCATGGATTTTCTCTGGCAGTATCCCCTGTTTCAGACAAAGTTCATGGACCTCTCGAGTAAATCCCTCAGGTCCACAAATCACGATGCTGTCGCAACCGTCGACAACGCCCGCGATCTCTTCATGAGTAGGACGCCTCTCTGAACTGTCGAATCGTTGATATTCAGCATTGGCATCCACGAGGCTCGAAAGCTCCCGCACTTGCCCGGACAATTGGCTCGGCCGACCGCGTTCGACATGCAGCAATCGAAGCTCCTCAACGCGTGAGGCTGCCTTGGGGTCCCGCAGCAAACCAATAGCCGGGGTGATTCCGATCCCGGCAGTCACGAGGGCGGTTCGACGGCGCAGCACATTCGGTGCAGTCATTGTGCCATAAGGACCGGAAATCAATAGTTCGTCGCCGGCCTGGAGTTTTGCCAGACGCCGAGAGACATCACCTTGCACCTTTATCGCGATGGTGACAGTACCGTCGTTTACCGAGGTGATTGTATAGTTGCGCCACAATGGGTCTGGGAGGTGAACCCGAAGATACTTGCCTGCTTCATCATGTTCGCTGAACCAGCCAAACGGATCACTCAGGGTGAGCCCGACAATTTCTGGGCTGTACGCGATGATACTCAGCACGGTGGCAAATCTCGGCGAACGTTTAGCGGGCACAAGATGGGATTCTTCCTCGCGCATCTCTTCAACTTCTATCTCCGAGCCAACGTCTAAAGGGCCGGAGGTGAGGACGGTCCCATAGATTCCGCAGTGGAGATGGCCAAAATGAGTGGCAAGTAATCGGGGTCCGTTTGTATCGACTTCCGTTGTCTCTGGATTAACAGAGGTAGCCGAGCACCGTTCGATGGACTTGGTGATCGCAATCCTGGCGTCACCGATTCGCAGCACTTTCCCGATCAGTCCGAATTCAGCAAATGCGGGAAGACCTTCGACGAGGATATTGCCACGATATCTGCGAGGGTCTAGGTCAATTCCTCCAGCTTTAGACAGCTGTCTCACGGTATTTGGATTAATAATTGAAATCCCCGATAGCCGCGAGTCGAACATCCCATTGGGCGTAGAAATGACATCTCGCCGATAAGGTCCTTGCGTGGGAAGATGCACGGATAAATACTCCCGCAACTCACGACGGCCGTCCACGTGCGACGAATCGAAAGTCAGAGCATCCCCATCGACTTCCCGAGGCGCCGATACAGTAATGAAAGGCGGTTCCGACTTCACCGACCACTTTTGCAGGCTCTTGTTGTTCTTGAGAATAGTGAAGCTAAGGCAGCTGTTCCATTCGCCGTCCGCGACCTCCACGGTGCCATTTGAGAAGGCCACGCTTCGATCGCCCAGTATTCCGCTGCCAACCTCAACTGGCGCAGAAGCAATAGGTTCTCCCGGCAGGCCCTTGATGGGAAAACGGAACATCTGATCAATTCTCATGATCCCAGTCTAATTACTAGTCAAGGCAGGAAGCGACAAGATGAATATTTGCGCTTCGACTCGCGGCTCACCAGTTCAAGACGCCTATTCTTCTCAGTCTTCGGTATCGAGTCTTCGGGCTCCAGATCCTAGACGGGAAAGTTGATCTGCCGGGTTCAAGAGGCTGCATGCCTGCATGGATAGGCAGCCACAACCAATGCAGCCCATGAGGCGATTTTCTAGTTCTTCGATCGCGCGCCTGCGCGCTTCAAGGACAAGCTTCCACTGCGCGGTAGCCCGAATCCAGTCCTCTTCGGAGGGCAATCGATCCATCGGCACGGGAGCTAGTGCACTCTTAATGTCGCTGAGAGCAATGCCCAATTGCTTGCCAACAGTAATCAGCGAGATTCGGCGAAGCAGGTGCCGAGGATAACGTCGCTGGTTTCCTGCCGTGCGCAATGATGCAATTAGTCCGACCTCTTCATAGTAATGAAGCGCAGAGCGGGCCACACCGGTGCGTTCGCTAACTTGGCCAATGGACAAAAGTTCCTCGGCCGGAATATCTTTTGGGCCTTCGTCTTGACTTGACGTGGGAATCATCACCCATCCTCTCCTTGACCTCAAGGTTACTTGAGGTCTTAGCCTTGAGGTATTCAGTATCGTTGGCGGGAGATCAAAATCTTCCGCGTCGCCCGCTGAGCAACGCATTTCACCTCAGCTTAAAGGAGCTACTTGATGAGCCAATTGTCAGATGAATTCCGTGCCGCATTCCGTCATCATCCAGCTGGCGTTGCACTCATTACCGCATCAGTGGACGAAATACCGTACGGATTGACGATTTCATCGTTGGCTTCCTTGTCGATAGATCCTGTTGCCGTCTCATTTTCGCTCGCAAAAGAATCGGGAGCCGCGGGCGCCGTACTGGCAGCACCAAGTTTCCTTATCCACATGCTCGGTGAAAAACATGAAGCTCTGGCGAATAATTTTGCACGGCCCGGCGCTCCCCGTTTCACGCCTGATCAGAACTTCCATTTGCTGCCTACCGGTGAACCGTACTTCGCAGATGCGCCCGTTGCTTTCAGGTCTACAATTCATTCTTCGGTGAGCGTCGGTGGCTCGCGATTGATAGCGGCAGAAGTTCACGACATTCTTCGCGGTGAAGAGCAGCAGCATCTGCTGCACCAGAACAGGGAGTATCTAAAGCTCTCTGGGCTGTTCGCTGCCATCCATCAGGACTGAATTTTCAGATCAGAATTGAACTCGGATACAGCTATGGCCGCCACAAGTGGCGGCCATAGCTGTATCTAGTCCTAGTCGCGGGTTAGACGGCGGTGGGTTACGCGATGCGGCTTCGCAGCATCAGCGCCCAAGCGCTCAATCTTGTTCGCTTCGTAGGACTCGAAGTTGCCTTCGAACCAGTACCAGTTCGAAGGGTTCTCCTCGGTGCCCTCGTAGGCCAAAATGTGCGTTGCAACTCGATCCAGGAACCAGCGATCGTGGGAGACCACGACAGCGCAACCCGGGAAATCAAGCAAAGCATTTTCCAGCGATGACAGGGTCTCAACGTCCAAGTCGTTGGTTGGCTCATCGAGAAGCAACAGGTTGCCACCCTGCTTCAGGGTTAATGCCAGGTTCAAGCGGTTACGCTCACCACCGGAAAGCACGCCAGCCTTCTTTTGCTGATCTGGTCCCTTGAAGCCGAACGCTGAAACATAAGCACGCGACGGCATTTCAACCTGACCAACATTGATGTAGTCCAGCCCGTCGGAAACTACTTCCCACAACGACTTATTGGGGTCGATGTTCTCGCGGTTCTGGTCAACGTATGAGATCTTGACGGTTTCGCCGATCTTCAGCGAACCCCCATTCAGATCTTCCATGCCGACAATGGTCTTGAAGAGAGTCGACTTACCGACACCGTTCGGACCAATTACGCCAACGATGCCGTTTCGTGGCAGCGAGAAGGACAGTCCGTCAATCAGAACGCGATCGCCGAAGCCCTTCTTCAGGTTGTCAGCTTCGATAACGACCTGGCCCAGACGAGGGCCTGGCGGAATCTGGATTTCTTCGAAGTCCAACTTGCGGGTGCGCTCTGCTTCCGCTGCCATCTCTTCGTAACGAGCCAGACGAGCCTTCGACTTGGTTTGACGGCCCTTGGCATTCGAACGAACCCATTCGAGTTCTTCAGCCAGTCGCTTGGCAAGCTTCTGGTCCTTCTTGCCTTGAACCTCCATGCGTTCGCGCTTCTTCTCCAGGTAGGTGGAGTAGTTGCCTTCGTATGGGTGGAGGCGACCGCGGTCAACTTCACAGATCCATTCGGCGACGTGGTCCAAGAAGTAGCGGTCGTGGGTAACAGCAAGGACTGCGCCTGGGTAGGCGGCTAGGTGCTGCTCCAACCAGAGCACAGATTCTGCGTCCAAGTGGTTGGTTGGTTCGTCAAGAAGCAGCAAATCTGGCTTCTGGAGCAACAGCTTGCACAAGGCGACGCGTCGACGTTCACCACCGGATAGGTGCGTGACCATCTCGTCGCCTGGTGGACAGCGCAATGCGTCCATCGCCTGTTCAAGCTGATTGTCGATGTCCCAAGCGTCAGCCGCGTCAATAGCTTCTTGAAGCTTGCCCATCTCGTCGAGCAAAGCGTCGAAGTCGGCTCCTTCCTGAGCCATCTCTTCTGAAATCTCGTTAAAGCGCGTGATCTTCTCGTAGATCTCGCCAACGCCTTCCTGGACATTGCCCAAGACGGTCTTTTCTTCGTTCAGCGGTGGCTCCTGCATCAGGATGCCCACCGAATATCCTGGCGAGAGTCGTGCCTCGCCGTTGGACGGGGTGTCGAGACCCGCCATGATCTTCAAGATCGTTGACTTACCAGCACCGTTCGGTCCCACAACACCAATTTTGGCCCCTGGGAAGAACGACATACTGACATTGTCAAGGATGACTTTGTCACCAACGGCCTTACGAGCCTTGGTCATCGTATAAATGAATTCCGCCATGCTCTTAAGGCTAGTCGGTGACAGGGGTCAATTCCGAATTCTCAGCTAACTATTTTGGTTGGCGGTGTCCGGTTTCATATGAATGAACCAAACATCGCCAACCATCTCTAAATCAAGCTGCCTGATCGGTGCCTTTTGGCCAACTTGCATCGGCCTCCGTTGAACCTTCTTGGTGAACTTTACGGTCCGCCTCTGCCATGTCAGTGCGAACCCGGGTGAAGGAGCTTGTGCCGAATCGTAGATCATGCCCGATGCTATAGGCCTCAATATCCGCACTATTGCCCTTCGTTCCATCCGCACGTTCAAATTCACGGATCTGCAGCTTTCCGAAAATCATCACATGGTCACCTTGCACCAGTGACTCCATGGTGTTTTCGGCCAATCCACGAAATGCGCTGATGGAGTACCAGTTCGTGGGCCCATCGACCCATTGACCCGACTCCTGGTCCCTCTTTCGCTCATGTGTTGCAACGCGAAATTTTAAGACGGACACACCTTTTGAAGTCACGCTTAATTGTGGATCCGTGCCGACAATCGCACGGATAGTCACCTGATCACTCACGAGTATCTACTCCTTAGGTTCCCTACGCCGAGGACTCTTCTCGGCGTTGGTTCCCATATTGCTGCAGTGCTCGGAGCTAGTTTTCGAGGTTCTGACGAACTGTGGAGATTGAACCTGGAAGCCGTGATCGAATCGCGCTGACAAGCAGGATCACTACAATGACTGCCCCGGGGAGAATCCAGCCAGTCCATCCCAGGATTGACGATTCCGTTGAGTCAATCGACGCACCGAGTGTCATAAAAAGTGAGGTCAAACCTACACTGGCGTTAAACACACCGTGCGCCAATGCGGCTGGCCAAACCGACTCGCTGTACGAACGAATCCAGCCGAGGAATGCGCCGAGTACAATGCAGACTCCGCACATTGCAATGACTCCCCATCCAGGGGCCAGTGGGTAGTTATAGCCAAGAAGGATCAGAGGTGCGTGCCAGAAACCCCAAATAACACCCGATAAGAGAATTGCCACCATTCTTCCCGAGGGCACCAGCCGCGGCCAAAGCCAACCGCGCCAGCCGACTTCTTCGCCTATCGCTAGGAGTGCGTTGGCCAGCCCTGCAAGGACAATGAGTAAGGCTTGATCCGCAAGGTAGAGCACTGGGCCTTTGGTCCCGGAGACGAAGTTCAGGAGCGTGAAGTTTTGGAGATCGCCAGGAAAGACCCCAATCCACGTACCGACGATGGGCGCCTGAACAACTAATGCAATGGGTATCAGCAACGCAAGAAGGACTGACACGAGAAATCGTATCGACAGCTTTAACGGCCAGATGCCTGTGTCACGCAGGAACATGGACCCGCGTCGTTCGAGTAGGGATACCGCCAAAGCAGCCGTGGCAGGAGTGAACATCATGAGGGATGCAATTGTGGTGAAGCTCGGTTCGTTGAGCCCTTTGCCCAACCACAAGGGAGTCGCCACACACCAGGCGAGTATTAGGCTCAGTCCAACGAAGCACACGACACTCAGGCGACTGCCATAATTCAATCTCAGCAACCTAAGTACCCCTAGCCAGCGTTCCATGTTGAAGGATGCTTCCACCCTACCGACTTCAAGTCGAATTTTCGGCGAGCGATAAGCTAAACTATTTTCGGTTATGCCTCCGTAGCTCAGCTGGATAGAGCAAGAGCCTTCTAATCTCTAGGTCGTGGGTTCGAATCCCGCCGGGGGCACGAATACAAAAACCGCTGTTCACTTGGTAAAATAAGTGAATGGCGGTTCTTTTTTGTGCCGATGCTCGGGACATTTCAAGCGCTTGCACCACAACTACACCACGATTTTGGTTTCAGGCTCCCCCGCTCGGGCGCTCCTTCCGCTTCCCTGCCGGCGAGATGATATTGAATTCCGGCTCCGGATCAGGCAACCAATGATCAGTGAGCTTCCTCGCCATATCATCATGCATATCACCCAGCATCTGTTGCCATTTGGTGAACATTGCCACTTGCGACCATCGGAAGATGTCCATGGGCACCCTCGATTCAGGTTCGGGCCAAAGCAGCCTCGCTGCTGCCGAATGCCTACCACCGCGTACCCGCCCAACCGAAATACCAGACCAGGATGGAAACTCTTCCATGGCTGCCGGCCATCGCGGTAATCAATCGATCGGGCATCCAGGCGACGGCAACTGATCTGAATCGACACGCTGCGCATGCCTCCTAGGCTCTTCAAAACTGGTAAAGAATCCACTGACATGAGTTGAATGGCAAGTCGAGTCGACCAAGCGCCCGCAGCCGGCGCCCGAAACGCAACCATGCTCACATGGAAGTGCGCCCTCCCAGTTAGAGGCAGGATTTCCTCCGGGACGATATTTCAAGAACCACTGCTCGCCTGCTCTTGCTCGTAGACGGCGGCCTTCTCCGATTCGCAATTGTTGAATGCTGGCGCGGATACAGCGCGGATACAGCGGAGAGTCCCTTTCCCATTCGGATGAAGACGTTGCTTGCCAAGGCAGCACCGGCAGACCTCAAACAATGCCCCATTGGCTGAGCCCGACCGCGGGTGTCCTCGATTCAGATTCAGCTCACTCGACACGGGCACGTCTGGGGAAAAATGCTCTTCGGCTCCCATTTCCTATGCGCGAGCTGAGCAAGACCGACACATCACCGCTGAATATCACCCAAGGTTAACTGACTAGTAACTTGGTTGACGAGATTGCGATAAACTCTAGGAAATATAGAAACCAAGGGGAAACAGGGAATACTGTCAGATGACCCAACCGGTCGCCATTGGAGCGCGACACCTGCCCACAGAACGCACCAGTATCAATTTAATATTCCTGCTTGCGGGATTATCGTTCGCTTCCTGGGCGGGAAGGTTGTCGATCATTGATGACGTCCTCGGATTCTCGGGTCTAGGCCTCGGTTCATTTCTCCTCTGCATGACTTTGGGCACCTTGATCGGCTTGTCGGTGATTCCGCTGATTAGCAAATACATCCCAACCAAGCGCCTCCTTTGCATTCTGCCGCTCGGGCTTGCACTTTGCCTGCCGGTTCTTGGCGTAGCGATTTCACTTGCGCAGAGCACTTGGCTTGCCTACCTGGTGCTCTTCACCAACGGAATCATTTTTGGATGCCTCGACATCATGATGAACGTCAGCGGCGCCCGGATCGAACGCCAATTCGGGCGTAGCATCATGCCATCCCTGCACGGCTTTTTCAGCTTGGGCTCACTGTTGGGCGCTGGATTGGCTACAGCTACGATCGCTATGCAAGTACGCAGCATCTGGCACTTTGCGTTCGTTTCAGTACTGATCATTGCCCTTGCCTTTTTCGCCCACCTTGGCCTTTCGAAATGGGACAACGAAAACTTCGCTGAGAGGGCCAAGGCCGCTACGGAAGAGCGACCGCAGGGACTGCGCAACCTTGGACTTCTGCTGCTGCTTGGCCTAATGGTGGCCGGCCTCAGCTTCACCGAAGGCGCGGCCAACGATTGGATCGCGGTAGCCTCGGTAAACGGTCATGGGCTGGAGCACGAGGAGGGCGCGCTGATGTTCACCCTTTTCGTGGGAGCCATGACCGTCGGACGCTTCCTTGGCGGGCATCTGGTTGACATGATGGGGCACAAGTACACCCTCTTGCTCATGGGCTCGATAGGGCTATTGGGTGTCACATTGTTCATCCTTGGCTCAACCCCGTTTTCCATCGGGCTGGGCTCTGCGATGTGGGGGCTGGGCAGTTCGCTTGGGTTCCCTGTGGGAATGAGCATCGCAGCATCCCGTTCGGTGAGGCTGGGACCCAAGGCAGTGAGTATCATCAGCGCTTTCGGCTATGGAGCAATGCTCGGCGGCCCACCGCTGATTGGCTTTATCGTTGATGAAGCCGGGCTCCCCCAGGCCTTGTGGATTTGCGCTGCAGTGCTCGTAGTGTCGCTGCTGCTGACACCGCGAGTAAGCCGTCGTTCACGGCAATAAGCACGCCCGCTCTAGACCGGTAGCACAGCTCGCTCTTTGATGTTGCGCATGACGATGGTGCTGGTGAGCTTCTCCACGCCCGGCAGTTCGACCAGCACTTCATCGTAAACACGCTGGTAGTGGCTCAAATCCTGGGCAAAAACCCGCAATAGGAAGTCGGGTTCGCCGAATAGCCGCTGCGCATCGACAATCAATTCTTCACGTTCGACTGCCATCTCGAACTCTTTGAGCTGGGCGCGGTCCTTGAGCGTCGCGAAAACCAGGGCTTCAAAGCCGAGCCCGATTCGCTCAGGGGCGATCACAGCTTGATATCCAGCAATCACGCCCGAGCGCTCAAGTTCGCGGATACGCCGATGGCACGGAGCCACGGACAAGCCAATTTTGGCTGCCAGGGCTGTAGCGCTGATGCGTCCGTCAAGTTGCAATTCAGCAAGTATCGCGCGGTCCAAGTCATCCATGAACTTAGCGTACAGCACAAATATATTGCGTTGTTTTCGAGAAGTGCATGATTATTTTGCGCCCATCTTCACTTTTGGCCAAAAACAGGCAAACACATTTGGTGTTATTTTTCCTAGGCTTAAGGCACCGCAACTTGTTCCACAGAAGGTTGGATAATGGATTTCGCCCAGCTCACGGCTTTTCTCCTGATCTCAGTCACCTTGGCGTGCACGCCAGGAGCTGATTGGGCATACATCATTTCCTCTGCCTTGAGGAAGCAAACCTACCAGCCGGCCGTCTGGGGACTGCTTTCGGGCTATCTCGTCCATACAGCGTTGCTGGTATGCGGAATCGCCGCGCTCGTAGCCAGCTCGCCCAACATGCTGATGTGGCTGACCGCGGCAGGCTCCATCTACTTGCTCTGGCTTGGAATTTCCACGCTTCGGTCCTGCAATAAGGCGACATTCTTCAGCGAACCTGCAGGTCCTACCGCCGACGAGTTCTCCCAACGCGAGCTGGATGCGACAACCGAAACACGCAGCGTTGCGAGCGCAGGTGTCGCCCTGCTCCCTGTGGCCGAGCAAACGATCCCCGCTCGCACCTCATTTTTCAAGGGCCTGCTAACCAGCGGAACGAACCCCAAGGCGCTGTTGTTGTACGTCGCGCTCATCCCCCAATACCTGGATGCATCGCTGTCCACGCCGATGCCAGTTCAAACGGGCATCCTCGGATTGACCCACTTTGGCGTATCCATTGCCGTGTACTTCGCGGTTGCCTTGGCCGCTCGCACCTTGCTCCGATCAAGGCCTCTTGCAGCTCGGATTGTGACGTTGCTTTCCGGGATCATCATGGTGATGCTGTCTCTCGGTTTGATGTTCGATCAATTTTTCGCCGCATAGCTACTTCATTGAACACTGATCAAGACAATTGAACAGTGATCAAGTATGCTCTTAACCGATGGTGATTCAACCATCGATAGAGTTGGCCGAGGCGAGGCAGTTTTCGTTGCTGAGCAATACTGAGCCCTGAGCATCGCGCTGGAGCACTTGTGGATCTACCGTCAATCCGTTTGGAGAACGTCTCTGTTCGCTACGACGACCGGGCAGTACTCCGAGATGTCAGCATCAGTCTCGACGAACAACGCATTGGCGTGATTGGCGCCAACGGGGCAGGCAAAAGCACCTTGTCCCGTTTGCTCAATGGGCTCGTGCTGCCAACCGACGGGGTCGTCCATGTCGGAGGGCTGAACACCAGGCAGCATTCCAAGCAGATCAGGCGGGAAGTTGGGTTTGTCTTCCAGAATCCTGCCAATCAGATCATCATGCCCATCGTTTCCGACGATATCGCGTTTGGCCTGAAGAACTTGTCTCTGCCCAAATCCGAGCGGCAACAACGCGTCGCCGAGACTCTGGACGAATTGAATATTTCGCATCTGGCGGATCGAGAAAGCCATACGCTCTCGGGTGGCGAGCAGCAAATGGTGGCACTCGCTTCCGTATTGGCAATGCAGCCACGCACTATCGTCTTCGACGAACCAACAACGATGCTGGATCTACGCAATCGGCTGGCCTTTCAGCGTGAAATCGCAAAGCTATCCCAACGAGCGATCGTCGTGACACACGACTTGGAAATTCTTGAGGACTTCGAACGCGTCCTCGTGATCACAGATGGAACGATCGCGTTTGATGGGGATCCCGCCGAAGCGATCGCGCATTACCGGCAATGGAGCCACGCATGATCGCCGCCAATAACACTTCTTACCTGGCGCGAATCAAACCCGGATGGAAGTTCGGTACCCTGCTGGTTCTGAGCATAGCGCTGTATCTGATCACCTCGTGGGCAGTTCTCCTGGCGCTGTTCATCGCAAGTGCCGGGCTATTGCTCTCAGCACGTGTTGACCCAAAACAGATTCGGTTGCCGCTGATCTCGATCACCGTCATCCTCGGTATTGTTTTTGTTCTGCTCGGGATTCAAACTGACTGGCTTAATGCGTTGCGCTCGGTCCTGCGGCTGCTGACCATGTGCCTTCTTGCGTACTCGGTCAGCCTCACGACAAAATTTGAAGCCATGCTGGAGCTCTTTCAGCAAGTCGGTTCTCCCATTCGTTTTGTGGGCGGGAATCCAGCGCAAATTGCCTTGGCTTTTTCGATGACCATTCGCTTCATTCCAGAACTGAAAAAGGTGTACGTAGAAGTTCGCGAAGCCCAGCACGCTCGCGGATTGGCCAACAATCCCCTGGCGGTGACGGTGCCGCTGGTTATCAGGTCATTGAAAATCGCTGAAGAAACAGCCGAGGCATTAGATGCCCGTGGCTACGATTCAGACCCAGCACCCCATCAGCGCTGAACCTCACCAGCATCACACTCGCAACATCAAGGAACCCCAATGTCTCGGAATTCTTCTTCGCAAACCAAAAACACGGTTTACGTTGCCCTCTTCGCCGCAATGATCGCAGCAATGGGCCTGCTTCCCCCAATCACCGTGGGCATCATTCCTGTGCCAATTACCCTGCAAACACTGGGCGTCATGCTGGCCGGAGCGCTTCTGGGACCGTGGCGCGGGGCCATGTCCTCGCTGGTCGTCGTGGTCCTTGCCGTTGCCGGCCTGCCCTTGCTTTCAGGTGGACGCGGGGGGCTGGGAGTGCTGCTCGGCCCCACCGGCGGCTATCTCGTCGGCTGGGTATTCGGTTCACTGGTTATTGGCCTGCTCTTCAAGTACTGGGTCCTTCGCAGAACTGGAAATGCAACGCGATTGCTTGCAGGACTTGCTTCCGTCGTCATCGGCGGTATCGGTGTTATCTACTTGTGTGGCGTCCCTTGGACCGCGGCGGTTACCGGTCTTGATCTTGGCACGTCACTCATTGGATCAGCCGCTTTCCTCCCTGGAGACTTGTTCAAGGCTGTCGTTACGACGCTTGTCGCTCTCACCGTTCACCGCAGTTACCGCAGGCTGATGAGCTAGCAGCATGGACTTTTGGCATGCCCTTGCGGGCTGGGCAGATCGCTGGCCCAACAAGCCTGCGGTGATCTCTCCCCGTGGCGAGCTGACCTATGCCCAGCTCGCAGGGCGCGCCCAGCATCTTGCTGGTACTTTGCACCAGCTGGCGCAGCAGCGCGTTGGCATTCTGACCAGCGACCCGATCACGATGGCTGTTGCCTTTCACGGCGCAGCCCTGGCGGGAAAGACCTTGGTTGTCCTGGATCCAGCATGGCCAGCAGCCTTGCTTCATTCGATGATCAGAACCCTCAATTGCAGCCACGTGATGGCAAATGATGTCCTAGAACTCGCCCCGCGAATCCCGGCGACTACCCTAAGGGTCTCGGATACATCCGATGCAGGGCCATGGGTTGCGCACCAGCACCCCGATGACCGGGAACTCCTCATCATCTGCACTTCGGGAACCACCTCCCGGCCCAAAGCCATCATCAGGAGCGCGGCGTCATGGCAGGACTCCGTGGCAAGCGGCGCCTGCGTCCTGAAAGCCACGGAAGAAGCCACTACCTTGTCCCCCGGGCCAATTTCGCACGGTCTTGGCCTCTACTCGCTGGTCGAGTCGATTCATACCGGTGGAACATTTGCGGGGGCCGGACGATGGAGCGTTCAAGACACCAGATCCCTGCTGGGACGCGCTAGGTGCAACCGAATAGTCAGCGTGCCGACAATACTTGACCGGCTCCTTGCCCATGTTGAAGCCGAACTGCTATCGACGATCCGCTGGGTCGTCAGTGGCGGTGAATCACTAGCTGCGCCGCTCGTTGCACGCCTTCATGCCTTGCCCGCGCTTGACTCCTGCGTCGAGTACTTCGGTAGCAGCGAACATAGCCTCATCGCCTACTCTTATCGAGAACCCGATGAACAAAACGGGGGCAGTTTTTCAGGCCGGCTTTTCCCAGGCGTTTCAATTCACCTGCATGACGTCGATCCGGATACGGGAATTGGCACCGTCTACGTAGACAGCCCTTTTAACGCGGCCGGCTATGACCCGCAAACGGCACCACCCATCGCCCGGTGCAACAATTCGACCAGCATTCTGGACCTCGCCATCCAATCCACCGATCAACGCATTACCTTCATCCGCCGCGACGATGGCATGCTGAATCTGCACGGCAACAACATCCACCCATCGGAACTGCACGATGTGCTCTCGAAGTTGAATGTTCATGAAGCCAAAATTCGCCTCGAAAGCGTAAAGGGTGAACTGCGCCTGTTCGCGTACGTCCGCTCCCCCGTTCTCAAGCGCGAAATTCTCCAAAATGCCTTTGCTAAGCAACTGCCGATTTTCAAGATGCCACACGAGGTCATCTTCTTGGAAGACTGGCCCCAGGCCTTTAGCGGAAAAACGTCTGTCGCGTACTTGGCGGATGATGCCCCAGAAATAGTCAAGAGAATACGATTACGATGAATAACGCCTATGTGATTGGCGCGCTTCGCACGCCAATTGTGCGAGCCGGCAAGGAATACGCACGGATCAGCGCCGACAAGCTTCTCGCCCCCTTGCTCACCGCCCTTCTGGAAAGGGCAGGGCTAGGCCCGGACAAAGTCGATCATGTGTATCTGGGCAATGCTGCCGGGCCAGGAGGAAACATTGCCCGCGTTGCCGCACTTGCATCAGCATTGCCTCAAACAGTGAGCGCTACCAGCATGGATGCCCAGTGTGCCAGTGGGCTGGAGGCCATCGCTGCTGGTGCGCGAATGATTCGCTGTGGTGAGGCCGACATCGTTCTAGCTGGCGGAGTCGAGTCGGTCAGCACCGCTCCCTGGAGGGTTGAGAAACAAGAATCGGTCACAAGTCCGCCCAGGCTGTATTCGCGTGCAAGGTTCACTCCAGCTCCCGATGCCGATCCCGATATGGGTGTCGCGGCAGAAAACATCGCTGCCCGCCTCGGAATCAGCCGGGAACGCCAAGATGCCTTCGCTTTGCAAAGCCACACACGAACCATAGCGGCCCAGGCAGAAGGACTGTTCCACGATGAGTTGCTGCCGGTAAACACGTCAACGGGACTCATTGCCCAGGACACCTGCCCTCGACCTTCGCTCACCCCGAGGAAGCTTTCGGCCCTCAAACCAGCTTTTGTGGAGGGCGGGAGCGTCACAGCTGGAAATTCATGCCCTGTCAACGATGGTGCTGCCGCTGTGCTGATTGTGAGCGAAAAGGTGCTGCAGGGTATGACCCCGGCATTCGCGTTGAGGTACCTGTCTTCGGCATCTGGCGCGTGCGATCCCGAGATTCTTGGCATGGCCGCCGTACCGGCCTATCAGAAGCTGACAAAGATGCTGGGCAGCGACCAGCCAGTTCATGAGCCATTGATTGAATTCAATGAAGCTTTCGCCGTGCAGGCGTTGGCTTGCCTCGAAGTGCTCGGCATCGATTCAGCCACAGTGAATCGTCAAGGTGGTGCACTGGCGCTGGGTCATCCCTACGGGGCAAGTGGCGCCATATTGACCACAAGGCTGTTTTGGCAGGCTAGCAAACTTCGTCTTCCTGGCCAGCGGGCCCTGGCGCTGATGGCAGCTGCTGGCGGAACCGGAAGCGCCATCGCCTTCGAGTCCGTTGTTTCTTGACGTCGAGTGGTTTCGACCCTAGATATTAAAACCTAGTGCCCGCATCTGCTCTCGCCCTTCGCTGGTGATGCGTTCTGGGGCCCATGGCGGGCTCCACACCCAATTTATGTGGTGTACGGTGACAAGATTTTTCAGGGCTTGGCTGATTTGCTCTTCAAGGATGTCCGTGAGCGGACACGCTGGCGTTGTCAGTGTCATATCGATTTCAAGCACGGCACCTTCAACGAAACGCAAATCATAAACGAGTCCCAGGTCAACGATATTGACACCAAGTTCTGGGTCGATAACGTCCTTAAGTGCCTCCGCTATCTCGCCTATGGGGCGTGCGATCTTACTATTTGCAGTTGGCGCTGTTTTGCTCATCGACGACTCCACCTATTGTTCTAAGGTTCCCCTAATTCTATTAAACGAAACTATAGTCACGTTTTTGCTTCATGCGCCAATTGGAGTCTCGTTGCGTTGGGAAACCGGCCAGGTGTGATCGTTCATGTTGGCTCAGCCCAGGCAGGCCAAGACCGGATAATTTAAATCACGAAAGGCCGCCCTCATCCATGTCGGATG
>NZ_JCAXDT010000020.1:0-1244 GCF_059759215.1 Glutamicibacter sp. GQ173
TGTTTGCGTCAGTGTTCGCATCCGTGTTTGCGTCAGTGTTCGCATCCGTGTTTGCGTCAGTGTTGTCCGCAGTGTTGTCAGCAGTGTTCGCGCCAGTCGAGTCATCGGCGACAACGGTGAACGTAGTAAACGCATACGCGTTCGTCTTCACATCAGTCGCAACGATCAGGTAATTTCCGAGTTCAAGATCAGATGAATCAACCTCGAAACTAATATCTCCCTTGTCGTCAGCGGTCACGCCTTCAGGAAGAGAAGCAGCGAAGGCCTTAGCCTGGGCCAAGGTCGTCGCGCCTAGTGGGCTCTGCTCGATCTTGACTTCGCCGTTCGAGGTGAATTCCTTGCCGGTCACGGTGCCGATTTCACCCTTGATAATGCGGTTCGGAGTGATATCGATGTGAACTTCGTTCTCAACAGCGTCCTCAGGATTTACCTGGAAGTACTCGGTGTAAGTCTTCCCAGTTTCTTCGTCCTGAACTTCGACCATGTAGATACCTTCTGGCAAACCATCGGTATCAAACTTGTAATCAAAGTGACCGTTCTCGTCAACGATGACGTCATCCTGGTGAATAGGAGTCTCGTCGCCGTTCGAGTTGCGAACAGTGATCTTGACGTTACCGTCTGGAGTGAACTTGTCACCAATTACGGTAACCTCGTCCCCTTCCGTAACGCTGTCAGGCAGCACGTTCACGATCGGATGTTCCGTGTTATCCGCCGTGTTGTCATCAGTGTTATCTGAAGTGTTCTCCGCAGTGTTCACATCGGTGTTCTCCGCAGTGTTCACATCGGTGTTCTCCGCAGTGTTCACGTCGGTGTTCTCCGCAGTGTTCACGTCGGTGTTCTCCGCAGTGTTCACGTCGGTGTTCACATCGGTGTTCTCCGCAGTGTTCACGTCGGTGTTCACATCGGTGTTCACGTCGGTGTTCACATCGGTGTTCTCCGCAGTGTTCACATCGGTGTTCACATCGGTGTTCTCCGCAGTGTTCACGTCGGTGTTCACATCGGTGTTCTCCGCAGTGTTCACATCGGTGTTCACATCGGTGTTCTCCGCAGTGTTCACATCGGTGTTCACATCGGTGTTCTCCGCAATGTTCACATCGGTGTTCACATCGGTGTTCTCCGCAATGTTCACATCGGTGTTCACATCGGTGTTCTCCGCAATGTTCACATCGGTGTTCACATCGGTGTTCTCCGCAATGTTCACATCGGTGTTCTCCGCAGTGTTCACATCGGTGTTCACATCGGTG
>NZ_JCAXDT010000021.1:0-1131 GCF_059759215.1 Glutamicibacter sp. GQ173
GATGCTGATACTGGAAACCTTGATCCGTATGGACCAACAGCTTCTTGTTGAAGTCCCGGGAACCTAAAGCCAGTGCCAAGCTTTCTTTGGTGAACGCCGTGGTAGGTGAGGAGGCGATCGTGTAGCTCAGGATGCTGTGGTCAAACAGATCCATGATGGGAGGCAAATACAGTTTTCTCTGATCAACTCTGAACTCAGTCACGTCACTGACGTAAACAGTATCCGGTGCTTCCACGTCAAAATGCCGTTGCAACAGATTCTCAGCGATCTTGCTCTGCCCACCCTGATACGAGTTATAACGCCGCTTCGGACGCGCTTTGGATTGGAATCCCAGGATCCGCATCAGCTTGCGGACCAGCTTCCTACCGACATTCCAGCCTTCAGCTCGAAGGTCCATGTGAACTCTTCGATACCCGTAGCGTCGTTTGCTGTTCTCAAAGGACGTGGTGATGGCTGTTTTGAGTTCCGCATGCGGATCCGCCTGGTCCATCAGTTTCAGGTGGTAGTAATAGGTTGACCTGGCCAATCCTGCCGCGGCCAGCAGGTCTGCGAGGTCGTGTTCTGACTTGAGAGTGACAATCGCCTGGGTTTTTAGCGGTGCCCCTGCTCCCTCAAGTCCCGCAATTTTTTCAGGTAGGCTACCTCGGCGAGCAGTCGCTTGTTCTCCCGACGGAGCTTCTCTTCTTCGCTCAAAGGTTCAGGCTGAACGGCGCCTTTAGGCCGCCCTTTGGGTTTGGGCATGAGCGCTTCGTCCCCACCTAGGCGCCATGCTCGCGCCCAAGTCTTCACCATTTCCTTTGAACTGATATGGAACTCGGCGGCGAGATCCATACCAGTTTCACCGGCGAGGTACCGGTCAACGACTTCCTTCTTGATCTCGAAGGAATACGCAGTCTTGGTTGGCTTTTCCATAAGACAAAGCCTGCCATGTAATCTCCACCGATCGTAAAGCTTCTCCGTGGCGGAGTAACGAACGTTTAGTTGGCTGGCAGCAGCTTTCGATCCCATGCCGGCTTCAAAAAGATCAACGAGTCGTTCTCGTTGGCCCTCGGTTAATGTGCTGCGTGTTCGCATGAAAATGCTCCCCAAAAGTAGTCGACTTTTACAGTCCAACTTTTGGGGAGCAGTTCA
>NZ_JCAXDT010000022.1:0-707 GCF_059759215.1 Glutamicibacter sp. GQ173
GAATGCCGCAACGCGTCCGGAAGCGTTTTGATCTTCGCTGTCAACGCCTCACGCATCTGCTCTGCCTTGTAACCATCGGGCAGGTGAACGAGCATCGTGTAGTTGGTGCTCCGCTCCACCAGGGTCCCGATGGCGCTCCGATTACCCTTGCCAATAATCAAGTCCCCTTCCCAGTGACCTGGTACGGCGCGGTCTTCTGCCTCGGGCGGACGCTGGGAAATGTTGATCATTTCCGGGATCCGGTTCTTGCGCTGCCCGGTCTTGCGAGACGGCCTGCGCACGGCTCGTCCGGTGCGTAAGCACGCGGTCAGATCCCGGTTCAGGGCACCTCGGGACTGGATATACAAGGACTGGTAAATGGTCTCGGGTGACACCCGCATCTCCGCTTGGTCGGGGAACTGGACGCGCAGTCGTCCTGCGATCTGTTCCGGTGAATACTTCTTGGCAAGATCGTCTTCTACTTTCGCACGCAAGAGAGTATTCGTGTGGAGTTTGGCCGGTTTTGGCCGGCTGGCCCGCTCGTAGGCAAGCACATGAGCGGTGGCTGCCCGATAACGGGTGCCGGTTTTCGTGTTGCGTTTCAATTCCCGGGATACCGTCGAGGCAGAACGGCCGATAACCTCCCCGATCGCTCTCATCGACCGGCCTTGGGCGTGGAGGATCGCGATCTCCTCGCGTTGGGCGAACGTCAGGCACCGTCCCTTCAA
>NZ_JCAXDT010000023.1:0-632 GCF_059759215.1 Glutamicibacter sp. GQ173
GAAATCAACGTCGTGCGCGCCAACGCCCAACGCGGCAACCTCAAGCAGCTGAACCGCGGCACCGCCGCCACCATAGCCCTCGCCCGCAAAGCAGACCCCCACGGCTACCGCGAATACCTCGAAAACTGCCGCATCCTCTTCAATGACACCCCGCACCTGGCCGCCGCCTACAGCCGCGGCGAATTCACCGAAGCCCAAATGCGCGCCATCCTCACCCCGCTGCGCATCGTCAAGGCCGAACGCCGCACCGAATTCGACAACCTCTACGCCAAGAACCCGCAGATGTTCGCCAACCAGGGCACCAGGAAAATCAGCGACACCGTCCAGGACTTCACCCTCGCCTACGCCTCGGACGACCAGTGCAAAGAGCAGAAAAGCGCCGAAGAGCAACGCCGCATCAAATTCACCCCGCACCCCGCCACCGGCATGATGAGCATCCACGCCGAACTGCCCATCATCGCCGGCCTGGCCCTGAAAAACGACATCAAGGCAAAATCCGCAAGCCTCAAAGCCCACGGCGATCCGCGCACCCGCGCTCAAATCGAAGCCGACTACCTCGCCAGCTTCTGCACCAGCCCGGACGCGACAGTGCCCATCAACCTGAGCGTCGGGCTGATCATGACCGACAAGAC
>NZ_JCAXDT010000024.1:0-308 GCF_059759215.1 Glutamicibacter sp. GQ173
CCACCGGAGCCACGTAGGTGATAGTCACCGTAGCTTCAACCGGGTTACCATCCTGATCTTCAGCCGTGTAAACAACCGGAGTCGGGTTACCCTCGAAACCATCCTCAGGAGTGAAAGTGACCTTACCGTCCTCGGTAACAGTCCACACACCCTCGCCAGGAACAGTCAGCTCCTTGACCGGATTGCCCTCGGGATCCTTCAGGTTCACCGTCAACGGATCCAAGCCCTCAGAATCATTGCCCAAGACCTCAACAGTCACCGGGCCACGCTCGTTATCCAACGACTCGTCATCAGCAGCCTCAGGCAGC
>NZ_JCAXDT010000025.1:0-295 GCF_059759215.1 Glutamicibacter sp. GQ173
CGGCGGATTCAGGCGGTCATTGCAACAAAAGAGATTCGATCAGTTCGATCGGCTTCTTAAACTCTAGTCGTTTGCGTGGCCTGTCATTGAGCTCGGCAGCGACCCAGTCAAGATCCTCAGCGCTGTGGATATCCAAATCAGTGCCTTTGGGGAAATACTGGCGCAGGAGCCCGTTGGTGTTCTCGTTGATACCACGCTGCCATGGCGAATGCGGGTCGCAAAAGTAAATCTCGATACCAGTATCCATCTTCACGGTTTTCCAGTCCTGCATTTCGATCCCCTGGTCCCAGGTCAG
>NZ_JCAXDT010000026.1:0-293 GCF_059759215.1 Glutamicibacter sp. GQ173
GGGGTGCGGCAGCGCCGGTCCCGGGTTCTGATGAACTTCTTCATTTTCTCCGGGAAGATCCGTGCTGTGGAGTCCATCGCGATCAGCTCCCGGTCCCCGGGAGCGGTATAGAGGCGGATCAGCTCGATGGTGGCTTCCAACGCGTGGATGAAGGCCGGGGGCCGGGTGGCGGCCATTTCCGCGAGGGTCATGTTGTTCAGGATTTCCTGCCCGGCGAGCAGTTCTCGCGCGTATTGCGGGGCGATGACTCCGTAGCCGTCCAGGTAGGCCGGCTGCCGGTCGCCGAGGAAGAG
>NZ_JCAXDT010000027.1:0-238 GCF_059759215.1 Glutamicibacter sp. GQ173
TCGAAGACATGTTCGATCAACCCGCGTAGAATAAGAACATGTCCGAAACCAGGATCCCCCGCACGGGCACCCCCAGCCCAGAGCACGACGGCCCCTTCGCCGCCGTGGTCAAGACACTGGAATCCACCCTGGCCCTGATCGAGGACCACGGAACCACCGAAGAATCCCTCGCCGGCATCGCCCGCCTGGAAAACGTCATCTCCTCCCTGCGCTACCACCAGGCAGCCCTCGCCCACCA
>NZ_JCAXDT010000028.1:0-217 GCF_059759215.1 Glutamicibacter sp. GQ173
TTCCTGCCGCGGCGAGGTCGGACGCCACCGGCAGCGGCTAAGACTGTGCGACCCGTACGCCTGCTGGTATTGATCGGAACCACGGCATCGGTGATGAAATCACCAGCCTGCATCCCTGCCCAAAAGACCTGCAGTAGATCCGGCCGGAAAAGGATTGAATACTTCGCCATGTCAACACTCATTCATTAAGTGTTGCAATCACCGCAAGAACCCAAGG
>NZ_JCAXDT010000029.1:0-203 GCF_059759215.1 Glutamicibacter sp. GQ173
ATCGTGGAAGACCTTGTTAGTGGAGCATGGCGCGGTGCAGTCCATGTCTCGTAAAGGCAATTGCTTCGACAACTCGGTCATGGAGAATTTCTTTGGACATCTCAAGTCAGAGATGTTTCATGGAGAGTATTTCGCGGATTTTGCGGAGCTCAAGGTGGAGATTGAGGCGTATATCGATTGGTACAACAGCAGTCGTCGTCAGG